>JBFYRF010000068.1:0-9015 GCA_041302385.1 Anaerolineales bacterium | reverse complement strand
ACCAGAGCCGGACCCCAGAAACATCATGCAGGCTAGACACGGGGAAGCGGACAACCCTTCCGCCCCTTCCTCCCGCATCCTATCCTTCGACTACCTCAGAGCGATCGTCATTCTGCTGCTGCTTCTGCATCATGGCGGGATCTACCGCTATTCCATTGCGGGGGTGCCGTTCGAGGAGTTCGAGCCCCTGATCGAAGCGTTCTTGCTCGGGGGATTTGTCTTTCTCTCGGGATACCTGGCAGTGGAGTCGTTCGATGGCGCTGCCGGGGGACGCTCGGGGAAGTTCCTGAGAGCGCGTTTCTGGAGAATCTATCCCCCCTACCTGGTCGCGCTGGTTCTCTTCGGAACGGTCGTCGGTGTGACGCTAGACGCAACGGATTGGCTGGCACATGTACTGGGCCTCCAGTTGTTGCTTGTGCCGGCAGTCGACAAGGTGGCCAAAACCGTGTGGTTCATCGGAATGATCTGGCTCTTCTTCGTCCTCGTAGCCGGAATGCTGGCCATCTGCAGGCGCCCCGTGGGCCTGCTGGCGGCCTTTGCAGCAGTCTATGCCGGGGCATGGTTCGTTCATCTGCGCTGGGGATGGATGGATGCGCGGCTGCTCTACTTCTTCCCGGTGTTCGCCCTGGCGGTCTGGATCGCCCGGGGGCGCTGGCTGCCAAAGATCCTGGTGACGCGTTTCTTCCACCTCGAGAAGGTCGCCCTGGCAGCCCTGGCCGCGGCGGTGATGATGGTCTTTCCGCAGACGTCGCGCTTTGGGACTGACGATCCACTGGCTGTTGCGGCTTTCACCTTCTTCGTGATGGCGGCAGGCCTTCTTGCCCTGGCTGTGCTTCAGCCGGTGGCAGAACGCCGGATCGGCTTCCGCTGGGTATCCCTGATTTCTGTGGCTTCCTTCTTCATCTACCTGCTCCATCGACCGATCTGGATCGCGGTGCTGGCGGTGTTTCCCCAGGGAAATCCCGATCGTGAGTTCCTTGTCCGGATGCTGGTTGCGACGCCGATTGTGATTGGGGTCGCCTACGTGCTCCAGCTTGGCTACACGCGCTTGCTGGACCACTGGCAAGACGGGCGGCGGAAACGCGCAGCGAGCCCCAGGCCCTCAGGGGATGGATCGTGAGGCATCGGGACGACGGGTTGGATCAGCCGGGGCGCTGGTGGATGGCGGCTTTCATCCTTGCCAGGGCGCGGCGCAAGTTATCCTGTGAGTTGGCATACGACAGGCGCACGTACCCCTCCCCACATTGACCGAAGGCCGTGCCCGGAAGCAGGGCGACCCCGGCCTGCATCATCTCATCGGCAAAATCCCGGCTGCTCAGCCCGGTCTCGCGGATATTGGGAAAAGCATAGAACGCGCCCTGGGGGAGCAGGCAGTGGATGCCCGGCAAGGCATTCAGCCCGGCAACCAGCAGGTCGCGCCGCGCCTGATACCTGGCCACCATCTTGGCCACTGCGTCCTGCGGGCCGGTGAGCGCCTCAATCCCCGCCAGCTGGGTGAAGTGAGCGGTGCAGCCGACCGAGTGATTGAGCAGCAGCGAGACGCGGGCGGCCAGCGCCTCCGGCATGATGGCAAAGCCGATGCGCCATCCGGTCATGGCGTAGGTCTTGGAGAAACCGTCGAGTATGATGGTTCGCTCGAGCATCCCGTCGAGGGCGGCGATGCTCGGAACGCTCAGACCATCGAATACGATCTGGGCGTAAACTTCGTCGGACAGCACCCAGGCATCATGCTTCTGCGCCGCAGCGGCAATGTGTTCCAGGTCCTGCAGGGGCAGCACCCCGCCGGTTGGATTGCCGGGGCTGTTGAGGACGATCAGCCGGGTGCGATCGTTGATGGCGCGGTCGAAACGATCAAGGTCGAAGGAGAAGCCGCTCTCCTCTTCGAGCGGCACGGGCACTGGCGTTCCGCCGGCGACCTCGATCATCGCCCGGTAGGTGGGGAACCCCGGATCGGGGTAGATCACCTCGTCGCCGGGCTCGACCAGCGCCAGGGTGGGGAAGAAGAGGTTGGGCTTGGCGCCCGGGCTGACGACGACCTGGCCAGCGCGCACAGTGATCCCGCGCTGGTCGCCGGCGCTGGCGGCAATCACCTCTCGCAGAGACGGAAGGCCAGCCGGCGGGTTGTAGCGCGTGCGGCCATTGGCGATGGCTTCAATGCCTGCGAGGCAGATGTTGGCCGGGGTTGGGAAATCGGGTTCCCCGATCTCAAGATGGATCAGGCTGTGCCCTTCGGCTTCCAGCGCCTGAGCCCGCGCCAGCACTTCATAAGCGCCCTCCAATTGCAGCGTCTCGGTTCGAGCGGCAAAGGACATACCCCACCCCTTCTGCGGCAACTGGATTCTAGGCGCGTGGCCGCCCGGGTGGAAACGGCGGGTTGTCACGCGCCATTAAGCGCACATTCCCGTGCGGGGCGGCTTCTTGTCCAGACGAGCAGCGAAGCTGGAGCCTGCGGCACCGTCCCCCCGAGCGTGCCGACCCTGCCGGCTGCTGTGTGCCCCGGGATCGTGCAGGTCCAGGCGTAGGTCCTGGGCTCGGTGGGCGTGAAGGAGACATCCGCCACCTGGCGAGGCTGCGCCGAGACGTGCACCGTGTATGTCTCCCCGGCGTGCAGGTAGCCCATGTTATGCCCGGCCTCGGGCGTCGCCGCAACCCTCCCTTCGGCGATCGGCGATTCGGACAGGCTCAAGTCGTGCTCGACCGTGCCGTCGTTCTGAAGTCGGAGGTTGACCAGCTGGCCGGGACTCACCTGAATGCTCGACGGGGTGTGGGTGGAATCGGCAGCCACGATCGCGATCGTGACAGGCTGAGGCGTCGGGGCGCAAGCAGCAACTACCCATGCCGCAGTCACCATCAACCCGACCAGCCACGAAGCTCGCATCGTTTCGCAGCTCGACAAGGAATCGGGTCAGGATTCATATCCCATGTGTGTGCGCTGGACCGGGCACGCGGGGGCTCCGCTCACAAAGAGCAACAGCCTGCAGGCGATCGCCCGCAGGCTGTTGGGTTGGCTGATCGGGGCAACCCGGCTTGGCGGCAGCCGGTTGATGCGCTACTTGGGCTTGCCGCCCTTGTCCGGCTGCATTCGGTACTGGGCCATGACGCAGCCCCAGTCACCCTGGCAGGCGCCGTCGAGCACCGAGAGAATCGTGCCGACAGGCACGTCGTACTTCTCCGCCATCCGTTCGGCGGTGCGCAGGCGATGCTCGGCCTGCACCTCAAGCTGGCGGTTCTCTTGCTCTTGATTCTGCTCCTGATTGCGCTGCTGCGCTTGTTCTTGCGCTTCGGGTGCTTCCTGGCGCTTGCCGAGGGGATCGAGGATCTCACCCCAACTGGCGCCGGAGGCGTGCTCGGTGGCGAGGGTCAACCAATCCGCTCCGAGGCGATCTGCCAGCCTTTCAGCATGGCGGATCTCCGCCAGCGACAGCCCCAGGGCGAGCAACTCATCGAGCTCAGCTGGGTCGACCTGCAGATCTTCGGCCGTGCTGTAGAGCTGCTTGAGTTCGCCTGGGTTGGCGCCAGCGGCCACCCGCTGCAAGACCTCGCTTGCATCCACGCCCTCGGCAACCGCGGTGCGCAGCGCGGTGCGTACATCCTTGGCGTCGACTTCGCCGCTCAGCACCAGGCGGATCCAATCCGCGGAGCTCACATCCGCCAGGGCATCGGTATAGCGATCGATCTGCAGCAGCGTCCCCCAGCCACCTTGATCGAGCTGCCACTGCAGGATTTCCTCCCAGGTCAGGTCAGGGAGGATTTCGGCCAACTGGATGGCATGCCACATGCGGCCGAAGCCCAGATTGGCCTCGCTGCCCTCCCCTTCGAACCAGGCGTAGATGTCCTCGCACGTGTAGGTAGCCGTGGATTGTCCCGGGAAGAGCAGGCTGGCAGCATCGGCGATACGCTGCGCCATGGGGTGGCAGGTGGTGGCGGGATCGACGCTGACCACGGGCAGGCTGGCCGAGGCGGTCAGTCCGCACGCGTCAGTCACGCGTACCCGCGCGGTGGTCTTGCCCCCCTGCGTGTAGGTGTAGGAGTAGGCATTCCCCTCGCCCGAACCCTCCGGCGCACCATCGCCATCTAGATCCCACTCATACGCATACGGCGGAGTGCCGCCTTCGGCACTTGCCGAGAACGACACCGTCGCCTGTCCATCCTGCAGGTGGATCAGCGGCGGGAAGGGGTCGCTGGTGATGTCGACCGTGGGGCCGACCTGGACACTCCCCCCGACGTCAGCGACAGGGTTCTGGGTTGCCGGATCGGACACTGCGAGATGCCATGCATATTCGCCGGCGCCTGGATAGGCGTGCACTGTCGACTGAGGCCCGTCGCCGTTCCAGGCCTGCTGGAGCGACTCGCCGTCTCCGAAGGACCATAGCAGGGCGTAGGGCCCCGGCCCTTCAAGCATAGTCAGGCGAAAGGTGGCCGCCGAGCAGTTAACCTCGACGCTCACCTCGGCCTGCGCGTCGGACTGAGCGCTTGCGGCCATGGGCGCAAACAACAGGCCCGGCAGGGCCAACGTCCAGATCAGAGCCATCATCTTCATCGCTTCCTCCTCCCCGGCCGAAGACAGCCGGGATATGGCAGGTGAACCTGCCGTGGATGTGCACCCAGAGAACGGCGCCGAGGGCTTGCCGTTACACCCATACGGGCCTATGCAGCGGGTGTAACATTCGGCTCCGAGCGCCGTTCTCATGATGACAAGCGTGCACAGCGATGATTCTCGCCTGGTGGCCCAGGCAAAGCGCGGTGATGAAGACGCCTTCGCGGAGTTGTACCGCCGCTATGCCGACTCGATCTACCGCTACGCGCTCTCCAGGAGCGTGCCGCCGGCGGATGCTGAGGATGTGGTGTCTACCGTGTTCTTGAAGGCTTACCAGTCTCTCCCGGGCTACCACGAGCGCGGCTGGCCGTTTTCGGCCTACCTATACCGGATTGCCCGCAACGCGCTGGTCGACCTGTACCGCCGGGACCGGCGGGAGATCCTGGGTGATGAGCCGCTCGAGCGGCCGGAGCCAGGAGCTGACGTCGACAACCAGATCGCACGTCGGGCGCAGTTGGCCGCAGTACGGCAGGCGCTGGCTGGTCTGCCGGAAGACTACCAGGAAGTGATCCGGTTGCGTCTGCTGCTGGAACTGCCAACGGCGACCGTTGCGGTCTGGATGGGCCGCAAGGAAGGCGCCGTGAGGGTGCTGCTCCACCGGGCGCTGCAGGCGCTGCGGTCGAGGATGGTTCAAGACGATGGATCGGTCTGATCACCGGCAAGCGGAAATCCTGGACGCCTGTCTGACGCGGTTGATGTCAGGCAGCGCCTCGGTCGACGACCTGCTTCGAGCCTACCCAGGCGACGCCGCCTGGCTGAAGCCGTTGCTGCACTCTGCCCGCCAGGCACAGCAGGCGGTCTCACTGCCGGCGATGCCACCGGAGGCGAAGCTGGCAGGTGAGCGTCGCCTCCAGAGGCAGATTCGCAGCCGGACCCCTGTGGCCGAGGTCAGCCGAGGCAAACGTCTGCGTCTTGCATTTGCCTTGGCGTCCATTGCGCTCGGGATCGCGCTGCTCGGATCGGCCAGCGGCATCGCCTATGCTGCCGAGTCCAGCCTGCCGGGTGACAACCTGTACTCTATCAAACAGGTGATCGAGCAGGCCCAACTCACGCTCTCCCAGACGGCCGAAGACGAGGCGGAGCTGCTTGTGCGCTTCAGCGAGGAACGACTGCGCGAGGCGGAGCAGCTTTCGGCGAATGGCCGACCGCAAGATCTGCCGGCTGCGCTCGAAGGATACCGCCAGGCTGTTGAGCGGCTTGTGGGCCTGGCGGATCAACTGCCGGCCGAGGAGGGGGGCGAGTCGTTGCAGGCAATTGCTGGCCAACTGGGCCGGCAGGCGGAAGTGCTATCCCGGATCCGGGCCGAGGCGCCGCAGGCGGCGCAGCCGGGTCTGCTGCAAGCGCTGCAGCAATCTACCCGCAACCGCGCGACGTTTGAAAAGATGCTGGAAGTGCGCGGGCGGGAAACGGGACCACCGTCCAACCCGGGGAGGAAGGCCACGCCGGCAATCCCCGAAACGCCTGGTGCTGGCCAGGGGCAGGAGAAGAACCCCGGACAGGATCAGGGTCGCGGCCGTCCACCGGAGCTCCCCTCGGACTAACCCCCCGGGCAGTGAACCCAAGGAAGCTGGCGATGCGCGCCCAGGTGTGCGAAGGTCGCCGGATGTGCCCGCTGGGCAGCGTGGATGAGTTGGCGACGGCCATCGGGAGCAGCGCAGGCGAGAGCGCCGACGCCGTGGGTCAGCGCTGTCGTGTGCACACTGCGGCCGGCAGCATGCTTAGGGATACCTGCAAGGCAAAGCGTGTGCTGCCAGCAGCGGGACGCTCAAACAGTCGATCGGCGAGAACTGCACAGCGGGCAGGCCCCCGGTGCAGCCCGCTTGTGCCCCTCAGCGAGTTCGACCAAGCCTCTGCGACGTCGGCCGTGGGCCAGCTCCCGGGCAAGCCGGCGGCGGCCAAGCACGGCAAGCTGTCGACGGATCACGCTGTGCTCCGCAAGTAGTCCCGCATCATCAGAGCAGCAGTGGCGCCCTCGCCGGCGGCCGAGGCGGCCTGCTTGGTCGACCCGGCACGTACATCGCCGGCGGCGAAGACGCCCAGCAGCGAGGTCATCAGCGTTGAGTCGGTGACCAGGAAGCCTCCGGCGTCGGCCTTGGCGCGATCGCGCGCCAGGTCGGAGTTAGGCGTCAGGCCGATGAAGACGAACACCCCGTCATAGTCCCAGGTGTAAGTGTGCCCGGTTGCCCGATCTTCGACCAGGATGCCCTCCAGCCGATCCTTCCCCACGAACTGTTTGACCGCGTGATTAAGGATCACCTGCATGTTGGGCTGCTGGGCGACCTTGTCTTGCAGAATCTTGCTGGCCTTGGACTGCGGCGCGAACTCGACGATGTCGACCTGGGCCGCGATCTGTGAAAGGTACAGGCCTTCCTCGAATCCGCTGTTGCCGCCTCCGATGACCAGCACTCGCTTGCCGCGGTAGAACGGGCCATCGCAGGTGGCGCAGAAGTGCAGGTTCGCCCCGATCAGATCCTCCTCCCCTGGGATGCCTAGCCTTCGGTAGTGTGCGCCAGTGGCGAGCAGCACCACCCGCGCCGCGTGTTCCCTGCCATCGGACAGCATCACGCACCAGTAGTCGCCATCGGGCGTGATGGCTTGGACTTCCTGGGCCTGCAGGATCTCGACGCCAAAGCGCCGGGCCTGGCGGCCGAGGCGCTCGGCGAACTCCGCTCCGCCGATACCCTCGTCGAAGCCCGGGAAGTTGTCCAGGCGCTGCGTGGCTCCCGCCTGGCCGCCGAGGCCGGCGCGTTCCACGACCAGCGTGTCCACTCCCTCGCGTGCCAGGTACAGGGCGGCCGTCAACCCGGCGGGGCCGCCGCCCACGATGATGGCCCCGTAGAAGCTGCGGCTGGCCTGAGTCTGCAGGCCGAGCTTCTCCGCCAACTGGGCGTTGGTCGGCTCGGCCAGGAGACTGCCGTCGGGGAAGACGATAGTCGGGATTATGCGCTTGCCCTGGTTCAGGCGTTCAACCACCGCCGCGGCCTCGGGCTCCTGTTCGATGTCGATGTTGCGGTAGCCGATGCGGTGTTCTCCGAGGAACTTCTTGGCGCGGCGGCAGTCCGGGCACCAGGTGGCGCCGTAGACGGTGATCTGCGGGGTATCCGTAGAGGATTCGGTCATGTGCGCGCTATCTCCATTCGGAAGCTGTCGTTATTCAGACGTACTGCGGGCCGGATTACTTACCTGGCCCGCGCAGCGAGTTATAGGATAATCCCAGCATGCCGCGCGACAATGCCATCTGGCTGGAGGATCTGCGCTCGGGCGATGCGCGTCAGGCGGAGGCTCTCGAGGATCTGCGCGCGAAAATCGTGCGCACCCTGCCGCTGGCCCTCAACCGTTGGCTCCCCGCTGATGACCCCCGCCTGCTGGCATTGACCGACGAGGTGGCCCAGGAGACACTGGTGCGGGTGCTGGCGCGGCTGGACAGCTTCCAGGGACGGAGCCGGTTCACCACCTGGGTGAATGCCATCGCCGTCCACCTGGCGCTCTCCGAGCTGCGGCGGCGGCGATGGCGGGATATCTCACTGGAAACGCTGCTCGATGATGCGGGCCAGGGCGACCTGGGAAATGGCGCACGGCTGGCGGATCCCGAACGCGGCGCCGTCCAGCGCGATCTGCTCCGGCGGCTGGAGGTCATCCTGCAAGAGGAGCTGACCGAGAGGCAGTGGACTGCGATGCGCGCCCTGCTGAAGGGCATGCCGATGGAGGAAGTTGCCCAGCGCATGGGCATGAAACGCAACGCCCTGTACAAGCTGATCTTCGATGCCCGCCTGCGCCTGAAACGGCGCATGGCGCGCGAGGGCCTCTCGCCGGCAGAGATGATGGCCGCCTTCGAGGCCGAGTAAGGATCTTCGGCGCCAGGGCGTCAGGAAGGCACACGACCATGGGCATTCTCGCGGACTTGATCAGCCGGCTTCGTCGGCGCAGACGCACTCGGCTCGGGAGAACCGTCGGGCTGCAGCCGGCTCAGGCATCCCTGCTGGCGGCTATGGCCGAGGCCACGCAAGAGGATGAAGTCGACTGCGGCGCCGTGCAGACGCTGATCGACCAGTACGCCGAGGCGATTGCTCGCGGCGAGGACGCCGGGCGCTGGCTGCCGAAGCTTCGGCAGCACTTTGAGTTGTGCGGCGAGTGCCGTGAGGAATTGGAAGCCTTGCTGCAGATTCTGGAATCCAAGTCCCCGTAAGAGGTACGCCCCCGCCAGCGTCAGAATCGGTGATCTTCTGTGTGGAGGCACCGGTGATGCTCCTGACATTCCGACGAACATGGATCGTAGCTCTTGGATCGATCCTGCTGGCCAGCTGCCAGTCGGCAGCCAATCCCGCGTCCCCAGTGCCGCGGCCGACGGCGATCGAAGCCAACCCGTCGCGGAGCGCGCCGCCCGCCCTGCCGCCGGCCGGCGCGGAAGCCGAGTTCCG
>JBFYRF010000063.1:0-2975 GCA_041302385.1 Anaerolineales bacterium | reverse complement strand
TGGCACATGCTAGAGTAGCGGCAGACGTCATCAGGCTGCGCACCTTGGGGGGACAGGCATGCGGCCTCCGGCTCCGACGTTCTTCCCTGGCGACTCAACGCCGCTACCGGCCGATCCCAGGTTCGATCGCGTGTTGCCCACTGAACCGCCTGGGAAGGCTTCATCCACGCTGCGCGGCGGCGCCTGGCGCGCATGAGCCAACCCGCCTCCCCCGCTCCCAGCACGTCTCCTTCCTGGGCTAGCGGCGCTCACCGCCGCTCCGTCTACTACGTGATCCTGGCGGCCTTGTTGGCACTTCTGGCGGGGGCGCTGGTCTTCGCCTACCTGGACTCGGTTCGCCGCGCCGCCCTGCCCGTCCAGCCAGCGCTCACCGCGCGCGTGGCGATCCGCCCGGGAACCGTGCTCACCCAGGACATGGTCGAGCTCCGCCTCTTCCCGTCCGCCCTGCTCCCGGTCGGGAGTCTCGAGCGGCCTTCGCAGGCGGTTGGTCGGACGGCACAGATCCCGCTGGAGGCCGGCGAAGTCCTGCTGCCGGGCAAGCTCCAGCGCGGGGAGCAGGGCGGGCTCGCCCATCTGGTTCCGGAGGGTCAGCGGGCGATGGTCCTTCCTTCCGGCTGGCTGGCTGGCGCGCCACCCCCACTGGCGGCCGGAGATCGGATCGACCTGCTTGCCATCCATCCCCAGGCCGCTCCGGACGGCGCAGGGCTCGTCCTCAGCAACGTCGAGATCCTTGGGACAGCCGGCAGCGCCGAGGCGCCGGAAAGGGTCTATCTTGCCGTCACCCTGGAGCAGGCCCAGGCCGTTCTCCAGGCCAGAGCCGGCGGATACCACCTGCTCCTGCTGGCTCGACCTTCTGGTCCATAACCATGCCAACGGTGCTGGTCACCTCGGCCCGCGGCGGCTCCGGGGCTTCGCTCCTGGCGACCAACCTGGGCGTCGCTCTGGCGGCAGCCGCCTCGTGCGTGCTGCTGGATCTGCATGGGGCGGAGGCAGTCGACGACCTGCTGCTCGACCTCGAACCCACCCACCGCTGGACCGACCTGATCGCGATGCCTGGCTTGCCGAGCGAGGAGCATCTCGCTCGAGCCTGCTGCCTGCATCCTTCGGGGCTGCGCCTGCTTGCCGGAGGGGACAAGCTGGAGAGTGCACCCCTGCGTGCAGCCTCCCTGCTGCAGACCCTGGCCGTTCAGGCGGACTGGCTGCTCGTGGATGCTTCCAGCGAATCTGCGCTCCACGGTTTGCACGACCGATCCGACGTGGTGCTTCTCGTAGTCACGACCGACCCTCCCAGCTTGCGCGCCGCCCGACGCTGGCTGCTCCTCCTGCCCACAGCGGCACGGCGCAAGGCCGCCCTTGTGGTCAACCAGGTGACGTCCGGACAACCGCTGCTCGCGCAGGGTGCATCGCATGCGCTCGAAGTGCCGCTGTGGGCATGGCTCCCGGCCGACGCAACGGCGATCGGGAGACAGGTTCACTTCGGGTATGCGGCTGCCCTGGCGCGCAGCAGTCCCTACGGCCGCGCGATCCGCCAACTCGCTCACCGCTTGCTCGCCGCCCGGACGCAGTCAGGCCGGCCGAGCGAGGCGGCGCGGTCCAGGGCGACCGCCGGGGAGTGACCGGGTTGAGCGACGCACACAGCGTGGCACAGGAAGACATGCTGCATGCCCTCTTGGCGGAGAGTATCGCCGCCGACCTGCAGGACGAGGATAGTGAGGGGATTCCAGACGCCGATACGCTGGCCGAACGCGCCGGGCGGATCGCCGCTGAGCAGCCTTGGCTGCTCACGCAGCCGCAGATGGACGGACTTGTTCGGGCGGTGGTCAACCGTGTCGTTGGGTTGGGTCCGCTCCAGCCGCTGCTCGACGATCCAGAAGTGACCGAGATCATGGTCAACGACCCAGAACACATCTTCGTCGAGCGGAACGGGCGGCTCGAGGCGGCTGATGCCCGGTTCCACGATCAGGCCGATCTGCGCCATGTCATTGATCGGATCGTGGCCCCCGTCGGACGCAGGATCGACGAGAGCAGCCCGCTGGTGGACGCGCGCCTGCCCGATGGATCCCGGGTCAACGCCATCATCCCTCCACTGGCCGTGCAGGGCCCCGTGCTGACCGTGCGCAAGTTTTCCCGCCGGCCGTTCAGCCTGGCGCGCTTGGTTTCGCTGCACACGCTAAGTCAGGGGATGGCGGACTTCCTGGCGCGGGCCGTCGAGCTCCGTCACAGCCTGCTGGTCTCCGGCGGGACCGGATCGGGCAAGACCAGCACGCTGAACGCCCTCAGCCTGTGTATTCTCGCCGGAGAACGCATCATCACCATCGAGGATGCGGCTGAGCTGCAGCTGCAGCACCCGCACCTGGTTTCGCTTGAAGCCCGTCCGCCCAACATTGAGGGCCAGGGAGAAGTCACCATCCGAACGCTGGTGCGTAATGCGCTGCGCATGCGCCCGGATCGGATCATCGTCGGCGAGGTACGCGGTGGCGAGGCCTTCGACATGTTGCAGGCCATGAACACCGGGCATCGCGGTTCGATGACCACGCTGCATGCAAACTCGCCGGCGGACGCCCTCATCCGCCTCGAGTCGATGGTGCTGATGGCCGGGTTCGATATGCCGCTTGCCGCCATCCGCCGCATGATCGCCGGTGCAGTGGAAATCGTCGTACAGCAGGATCGGCTCGCCGATGGACGCCGGGTGGTGACGGGCATCCACCGGCTGCAGCCCGACGGCAGTGAGCGTATGCGCCTGACTCCGCTGTACACCTTCGATCCGCCCTCCACCTGGCGCCAGGTGGGTGAAGAGCCGACATGATCGAGCCACAGGCCCCGCCCCACAGCCGCTCGCCGCGCTGGCTCAAGCGCGCAGCGGCTGTGTCCACCACCTTGCTCGTCTTCATGCTCCTACTTCCCGCCGCACCCGCTCTGCACCGACTGCTGGTCCGATCCCCGGCCCTGGCGCCCAGTCTGGCCGTGGGACTGCT
>JBFYRF010000325.1:0-5762 GCA_041302385.1 Anaerolineales bacterium | reverse complement strand
CTTGCGGCGCTTTTTCAGCCACGTGCGTCCCACGTTGGCAGCGATGGCGTACAGCCAGGCGCGGGTGTTGGCCTCCGGCGAAAGGCGGGGAAGCGCACGAAACGCCCTCAGGTACGTCTCCTGCAGACAGTCCTCTGCGTCCTGGTCATCGCGCAACATGCGCCACAGGAAGACATGCAGCTCCCTGCCATGTCGATCGACCAGCCCGTCAATCCTCTCGGACTCCCGCACGCCACCCGCCTCCCATCCGTCGTGTTCTGCACATATAACCGCCTGGCCCGCCGAAATGTGAAAACGGACTTGTGGCCTGCTGCGCCGCCGGGTGGCTCAGGCGTTCGACGCGCTGTCCGGCAAAGTGCTCAGCCGGATACGCCGGCTGAGCACGATGAAGACGGCGGACGCCAGGCCTCCCACGAGCCCGCCGAAGGCCCAGATGGCAACCGGCGCCAGGTTGTCGTTGAGCAGGCCACCGATCACCGGGCCAATTCCAAAACCCACTCCCCAGGTCAGGGCGTACACGCTCATGTAGCGCCCGCGCATGTCGGCCGGCGCCAGATTGGCAGTCAGCGCGCTCGAGGTTGGGATCATGATCATCTCGCCCACCGTCAGGGTCACCATCGCCAGCCAGAAGCCGAAGAAGCTTGCACTCAGCCCCACCATCCCTACACCGAGCGCGTAGAAGGCTGAACCTACCGCCAGCACGGGAAACGGGGAGTAGCGCCGGGTGCGGCGCGTCGTCGAGTACTGCAGCAGCACGACCATGGCAGCATTGGTGGCCATGATGAACCCGTAGGCGCGCTCAGGGACAGCGAAGTTCTCCTTGGCATACACCGGTAGTAAGACCATCATCAGCGAGTAGGCAATCCCTGCCAGGGCGTACGCCCCACAGAAGGCGAGGAAGGGACGATCGGCCAACACTCGGCCGTAGCCCCCGAGGCGCGGCGCCTGCCCATGTTTACCGCGCGGCAGGGTCTCGCGGGCGAAGACCAACAGCAGCCCGGCGAACACGGCGTGGGCGGTGGCGGCGACATAGAAGGCGATGGTGTAGGACACCGAAGCGACGAAGCCGCCCACCGCCGGACCGATCGCAACTCCCAGGTTGGCGATCATGCGCAGCAGTGCGTACGCCCCAGGCCGGTCGGATGGCGGGATCAGGTCGGCGACCATCGCGTCCACCCCGACCCGGTACAGCGGCTGGAAGGCGCCCGCCAGCAACATCAGCGCCAGGAACGCGGTCAGGCTCTCGGCCCGGCTCATGCCCAGCATCACCACACTGCTCGTCACCAGGCTGAGCACCATGACCCACTTGCGCCCAAACCGGTCGACCACCGGCCCGGCAACCGTACCCGAGACCAGCCCGGCCAGCGAGTTGGCGGTCAGCATCAGCGCAACCGTTGTCAGCGGGACGTCCAGGCGCTCGCGCATGTAGATGGTGAGGAACGGCCACACCATCGAGCCGCCGGAGGCGTTGACCAGCATGCCCCAGAACAGCAGCCAGAACTGACGCGGGTAGGAGTTGGAGAGCCTGCGGGCACGAGTCAGCATGCAGTCTGCCTCAACCAGGACAGCAATCCGGCCCCTTTGGCCGGAGCGGGAGGGTTGGCTGTCGTGCCAGCAGTCGCGGCTCGATCGCCACTGCGAGCCGCTGACCTGCTAGGTGTTAAGCGGCCGTCTCACGCGGAGCCCAGGATGAGGTTCCCACCTGCGACACCTGTGGCGTGCCGTGTGGCTTACGGTTCAACGTGACGGCGTGCGCCGGCAATCAACGGGCTTCGTTCGCTAGCGCCGCCTGATACGCCTTCCAACCAGGACAGATCTTGGTGTGCCAGCGCCACAGCATGGCCATGAAGGACCGGGGTTTGGCCTCAGCCTTGCGGCGCATTGGGCAGGTCGCGCAGGGGAGTTCGCTCGCGGATCGGGTGTCCATTCTGCCCTCAATCAACTGGACGGCGATTATACCTTCGGCTGCTGCTCGACGGACCGGATGGGGGCTGCGGGTTCTCGCCGCTCGCTGCCAGCGTCGGCCGTGCCGGTGTCCGCGGTTGCCGCCCAGACGGGACTGGGCCTTCCAGGCGACCCGCCGCTGGCCGGCAGCGGACTCAGTGCGGCAGACCGTTCATGCGCCCGATGGCGTCAGGGACGTCTGCCAGCCGCCCAGCCGTGACTTCGGGCCGCACAAGCCCATCGAACGCTGCCACGGCCTGCGCATCCGCGAAAGCCCGCACCCAAATCTGATGCAGTCCGCAGCGCTGAGCGCCCAGGATGTCCTCGCCCAGCGTGTCCCCGACCATCACGACTTCCGAGGGATGGATCGGCCAAGTCTCCAGGATCGGCTCAAAGGCGCGGGGATCCGGCTTGCGGATCCCGATGGCGGCCGACACAACAATCGGGTCGAAGTACGCCCGCAGTTCAGCCTGATCGATCAACCGATCGACGTTCTCGGCGTCGCCTGCGTTCGACAGCAACCCCAGCCGGAGGCCCTGCCGACGCAGAGTCTGCAACACTTCCTCGGCCTCCGGCACCCGCTGCCAGCGCGCCTCGCTTACGGCATACATCTGCCGCAGCGCCTCGAGCAGCACCTCCGCCGGCGGCTCAGCAATGCCCTGCGCCTGCAGCACCTGACGCAGGACGAAGGCTGTGGTTCGCTCCAGGTGGTCGATCTGGCGCTGTCGCTGGTAGCGTTCGTTCTGCTGCCGGAAGGCCGCCGCCAAGCCCTCTCGCGCCATGGCCACGCCGCTCGCCTGCAGGCTGTCCATCAAGGCCCGCGTGCTGTCCTCCAGGATGTCCGGCCATTCGCCCTGGAAGGCGATCAATGTCGATCCCAGATCGAAGATGGCGGCCTTGATCACATGGTCTCCATTCCGCCTCAGTAGCCGCGCTGACGGTCGTAGCGGTTGAGCAGCGGCTGGCCCGCCAGGTAACGGCGCAGGTTCTCGCGGAAAAGGTCCGTCGCCCGCTCGAAGTAGGCGCTCGAGGCGCCGGCGATATGCGGCGACAGGATCACGTTGGGCATCTCCCAGAGCGGGCTGCTCTCGGGCAGCGGTTCAACCGGATAGACGTCCAGCGCGGCTCCGGCCAGCCGCTTCTCCGTAAGCGCCTCGATCAGCGCCCCATGATCGACGACCCCACCCCGCGAGATGTCGATCAGGAAAGCCCCAGGCTTCATATGCTTGAACACGGTGCGCCCGATAAGGCCTCGCGTCTCGGCGGTCAGAGGCACGGCGACCACCAAGAAGTCGCATAGCGAGGCCATCGAGGCGATGGCTTGCGGCGGATACAGCCGATCCACGAGTTCGCCGGCGGGGTCGCCCAGCCCGCCGGGCTGGTAGCCGCGATCCTCGGGATGCATCAGGTCCCGCTTGACAGCCAGCACCTTCGCCCCGCCGGCCCGACACAGCCGGGCGACCTCGCGCCCGACGCTGCCATAGCCCAGGATGCCGACGCTGCTGCCGCGCAGCTCGACCGGCCGGAAGCGCTCGAACCGGTTCTCCGCCCAGCGCTTCTCCTGCTTGTCACGTGTCATGCGCGGCAGCCGATGCCCCAGCGCCAGGATGCAGGTCAGGACGAACTCCCCCATCTGCGGCGCCGCCGCCCCACTCAGCGTGGTGATGGCGACCTCCGAGCGCAGCAACGGATGGTCCAGCACGTGGTCGATCCCAGCGAAGTGAAACTGCACCCAGCGCAGGTTAGGGACCTGCTCCGGCAGTGGCAGGCAGGTCAGCGTGTAGAGGATCTCGATATCCGGCAACAGGTCCTGGGGCAGTTCGTCAGCCGTCCGGGCGGTGTGCTGGTGGAAGCGGAGGTCCGGCGAGAGAGCGCGCAGACGTTCGAGCAGCGAATCCGGAAAGGGCAGGGTCAGCAGGATGTGCACTTCCGTCATGCGGCGATTGTACTGCACAGCCTCGGTCCGGCGTAGGGGGAGCGTAGGGAAAGCGTCAGCCGCCGGTCCAGCAGCCAGATTCCATCCGGAGGTAGAGTACTCTCGGAAGGGCGGAAACTCTTCTTCTCCTCCTTACAAGAGAGCCGGGGTCGGCGTCCCCGGCTCTCCCGATTCTCCTGGGAACTCATCGGCCGCGCAGGACGTCTTCTGGACAGCGGTCGGCCGGCCTACCCAGCCGGGCCGACAGCGTCTATACTTGGGGCCAAGGAAGACAGCGCCCCTCCCCGCGCCAATCCCGTCGGGGAGGCGTTTGTTCCGGCCTGGCGCCAGCCGCATGCGCAGGACGCCAGGGAAAAGGAGGAGAGAAGAATGACCAGAATCCGTTTGTGGATACCCGTCGCGCTGGCTGCAGGCCTGCTGCTGGCGGGCTGCACGGCGCTGGGTACGCCGCCCACGCCGCCCGATACGCTGTCCGTGACCGGCACGGGCATCATCGTCGTGCCACCCGACATCGTCACCATCACCCTGGGCGTGCAGACCCGGGGCGAGGAGATCGGGTCAGCCGTCGCCCAGAACAACCTGCTCGCCGGGCGGGTGATGCAGGCTCTCTCGCAGTCGGGTGTGGCGGCGCAGGACATGCAGACTACCTACTTCAACGTCTACACCCAGCCGAAATACGACGAGTTCGGCAATCCGACCGGCGACCAGCTCTACTTCGTCGACAACACCCTGACGGCCGTGCTGCGCGACCCGGCACAGCTCGCCTCCGTGCTGGAGGAGGCGCTGGCCGCCGGTGCCAACAGCGTGCAGAGCGTGGTCTATGGCGTCGACAATCTGTCACCGGCGCTGGATGAGGCCCGCCAGCTCGCGATCGCCGATGCGCAGCGCCAGGCTGAGCAGATGGCCACCGCCGCCGGCGTAACCCTGGGCGAGGTGTACACCATCTCCGACACCTGGGGCGGCCCAATGCCGTACTACGAGGCCATGGTCGGCGGCAAAGGCGGCGCCCCCGCTGGCGTCCCGACCGCCCCGGGCAGCCTGACCTACCAGGTGCAGGTTGGCCTGGCGTATGTCCTTCCCTGATGCGCAGCGTGAGGAATTGAGATGACCCGCAGACTTACCCTTCTGACCTTGATCCTGGCAGCCCTGCTGCTGGCCGGTTGCGGCGCTTCGCAGGCGACCTTCACACCGACGCTGTCCACCAGCGGCACGGGGATCGTCCACGTCACGCCGGACATGGTGACCGTCAGCCTCGGCGTCCAGACCCAGGACTCGGACGTCTCGGCTGCGGTCGGCGAGAACAACGCCGCCGCCCAGGCGATCAACGATGCCGCCGGGCTGGTCGGCGTGTCCCCCGCCGACATCCAATCGACCTACTTCAGCGTCTGGTCGCAGCCGATGTATGACGAGTTCGGCAACCCGACCGACGCCGTGACCTACACCGTCGACCACACCCTGACGGTCAGGCTGCGCGACACCAGCAAGCTCGGGGATCTGCTCCAGGCCTCGATCCGGGCCGGCGCCAACACCGTGCAGGGCATAACCTTCGGCCTGCAAGACCCGACGCCGGCGCAGGACCAGGCTCGCGAGCTGGCCATGCAGGATGGCCTGGCGCGCGCCGAACTGCTCGCCTCCACCGCAGGCCTCTCCCTCGGCAAGATGAAGTCGGCCAGCACCTCGCTGACCGCTCCGCAGCCAGTGTATGTCATGTATGCAGAAGGCATGGGCGGCGGGGGCGGTGTGCCGACCGCACCCGGGACGCAGACGGTCCAGGTCCAGGTGTACCTGGTCTACGAGATCCAGTAGCCACGGGTAGCCGGCGGAGGTCGGTCCTTCGCCGGACGGGAACTCGGCGATTGAAGCGCGCGGGGAAGGGCAGTAG
>JBFYRF010000322.1:0-3461 GCA_041302385.1 Anaerolineales bacterium | reverse complement strand
CGGCATCACCCAGGCCGCATGCGGCGGGAACGAAATCGTCAACGGCTCACCCACCTTCGGCAAAGCCAGGCGCCGCTCGTTCAGCGCGTCGAGCGTCACCACAGCCTCTCCCAACTCGACTCCCATGCGCACGATCGCCCCCAGGAAGGCGAGCGAGATCAGCTTGCCGGTCAGCTGGTTCTCGCCTGGATGCACGCCCATGCGCAGCTGCTCGGGCCGCAGCATGGCGATCACGGTCTCTCCGGCCGGCAGTTCGCCGCTGACCTTGAAGCGCTGCCCGTGGTAATCCAGCTCGCCAACCTGGGCGTTCACCACCCGGCTGCGCAGCTGGTTCAGGGTTCCAACGAAGCCGGCCACGAACTCGGTCGTCGGGTAGTTGTAGATCTCCCATGGCTTGCCGACCTGTTCCATGTGGCCGGCGCTCATCACCACGACCCGGTCGGAGAGCGCCAGCGCCTCCTCCTGGTCGTGGGTGACATAGATCGTGGTGATGCCCAATTCCTGCTGGATACGCCGGATCTCATAGCGCAGCTCGACGCGGATCTTGGCGTCGAGCGCCGAGAGCGGCTCGTCGAGCAGCAGCACCTGCGGTTTGATCGCCAGCGCCCGCGCCAGTGCCACCCGCTGCTGCTGTCCCCCGGAGAGTTGATAGGGGTAGCGTTTGCCCAACTCGGGCATCTTGATCAGGCTGAGCATCTCTTGGACCCGCTGGTCGATCTCCTCCTTAGGCCGCTTGTTCACCCTCAGGCCGAAGCCGACGTTGTCGCCAACGGTCATGTTGGGGAACAAGGCATAGGCCTGAAACACCATCCCGACGTTGCGCTTGCTGGGCGGCATGTTGGTGATGTCCACGCCGTCGAGCTCGATCCGGCCCGTCGTCGGCTGCTCGAAGCCGGCAACCATGCGCAGCGTGGTGGTCTTGCCGCACCCGCTCGGCCCGAGGAAGGAGACCAACTCGCCCCGCTCGATGGCCAGGTCAAAGTCCTGAACGGCCGCAGTCTCGGCAAACAGCTTGCTTGCATGCTGGATTTCCAGGAATGCCATAGTGTCCTCGCCTGACTAGTGCGCGCCGGCGACCTGCGCCTGCTGCTCACGGGATCCGCGCCCAAACCACTGGATGGCGCTGATGGATAGGAAGGTCAACAGGAAGCTGACCAACGAAAGCGCCTGCGGGGTGTAGGCGCGCATGGAGCCGATTTCCTCGATATAGGGGCCGAAGGCTGGCCAATAGAGCAGCGAGGCGAAGGTGAACTCGCCCATGACAATGGCGAAGGTCAGGAAAACCCCGCTCAGGATGGCCCCCCGCAGATTGGGGAAGATCACCCGAAACAGGATCGTGCCCCAGCTCGCCCCCAGGCTCTGGGCGGCCTCGGTCAGCGTGTGGATGTCGATGCTGCGCAGGCCGGCGTCGACCGCCCGGTACATGTACGGGAACGACAGCACCACATAGCCGGCGATCAGCGGGATCGGCGTCGGGGTCAGCAAGAGGGGCGGCCGGCCGTACATGCGCACCAGCCCAAAGGTGAGCACGACCGCCGGCACGACGAACGGCATCAAGGTGACAAACTCCACAACCGGCCGAATTCTGCGCAAGCGCAACTGCACCCAGTAGGCGGTCCACACCACCATAATCGAGCTGATGATGATGGTCAGCATCGCCCAGAGCAGCGAGTAGCCGAAGTTCTTGTAGAAGGCCGGATCGCTGAACGCCACCCGGTACGCCTCAAACGAGTAGGTTCCCTTGATCATGCGCAGGCTGAACTCAAAGGTCGAGAGCAACGGGATGAAGAAGTAGGCCATGCCCAGCAGGAAGATCAGCCAGACCCAGATCGGGGCGCGTTTCTTCTTCATCGGACCCACCTCGAGGCGATGCGCTGCAAGTACAGGTAGATCACCATCGCCGTGGCCATGATCGCCATCATCCCCAGCGCCAGGGCATTGCCCAGGCCGGGATTGTAGAGCACATCGCCCTGGATCTGCGCCCCAACCAGGATGCTCACCAGGTTGATGAAGCTGCCCGAGAAGGCATAGGCTGTGGCGTAGGCGCCGAAGGCATTGCCGAAGAGCAGGACCATCGTCCCCAGCAGGGTGGGCATCAAGATCGGGAAGGCGATCCTCCGCCAGTACGTGCCCCCGCTGCCGCCCAGGTTCTCACAGGCCTCGCGCCATTCCCGCCTAAGCCCGGCCAGCGCCGGGGCCATGATCAGGATCATCAGCGGGAACTGGAAGTACAAATAGACGATGCTCAACCCCAAGGAGTTGTAGATCGAGAACCCTGCCTGGCGAAGGTCGAGATCAAACCAGGTCTCGATGGTCCGGGTGATCAAGCCGGCGTTGCCCATGGTGGCGATGAAGGCAAAAGCCAGCGGCACACCCGCGAAGTTGGAGGCCACCCCGGAGAAGGACAGGGTGAATTCTCGGATGCGCGTCGGCAGACCGCCCATGACGATGGCGTACGCCATGAGAAAGCCGAACACGCCGCCCAACAGGGCGGTGACGCCGCTGATGGTGAGGCTGGTCTTGTAGGCGTTGACAATGTCGCTCTTGGTGAACAGGGCGATGATGTTGTCAAAGGTGAAGCCGCCGCCGAGCTTCTCAAAGCTGCGGATGAAGATCGAGAATGAGGGAATAAACAGGAACATCGTCGCGAACAAGAAGAAGGGCAGCACTCCCAGCCAGTCGACCAGCGTCTTGCGGGAGGCAGGGGGAGGCGCCTTCGGCGCCTCCCCCTTCTTCTCGCCGACGGTTCCAGCTGTTGACAGCGCTGGAAGTTCGCCCATGCGAGGCTCCTACTCTCCGTATACGACGGAGCGCCAGTTCTCGGTGATGTACTTCTTGGTTTCGTTCAACTGGTCCACAGTCAGGAAGACTGCCCCGGCATAGGCTGAAGCCGGCGGCAGGGCTTCCGACAGTTCGGCCGGAATCACGCCGCGGGAGGCCATGTCGTTGTAGCGAATTGGGTGGGCATAGCCCTTGAGGTACAGCAGCTGGCCCTCATCGCCCATCACGAACTCCCACCACAGGCGGGCGGCGTACGGATGCGGCGCGTAGGCACTGATCCCGCCGGCATACGGCCCGGCCAGCACGCCCGTCTTGGGGACAACGATCTCGAGCTCGGGATTGCCCGCCAGCGCGTCGCGATTGGCCAGCGCCAGGTAGTCCCACTCGATCACCAGCGGTGTTTCGCCGGCGGCGATGCGGCCCTGGTCGGCGATGACCGGGATGAAGTTGCCCGCATCGTTCATTTCCTTCCAGAACTGCAGGCCTGCTTCGGCCGCCTTCATCGCCGACTCGACGGTGTCGTCGACGCCGCCGACGCGCGAGATGCCGGAGGCCATCACGGTCTGCACCGACTGGTTGGACTTGAGCACGTCACCGGCCATGGCCACGCGGCCCTTGTACTCCGGCTTCAGCAGGTCTTCCCAGTCCACCGGTGTGTTCTCGATCGCCGGCTTGGAGAC
>JBFYRF010000278.1:0-6581 GCA_041302385.1 Anaerolineales bacterium | reverse complement strand
AGGCTGTTAGCCGGCCAACGGCCAGGTGGGCAGGGCGTCGATGTCGAGGGCGTCGCGCTGGCCGGCCAGGTAGCGCCAGTGTCCCAGCGCGGCGATCATAGCGGCATTGTCGGTGCACAGGTACAGCGGCGGAACGCGCACCGGGAAGTCGGATTGATCGACCATCGCCTCCCGCAGCGGCCGATTGGCCGACACGCCGCCGGCGACCAGGATCTCCTTCGCCTTGAACGCCTTGGCGGCCGCCATCGTCTTGCCGACTAACACCTCGATCACCGCCGCCTGGAAGGAAGCGGCCAGGTCGGCGATCGGCAGCCCCGGGCCCGGCGCTTCGACCCCGGCCTCGATCTCCGGCTGTTGTGCGCGCACCTCGCGCAGCACGGCCGTCTTCAGCCCGCTGAACGAGAAGTCCCACGTACCTTCCAGCCAGGCGCGCGGGAAGCGAAAGGCGGTGCGATCGCCGTTCTCGGCGGCCGTCTGGATCGCCGGACCGCCAGGATAGGCCAGGCCGAGCAGCCGGGCCACCTTGTCGAACGCCTCGCCGGCGGCATCGTCCAGCGTGGCGCCTAAGCGCTGATACTCGAGTTGGCCAGTCATCAGGATCAACTCGGTGTGGCCGCCGGAAACGATCAGCCCCAGCAGCGGGAATTCCGGCGTCGGCTGATCCTCGACCAGCCAGGTCGAGTACAGGTGCGCCTCAAGATGGTTGACGCCGAGCAGCGGCAGACCGGAGGCGAGGGCCAGCCCCTTGGCCATGTTCAGCCCGACGACGAGCGACCCGGCCAGCCCGGGGCCGCGGGTGACGGCGATGGCGTCGATCGCATCCAGGCCCACATGAGCCAGAGACAGCGCCTCGGCGACCACGGGGAAGATGGTCTCGATGTGGATGCGGGAGGCGACCTCGGGAAAGACGCCGCCGTAGCGGGCGTGCAGTTCGGCCTGAGAGGCGACCAGATTGGAGACGACGTGGCGGCCACTCTCGACGACGGCAGCCGCCGTCTCGTCGCACGAGGTCTCGATGCCGAGGATGCGTGTCTCTTGATCCATGTTCGGTCGATGATGGTGCATCAACTCAGCGGCGAAGTCAACCGGTGCCGGCGACACCTGCTGGAGCGAGTTAGGCTACCAGCCGGGCGCGCGCAGGACCAGATCCTGCGGAAAGTCGGCGAGCGCCTCCGCTCCGCCGTCTGGCCCCAGTAAGTAGGTGTTCTCGAGGCGCACGCCGAAGGACTGCTCCGGGTAGTATAGGCCGGGCTCAATCGTGAACACCATCCCCGTCTGCAGGACAGATAGCTCGCTTTCGAAATGGCGCATGCTTGGCAGCTCGTGCACGTTCAGGCCAACGCCGTGACCCAGCGAGTGCACGTACCCGTCGGTCGTCCCTGGGTGACTGCGCAGCGTCGGATGGCCACGCCCTTCGAGCAGATCGCAGGCCTGGTTCTGCAGCAGGCGCGTGGCCAGGCCGGGGCGCACGGCCTCGACGCAGGCGCGGTGGCACTCGGCGACGTCCTGGTAGGCGGAGAGCAGGCGTTCGTCGGCGCGGCCGAGCGACCAGGTGCGGGTGAAGTCGTAGAAGTAGCCGCCGCCTGCCTGGCGCGGAAAGATGTCCAGGATGATCGGGGTGCCGAGCGGGATCGGCTGATCTGGGCGGCCGGTGCTGTGGGGGAAGGCGGTCTCTCCCCCGATGGAGAAGATCGTCCCTTCCGGGTTCTCCAGATCCTTCATCGCCAGCCACAGATTGATGCGCCGCTTGACTTCGCCCACGGTCAGCGCCTCGCCTTGATGGTTGACCAGCCTGCCGCTCTCGGAGCGATGGCTGGTCAGGAAGTCGGCCACATTGCCCACCACGGACACGGTGGCCTGGGCGACGGCGCGCATGCGCTCGATCTCCTGCGGGTCTTTGGTCGATCGAGCCAGGGCGAGCACAGCTCGCTTGGGATCCTCCTGTGCGAGCTGAATCTTGGGTGCGGACTGCTGTAGTCCGGTGAGGAATCCGTAGGTCGCACTGGCCTCGGCCATGCCGTACACCCCGAGACGGCCGGTCACCTGCAATGCCATGAGTTCAGCCGCAAATCGCTCGCCCAACTCGAAGGTAATCGCCTTGGGCCAGCCGGCCTGCTCGAGATCCCGGGTGGGCAAGCCGGTGAGGGCGGCCTGTTCACGTTCCATGCTGCCGTGATACAGGATGGGCGTCTGGCCGCGCAGCTTGAGCAGGAGCGAGGTTCCGACGTGGGTGGTTCCGCAGAAGTACGCCATCGCTGGGCCCGGCGATCCTTCCGACAGGATGAGCAGGCCCTCCAATCCAGCGTCCTGCAGGTGGGCGTCGAGCTCGGTCTTCATCGCAGCTCCTTGGAGCGGATTCGGGCCTGCCGGGAGCGCTTGGCCCGGCCGACAGGCCTCACAACCCTTGAAATCATCCGGCAGGCAGTCCGCGCAGGATGCGCAGCAGGTCGGCTTCTTGACTCTCGAAGACCGTGCGTGGATCGAACACCAGCCGTTGGTCCTCGATGCGGGCAACGACCGGAGGCGTCTGACGTCGCAGCCAGGTTGCAGCCTGGTTGGGGTGAGGCAGGGAGAGGGCCAGAAGCCAGGTAGGCAGGGTCTCCTCGGGCAAGCTGCCTCCACCGACGGTGGACCGCCCTGGGCGCACCTCGCCGGCGCCGACGGCCTGCGCCCAGGCCTCCGACCGCCGCCGCAAGCTGTGGGGTGAGGCGGCGATCATCTGCCAGACCGGGACTTGCTCCACGGCTTCGTCCTTCAGGTAGTGGACGAGTGTGGCGCGCAGCGCGGAGAGACACAGCTTGTCGGGGCGAACGGCGCGCGCCAGCGGATGCCGGCGCAGTTGCTCGATCCAATCCCGCTGGCCGACCAGAATCCCTGCCTGGGGTCCGCCGAGCAGCTTATCCCCCGAAAAGGCCACCAGTGAAGACCCCGCCTGGAGGGATTCTTGCACGGTCGGCTCATGCCCCAGACCATAAAGGGCCGTGTCCAGCAGGGCTCCCGAGCCGAGGTCATCGAGCATGGGGAGTTTGTGCTTGCGGCCGAGACTGGCCAGGGCGGCGAGACTGGGCTCAGTGGCGAAGCCGATCAGGCGGAAGTTGGAGGCGTGGGCGTGCAGGATCAGGGCGGTTTGCGAGCGAATCGCCTGCTCGAAATCCCGCAGGTGGGTGCGGTTGGTGGTGCCGACCTCAACCAGCCGCGCCCCCGACTGCTTGAGGATGTCGGGGATGCGGAAACCGCCACCGATCTCGATCAGTTGCGAGCGGGAGGTGAGCACCTCCTTTCCGCGTGCCAGTGCAGTCAGGGCAAGCAGAACGGCGGCAGCGTTGTTGTTGACCACCAGCGCCGCCGGCGCGCCGGTGAGCTGGCACAACAGCGGCTCGGCGTGAATGTGGCGCTGGCTGCGTTGGCCGCGCGCCAGATCGAATTCGAGAGAGGTATAGCCGGCGGCTGCTTCGAGCATCGCCTGCTGCGCGGCGCGGCTGAGCGGCGCACGGCCGAGGTTGGTGTGCAGCACGACTCCGCTGGCGTTGATCACCGGTTGCAGCTCAGGCTGCAGCAACGCCTCGATGGACAGTCCGGCGGCCTCGATCAGCAAGGCGTCATCGGGAACCGGATCACCCGGCGACAGCATGCCCCGCACCGCCTCGAGCCGGGCGCGCAGCGCGCCGAGCACCAGCGGGCGCCCATGGCGTTCCACCAACCGACGGGCTTCCTCGTTGCGCAACAGGCGGTCGATCGACGGCAGATCCGAGAGACTCACCGGCCGGACTTCCCGGATGACCCATCGAGCAGGCGCAGGAACCACTCCAGTGTGGCCAGGCCGGCCGCGAGCAGCAGGGCAACCGGCAGGGAGAGACTACGGTTGATCTGCAGCCAGATGGCGATGTCGAGGTACAGCGCCACCAGCAGCGCTTCACGCGCCAGCACGCCCGGAGAGGGCGAGCGGCGCTTGCCGAAACGAACATTCAGCAGCCAGACGAAGGGCAGCGCCGCGCCGGTGACGGTCATCGTCATTAGAAAGAAGAACAGCCAGCGCGGGCCGACGGTGGGCAGGGTGGTGGTCAACAACAGCGCCAGCCCAAGGCCACCGGCGAGGGCCATCACCAGTCCGGCAATCAGCGTGCTGCGGTAGGTTTGGGATGGCGAGTCGGACATGGATCGGGTTTCTGACCGGGTTGGCCGGAATTATAGCCCAGCAGCTGCTGTGGGCGGCGATCGCGCCCGCCCGATGGATCCCATCGCCTGGGTATAATGCGCTGGATGACCCCATGTCCCTGCTGACTGCCTCCAACCTGGCCAAGAGCTTCGGCGCCCAGGACATCTTCACGGCGGTCTCGCTCGCTATTCCCCATCAGTCGCGCATCGGCCTGGTCGGGCCGAACGGCTGCGGCAAGACGACGCTGCTGCGGTTGCTGGCCGGGATCGAACAGCCGGATGGCGGGCAGCTCAGCCGGGCGCGAGCGTTGCGCATCGGCTACCTGCCGCAAGAAGCCCTGCCGCCCGGGCTGCCCGGCGTGCAGGCGGGGACCCGGCTGTGGGATTTTTGCCTGGACGCGCTGGCGGAGCTGCGGCGCCAGGAGGCGGACCTCGCCTCGCTGGAGGCCGCCATGGGCGACCCGCGCCGGGCTGAAGAGGCCATGGCGCGCTACGGCCCACTGCAGGAAGCCTTCGAGCGCAGCGGCGGCTACACCTACGCCAACCGCATCAAGCGGGTGCTGACCGGCCTGGGCTTCACCGCCGAAACCTTCGACCGCCCACTGGCCAAGCTCTCCGGCGGTGAGCGGACGCGCGCTTATCTGGCGCGCCTGATCCTGGAAGATCCTGATCTGTTGCTGCTCGACGAGCCGACCAACCACCTGGACATCGAGGCGCTCGAGTGGCTGGAGGGCTGGCTGAGGGATTGGCCGGGCGCGGTCCTGGCCGTCTCGCACGACCGCTACTTCCTCGATCGGATGGCCCATCAGATCTGGGAGCTTGAGCGGAATGGGCTGGAGATCTACCGCGGCAGCTACACGGCCTTCGTCCAGCAGCGACAGGAACGCAAGGAGCTGCAAGCGCAGGCCTACCGCAAGCAACAGGCTTTTGTCGCAACCGAGAGCGACTACATCGCCCGCAACCTCGCCGGGCAAAACACCCGCCAGGCCAAGGGCCGGCGCAAGCGGCTGGAACGCATGCTGCGCCAGGAGGCCGTCGAGCGTCCACGGACGGAGGCATCGATCCACTTCGCCTTCGCCCGGGCAGAGCGCTCGGGCGACCGTGTGCTGGAGACCGAGGCGCTGCAGGTGGGACATTCCGATGCACCGGAGGCGCTGTTCGTCGTGCCGGACCTGGTGCTTCGGCGCGGCGAATGTGCCGCATTGCTCGGCCCCAATGGAGCTGGCAAGACGACGTTCTTGCGTACGCTGCTGGGCGAGGTGAAGCCGCGCGCCGGCCAGGTCCGACTGGGGGCGAGCATCCGCCTGGGGTACTTTGCCCAAGCCCATGCCGATCTGAAGGCTTCCGACACGGTCCTCCAGTCGGTCATGGAGGCGGATTCAACGCTCACCCCGGCTGCCGCTCGCGATTGGCTGGGGCGCTTCCTGCTGCGCGGCGACGACATCGACAAGACCGTCGCCATGCTCTCCGGGGGCGAACGCGGCCGACTGGCGCTGGCGCGCCTGGTGCTGCAAGGCGCCAATCTGCTGCTGCTCGACGAGCCGACCTCGCACCTGGATCTCGCCTCGCAGGAGACGCTGCAGGCAGCACTCTCGGACTACGAAGGCACCATTCTGCTCGTGTCACACGACCGATACCTGGTGAATGCTCTGGCAACCCAGGTGTGGCAGGTCGAGGCTGCGTTGCAGCAGCTGCAGGTGTATTCCGGCAACTACGATCAGATGCTGGAGGCGCTGCGTACGCAGTCCCTTCTGACCCCGCTCCGGCCGGCGGACGCCGCCCCGGCGCCCCGCCGCCGGTCCCGTACAGGGCAAACGGCGCGCAGGCTGCAGGCGCAGGAGGCCGAGATCCACGCGCTGGAACAGTCTCTGGCGCAGATTGGCTCCCAGCTGCAGCAGGCAGGCAGCGATGTGGGCCGGGTGCGAGAGCTGGGTGAACGCTATGCGGAGCTAGAGGCCGAGCTGCAGGCTGCCCTGAGCGCCTGGGAGCGCCTGGCCGGAGAAGTGGAAGGGGTATAATCCGGCCGCTTGCCCCCGGATTGTGGGGCGCTGGAAGGTGCTTGCCTTGAGAGCCCGTCCGTCTACCGAAACTCGCCGCCGCCGTCGCACCGGAATGCCCGCCTGGGTCGTCTGGGTGCTGAGCGGTGCGTTCCTGGTGGGGATCCTGCTGACCGGGTACCTGGTCTTCTCGATGGTGCGTGGTCTGGCCTCCGCCTGGACCGGCACCGGGCCAGCTCCGTTTTCTTTCGCTGGCGCCGCCAGCCAAGCGACGCCGGAGCCCGGCCAGGCGCCAACGGCGGTTGCGGCTCAACAGACCGGCCCGGCCTGGAATGGCGTCGACCGGGTCAACATCCTGCTGATGGGCCTGGACTACCGCGACTGGTCTGAAGGCGACGGCCCGCCGCGCACCGACAGCATGATGCTGGT
>JBFYRF010000273.1:0-5918 GCA_041302385.1 Anaerolineales bacterium | reverse complement strand
AGGGGTCGGTAAGACCGAGTTGACAAAGGCCCTGGCTGAATTCATCTTCGGCAGCGAAGACGCCACGATCCAGATCGACATGTCGGAGTTCATGGAGCGGCATTCGGTCAGCCGCCTGGTGGGGGCGCCGCCCGGGTACGTCGGCTACGATGACGCCGGGCAATTAACCGAGGCCATTCGGCGCAAGCCCTACTCGATTGTGGTCTTCGACGAGATCGAGAAGGCCCATCCTGAAGCGCACAACATGCTGCTGCAGATCATGGAGGAGGGCCACCTGAGCGACGCCCGCGGGCGCAAGGTGGACTTCACCCATGCCATCATCGTAATGACCTCCAACGTCGGGGCGGAATTGATCCGCCGCCAGACCCAGTTCGGCTTCTCCACCTTGAACCCGGAGGAGGTCGTCGAGAAGCAGGCCTACGACGAGATGCGCAAGAAGTTGACCGAGGCCCTGCGCAAGATCTTCCGTCCGGAATTCCTCAATCGGGTGGACTCGACCATTGTGTTCCATGCTCTGACCAAGGATCAGATCCGCCAGATCGTCGACCTGGAGACGGCCAAGGTTGCCGCCCGCCTCTCGTCTTACCGGGTCACGCTGACGCTGACCGAAGCCGGGCGCGACCTGCTGGCCGACCTCGGATACGATCCGGACATGGGCGCCCGTCCGCTGCGACGGGTGATCCAGTCCAACATCGAGGACCGGCTGTCGGACGGGTTGCTGGCCGGTGAGTTCAAAGATGGAGACCACATCCTGGTCGACGCCGAAGAGGGCCAGGTCAGCTTAAGGGCGGCGCCCGAGCCGGTGAGCGAGCCAGCGCTGGCTGCCGGCTGAATCAACCAGCCTCGAGGAGGCGGGCAGGCTGTATCAGCCTGCCCGTTTCATTTCCCCGGCCGTGGCTGTCAGGGCTGATCGCGCAGCCGGGCTGTATAATCGCCTGCGAACATGGCAAAGACGCGCACGCAGTACGTCTGCCAACAGTGCGGACGCACAACGGCCCGGCCGCTGGGCCGATGCCCGCAATGTGGCGCATGGAACAGCATGCTGGCGGAGGTTGCGCCGGAAGCAAGCCGGCGCGCCCCGCACGCCGCCGCCAAAGCCACTGCCCATCGTCTGAGCGAGGTCGAGGCCCACACAACCGTCTCGCTTCCCGTAGCACTGGGCGAGTTTGCCCGCGTGCTGGGCGGGGGAATCGTTCCGGGCTCGGTGGTCCTGATCGGTGGCGATCCGGGGATCGGGAAGTCGACTTTGCTGCTGCAGGTCGGCCTGGCACTGGCCGAGGAGCGGCGCGTGCTGTACGTCTCGGCCGAAGAGGCTGAGCGGCAGGTAAAGGCGCGTGCGCTGCGCCTGGTGCCCGCCGGGCAGGCTCCCTCGGAGCTGTACCTGCTGTCCGAAACCGACCTGGAGGCAATCCTGGAGCAGATCGACCAGCTGGGGCCGGACCTGGCGATCGTGGATTCGATCCAGGCTGTATCCCTCCGGGAGCTGGAGGGCGGTGCCGGCACGATCACCCAGGTGCGGGAATGTGCCGCCCGCCTGGTGGCGGCCGCCAAAGCGTCCGGGAGTGCGGTCTTCCTGGTTGGGCATGTGACCAAAGAGGGTGCGATTGCCGGGCCGCGCGTGCTCGAGCACATGGTCGACAGCGTGCTGTACCTGGAGGGGGATCAGTTCCACGCCTATCGTCTGCTGCGGGCGGTCAAGAACCGCTTCGGCGCCACCTCCGAGGTCGGGGTGTTCGAAATGCGGACGACGGGCCTGGCGGAGGTTCCGAATCCATCAGAGGTGTTCCTGGCGGAACGCGCCGTGAATGCTCCGGGCTCGGCGGTGGCGGTGACCATCCAGGGCGCCCGACCGCTGTTGGTCGAGGTGCAGGGCCTGAGCAGCCCGTCTTCGTTCGGGCATCCTCGCCGCACAGCGAATGGGGTCGATCTCAACCGCCTGCTGCTGACGGTGGCTGTGCTCCAGCGGCGCGTCGGGTTGCCTCTGGCGGATCAGGATGTGTTCGTCAACGTTGTCGGGGGCCTGCGAATCGACGAACCGGGAGTAGATCTGGCTGTTGCCGCGGCGCTGGCCTCCTCGGCGCGGGACCGGGTGATCGCTGCGGATATTGCCCTGATCGGCGAAATCGGTCTGTCCGGCGAAGTGCGCAGCGTCCCACAGCTGGAGGTGCGCCTGAAGGAAGCTGGCCGGCTGGGATTTCGCCGGGTGATTGTGCCCTGGACGCTGGGCGGGGAAGTGCAAGTGCCCGCGGGAGTCACGTTGCTCCCGGCGCACACGCTGCGCGAGGCGTTGACTCTGTTAGAGCTGACCGCGGGGGCGCGATCAACGCCGGAGGGGTGATTGCCTGCGAAACTGCAAGGTGCGGGCATCGCGCCCAGGCGTCTGAGCGCGCTACTGGAAAGCGATTGTTAAGGCTGACGGAGGCGGCGTGCCCCAGCCGGCGCACGACGGTCTACCTCCCCCAGATGTTCGGCGGAACAGATGTGCGCATGGGGATGTGCCGCCCAACGGCGGAGCGCAGGCCGAGCGTCGGGCGACGGCAGGCCGAGGGAATCGAGATGGAATGCCGTCGTGTCTTTAACATTGCGCCACCTTAAAAGTTGTCAGGTTTTTAGGTTGCCGCGGCACTTTTCCTTGTACCCGGGTGTTCCCTTTGCTAGAATGAGGCCGCGCTGAGTCGGGACCGAGTCGGTTGATGCTTGCGGTCGCGATCTCTCGGCGGAAGCGGGGCGCCTGATCGCGGGCGAACCTACTACAACACACAGGTCAAGCACGCGCCAGTCTAACGAACGAGTGTGACCATCGGCGGTCAAGGCGAGCCGAGGGTCGTGGGGGAGGCATTGCATGAATGCAGAGCAGCTGTGGCATGCGGCCCAGGGGCAGATCCAGTTGGAGATGCCGCGCGCGAGCTACGACACCTGGGTGCGGGATGCCGAGCTGCTGGCGTATGAGGACGGTCAATTCATCATCGGTGTGCGCAACGCCTATGCCCGCGACTGGCTGCAGTCGCGATTGCTGTCCACCGTTCAGCGCATCTTGAGCGGCATGGCAGGCCGGACGGTCGAAGTGCGCTTCATCGTGTGGCAAGACGAGCTGGCGGGTGAGGACCGGGCGCAGCCGGCTCCGGCGGACCCCATTCTTCCGCTGGAGGAAGCGCCGCGGCACCTGAGCAGCCGCTACACCTTCGAGACCTTTGTTGTCGGCCCGAGCAACCGGCTGGCGCATGCTGCAGCGCAGGCCGTGGCGGAGAGCCCGGGGCGCGCCTACAACCCGCTCTTCCTGTATGGCGGCGTGGGGCTGGGCAAGACCCACTTGCTGCACGCCATGGGGAACGCCTGCCGCCACAGCGGCCTGCAGGTGTTGTACGTCTCGTCGGAGGAGTTCACCAACGACCTGATCAATGCCATTCGGGCCCACACCACCGACAGCTTCCGCGAGCGCTACCGGCGCAGCGATGTGCTGCTGATCGACGACATCCAGTTCATCGCCGGCAAAGAGGCCACCCAGGAGGAGTTCTTCCACACCTTCAACGCGCTGCACGAGCAGGAGAAGCAGCTGGTGATCTCCTCCGACCGGCCGCCTAAGGCAATGGTCACGCTGGAGGAGCGGTTGCGCTCACGCTTCGAATGGGGACTGACGGCGGACATCCAGACGCCCGACCTGGAGACGCGCGTGGCAATCCTTCGCTCCAAGGCGGAACGCGCCGGGCAAGATGTGCCCCCCGCCTTGCTGGAGGCGATCGCCCGCCGGGTGCAGAGCAACATCCGCGAACTGGAAGGCGCACTGACCCGCGTCGTGGCGTTTGGCCAGTTAAGCGGCATCGCACTGACGCCGGATCTGGTCGATACGGCATTGGCCGACTTGCTGCCCCGCGGGGGCGCGCTGACCTCCGAGCGGATCCTCTCGGCGGTTGCCGAGCAGTTTGGCGTGAGCGAGGCAGTCCTGCTGAGCCGCAACCGCTCCAAGGACATTGCCCTTCCGCGCCAGGTGGCCATGTATCTGATTCGAACGGAGACTCACGCTTCGCTGCCGCAGATCGGCCTGGTCGTCGGTGGGCGGGACCATACCACCGTGCTGTACGCCTGCGAGAAGATCGAGGACCTGCTGGGGACTGACGACGGCCTGCGCCGCAAGGTGCTGGCCGTGCGCGAGAAGTTGTACGATGGCGTGCAGGCGGCGGTGTGATGCCGTCGCGGGCGGCGCGATAGGTCCCCTGTCACTTGTGGGGCGCATGGCCTTGTGCTAGGATGAGTCTGAAGCCGCCACCCGGACCCGCGTCGGCAGACAATACCTGATCCTATGCGGGGCAGCTCGAAGCCCGGCCCCTTGTGGTGCCGGCCGGCGCCCCAAACGACTGGTCTGATGTCCTCCGCACGCCCCAGGTGGCGGCGGATTTTTTCTTGTTCAGGGCACGGACTTCACGCGACTGGCGCGGTCACAAGACTGAGACTGGGTCAACGTCGACCTGCCAGCCGGGGGGCAGCGTGTCTGGAAGGGCGTCAAGTGGCCGGTGGCCGCGGATGAGCAGCTGCCACCGGTACCTGCCTGCCTGACGTTCGAAGAAGCAAGGGGCGGGCCCGATCAGCTCGCTCGAGCTGCCGCTGGCGGATAGGCTGGCCTGCAGCTGCGCGGCCAGCGCGCCTGCCGCCTGCTCGGCTGCCTGCGCCGAGGTGTGGGCGTAGACCAGACGCAGCAGACGACGGAAGGGGGGGTACCCCAGGTCCTTGCGCTTCTCGAGCTCCAGCCGGTAAAAGCCGGCGTAGTCGTGGTGGGCGGAGGCCTGCAGGGCATAGTGGTCCGGCTGATAGCTCTGCACAATCACGCGTCCCCCCAGAGGACTGCGGCCGGCACGCCCGGCCACCTGGCTCAACACCTGGAAGGTGCGCTCGGCGGCACGGAAGTCTGGCAGGTTCAGGCCGGTATCGGCCGACACCACGCCGACCAGGGTGACCAACGGGAGGTCCAGGCCCTTGGCGATCATCTGGGTGCCCACCAGCACGTCCGCCCGGTGGTCGATGAAGTGATCCAGGATCAGCAGATGCTGATCGGGTGATCGGGCGGTGTCTCGGTCCCAGCGCAGGGTCTGTGCCTGAGGGAAGAGGCGCTCCACCTCGGCCTGGACCTGCTGCGTTCCGGCGCCAAAGTGGCGCACGCGGGCCCCACCGCACGTCGGGCAGGCGGTCGGCGTGGAGCGGCGGTAGCCGCAGCGATGGCAGCGCGCTTCGGCAGGTGCAGTATGGTGTGCCAGCGAGGTGTCACAGCGCGGACAGCGCAGGACCCAGCCACAGTCGCGGCAGAAGATGTGTGTGGCCGAGCCCCTGCGGTTGAGAAACAGGATTGCCTGCTGGCGGGCCTCGAGCGTCTGGCGCAGGGCCTGGATCAACTCGCGCGAGAAGAGCGAGGAGTTGCCTTCACGCAGTTCACGGCGCATATCGACGATGGTCACCGGAGGCAGCTCGGCGTATTCCGCCTCGCCCCCGGCCGGCCGGTAGTGGGCGCCCACGATCTGCCGGTCGCGCTGTGCCTCAAGGTCCCGGCGGTGGGCCAGGATGCGCTGCGGCAGCGAGACCAGTTCGATCTGGCCGGCCTGCGCTTGGAAGTACGTGCCGAGGTCGGGTGTGGCGCTGCCCAGCAGGCAAGTCGCCCGCAGCTGGCGGGCATAGGCCAGCGCCGTGTCGCGAGCGTGATAGCGTGGGGCGGCTCCTTCCTCCTTGTAGGACTCGTCGTGGCATTCGTCGACGACGATCAGCCCGATATCCGGCAGGGGAACGAACAACGCGCTGCGCGGTCCCACCACCACCTTGAGCTCACCCTGTCGGCAGCGGCGCCAGGTATCGTAGCGTTCGCCGTCGCTCAACTGCGAATGGATCAGCCCGACCTGGCCTGGAAAGCGAGCCAGGAATCGGCGCACCGTCTGCGG
>JBFYRF010000272.1:0-4137 GCA_041302385.1 Anaerolineales bacterium | reverse complement strand
GCTGTCAGCCTGGTCGGCAATCAGCACAGCAAGCACAGCCGCACTCGTTGTGTCAGGTCCACTCACTGGGCCCGTTTCCTCCTACGGAGTACTTCAAGCAGCGGCCAGCCTCAACTCCCTGGGCTATCGTCCACTCTGGCTGAGCATCGGCAGGGACTCCTACGCCCTCCGCCGGCGGCCCATCTGGAAGACCTCCGCTAGGCCCGGAAGATCAGGCTGCAGCAGGTCACGGCGCCCTCAGCCTTCATCAACTCGGAGACATCAACCGGCTTGAGGCGCACCCCATGCTGCTCCAACCGGCGGCTCGTCTCACGGTGCGCGGCGGGGTAGATCACTGCTTCCGAAAGCATCAAGGCATTCGCCGCGTGCGGCTCATCGGAGGCAACTTCGATGCGCTCCATCCCCTCGAAGCACCGTCCATCCACCCAGTCCGGGTTGACCAGCAGCCACCGCTCGCCGACCTGGGTGACGGCGGACTTGAGATGCAGACAGCCGCTCATCTCGACAGGATGAACCCGGTAGCCATAGGGCGCGACAAACGACTCGACCTGGCGGATCCCATCCTGCGTGCTTCTGCCGCTCACACCGATGTACAGATCGCGGTCGATTCGCAGCACATCCCCCCCGTCCAGCGTTGCGGGCGCCTGCAGCGTGCGAAGCTCGCGGTACTCCTCGAGCGCTTGCGCCACCGAAGCGGCCTCCAGCCTGCGCGAGGGCGCACCTGAGCGCAGGACCACGGCCACCTCATCGAGCACCAGTGCCATGTCCTCCACGAAGACCGAATCTGGGAGATCCGGCTCGACCTCGAGTCGGCGCAGCGTACAACCCAACTCGGTCAGCGCCGCTTCGTATGCCGCGTGCTGCTCGACCGCCAAATCGACATCAATCGGCTGCCGCGCAAGGTGCGTGAGCTCACAGCTCACGATCGATGGACTGACTGCACGTGTGATCGCAACCAACATACCTGCCTTCCCTCCTCCCCCGTGCGCCAATCAACACAACTGACCTGGCCCCCATCAACCAAGCCGGAATGGATCATTCGAGGCGCGCCTGCATCCAGGCAAACAGGTCTTCGGCAACCTGCACCGCCTCAAGGTCATTGTGCGTCTCGTGCAGGCTGTCGGGGTAGATCCGCAACTGCTTGTCCTCAAAGGAGATCTGCTCAAAGAATGCTGTCGTTCCGCTCGGCAGGTTCAGCGGATCCCTGCCCCCATGAACGAAGAGCACGGGCAGGCGGATCGCTTGCGGGTGGCGCTTCACGCGCTGGACCGCATCCAGGCACTCCGTTCCCCAGCGCGCGGTCGCCACGCGGTGCACCAATGGATCGGATCCATATGCCGCTGCCGCGGCGGGGTCGCGCGAAAGCTGGCCGCCACTCAGCCTGAGGCTCAGCGTGAAGCTCGGCCAGATCCGGGAAAGCAGGCGGGCAAGGGCAATCTGATATGCGGGCGCCACGCCGGCCGGTTCGATCGGGCTGCCGCTGAGGATCGCGCCGGCCAGGTCCGGGCGCGGAGCTTCGATGAAGTCGAGGACGATCAGCGCTCCGAGGCTGTGCCCCAGCACGAAGCGCGGCACCCCGGGATCGCGCTCGGCGATGAGGTGCAGGAACGCAGTAAGGTCCTGCTGGTATTCTGACCACGAGCGGATATGCCCCGGCTTCCCGGGCGAGCGGCCATGGCCGCGCAGGTCAAACCCCCAAACGCCATACCCTCCTGAAACGCCCCGCTGGACGAGGTTAGCGTAGCGGCCGCTGTGCTCGGCAACGCCGTGAACGATGGCTAGATGGGCGCGCGCCTTCCCCTCCGGAAGCCAGGCCTGCATGTAGAGAGAGGTGCCTTGTGAGCCAGCAAATCGGCCTTCAATGTGCGTCACCGTGCTTGAGCCCTCCTTCCCCGCCAGCCATCTGACCCTGGAGGCCTCGGGCTCCTTCGCTGGTCGGTAACGATCAACAGACGACAGCGTCCGATCTCCGGTCGATCGACTTCAGCACGGATAGTATACGGGGCCGCCCGGCCGCGTAGGGGCGTGCCCCGGTCAATCCGCTGACAGCCTGTGCCAGGCGCCCGCAGATCGCCGCTCACACCCTGGACGAGCTGCGTCTTGAGGCCCGCCTGCCGTGCGACCGGTCCCTGCGGCGAGGGTTCAGATCCACTCCAGTTGATCGAGGGTGTGCTCGTCGCGCACATCGCCCGTGTTCAACGTGTCGGCCGGCTCGAGCAACACGACCCAGGTCTCCTCCGCCGCGACCGGCCGATGCTCCACACCCGCCGGGATCACCGCCAGATCCCCCTCCCCGAGCTCAAGGACTCGGTCGCGCAGGTCTATTCTCAAGCGTCCGCGCACGACCAGGAACAGTTCATCCTGCTGCTCGTGACGGTGCCAGATGAACCCCCCTTTCAGTTTCGCCACCTTCACCAACTGGCCATTCAGCGCGGCGATGACTTTGGGGCTCCACAGCTTGTCGAACCTGGCGAATTTGGCGGAGAGGTTGATCACGTCCATGGCGCCCGTCCCTTCGATCGCGCCTCTGGAGCCTACTGGCTGGCCGACACGGCCGGGTTGCCTCCGTAACGCAAGACAGCGTGTGCCCTGGCGCCGGCGGCTCAGCCGTATGCGTAGGAAACCTGGACGCAAGCCTGCGCAGCGGCCGGGTCGAATATCAGTAGCAGGTACTCGAACTGCCCTCCACTGCCCAGCGCAAGCGAGGTGGGACGCGCCCCGATCCAGTATGCAGGCTGGCCCTCCACCGCCCCGGACCTGCCCGCATCCAGGCAGCCGACCGGGCCCTCCGAGGCCAGCGGCGGGACAGACTCCCCGTCACTCAGCGATGCCATTCGGGGGCTTAGCCCAAGCGACCTCGCCCAGGCGTCGACCTGTGTCTCGTCGGCCGGGAGGACACAGTAGCCGGTGCGGGTAGTGTCCACCATAGCGCACTGCATGGATACCTCAGCCGGGTCGATCGACAGCACCTGAGCGACATCCGTCTCAAGCGAGGATCGGTTGGCGGCATTCCACAACCCGCTGCATGAAGCGAGCAGGATGAAACATGCCCCCAGGACGGGTATCTGACTGTTCATGCCTGCCATGGAATGTCCGGCCTTCGGGCAAGATTCGCACCGATCGGTGCCCTGGCCGGGGGAGGCTGCGCGCTTAGTATCGACCGCGGGGACGCCCTGACGAACCTCGGCTTCCGCGGTTGTCGTACCCGCCGCCTGACCGCTCCTCGCGCGGCCGAGCGAAGTTCACCGTCAGCGCTCTCCCATCCAACTGGGTCCCACTGAACATCGAGATGGCCTTCTGAGCATCTGCCTGGCTCTCCATCTCGACGAAACCGAACCCCTTCGAGCGGCCAGTGTCCCGGTCGGTGATCAGGGACACGGACTTGACCGTGCCGGCCTTGGCAAACATCTCCTGCAGGTCACTCTCGCGGGCAGTGTAGGGCAAATTGCCAACGTACAGTTTGGTCTCCATGCGTGCGTTTCCTCATTGGGAACGAGCGGTTTCTGCGGGCGCCCCCCTCACCCGGCAGATTCAGCCAAGTGTGAAGCGCCGACGGTCCCAGGAGTGTATCACGGCGTGGGGCGGCGCTGGATGGACGCCACGTTGGCCTACTGCTCGCATACTTGGCCGGCCAAGCGGACAAGGGCGTCAGCTGCGCCCACCCCAGCCTCAACCAGTCGCCGCCCTCGCTGCGGCCAGCAAGTCGTTCAGATCGAGTGGAGCAGTGAACATGCTCAGACGGTCGTCCGCCTCTCTCGGCCAATGCTCGCGAGGGCGGTCCCAGTAGAGCTCGAGGCCGTTGCCGTCTGGGTCGCGCAGATACAGCGCTTCGGACACGCCGTGATCGCTGGCGCCCTCCAAGGGAATGCCGGCCTCGAGCAGCCGGCGCAGTGCGCTTCCAAGATCCCTGCGCTCCGGGAAGCGGATGGCGAAATGGTACAGGCCGGTCGTTCCCCTGGGCGGCGGGGACCCGCCTCGGCTCTCCCAGGTGTTCAGCCCAATATGGTGGTGGTAGCCGCCGGCGCTCAGGAAAGCAGCCGTGTCTCCGATCCGCTGAACCAGGTCAAAGCCCAGCACGCCGTGGTAGAAGCCGAGGGCGCGCTCAAGATCGGCGACCTTCAAGTGCACGTGACCAAT
>JBFYRF010000265.1:0-5256 GCA_041302385.1 Anaerolineales bacterium | reverse complement strand
ACCAGCCACCGGTAGAGCCGAGGGACTGACTTGAGGGGCGGGTCACGATCGAGGCGGCGCGCCAGCCAGATCAACCACAGCCCGGTGACCAGGCTCTGCACGACGAAGAAGAGATACTCTTCGAGCGGAACCCAGCCAAGCGTGATGCCGGCCACCAGACCTGCCTGGTAGGTCCACACGCCGGTTGCCACCAGGTAGTTGTCCCAGGGCGTGGTGTAGATCACGGCGACAGCCACATGGGCGAGAAGACTCCAGCCGGGCGAGATGCCCTGCATGCTGGCTGGCAGAAGCCGATGGCGCACGTGATCCCAGGCATGCAGGCAGAGCAGGATCGCCAGCCAGGGCAGCAGCCCGGCTGCAAGGAAGCCGGCATACGTGATCAGGACAACCTCCGGCGCGGGTGAAGACGCATGCGCACTCCCGGCCTGGGTTCGAGTGTGGCGCCCATGTGGGGGTGCACATTCGTCTCGACCAGCTCCAGGTCGTAGGCCTGGATCAGCTGCGCCAGCACCAGGCTGCTCTCGGCCTTGCCGAAGGCGGCGCCGATGCAGTTGCGTGGACCGCCGCCGAATGGAAGATACGTGAAGGGAGTGCGGCTCTCGCTCCCCTTCGGAGTGAACCGCTCGGGCAGGTATCGGTGGGAGTCAGGCCAGACCTTCGGATCCCGGTGGGTGAGGTAGATCGACAGCATGACGCGGGTTCCGGCTGGGATGCGGAATCCGCCGATCGCAACCTCGCCTCGTGCGAAACGGTTGGCCACGTGGATCGGCGGATACAGGCGCAGCGTTTCATCGAGCACGGCGTCGAGATAGGTCAGACGGGGCAGCGCATCGAGCGAGGCTGGTCCGCCAGCGAGGGCGGCGTCGCATTCTTGCCGGACGCGTTGCAGGGATGCTGGATGGCTGCCGAGCAGGAACAGTGCCCAGGCGAGCAGCGCCGTGCTGGTGTCGTGACCGGCGATGAACATCGTCAACATCTGGTCGCGGATGGCGTCGTCGTCCAGGTCAGAGCGGGCGACCAGCGTGCTCAGCAGATCCTCGCCCGTGGCGCCGCTGGCGCGTCGGGCGGCGATCAGGCCATACAGGTAGTCGTCGACCGCCTGCAGGGCGCGGCGGTATCCCGGACGGGGCAGGCTGGGGGCGATCAGCCACAGGCCGGGGGAGATGTAGGTCAGCATGCGCAGGATCGACGGCAGCAGCCGGGGCAGGTCCGGCCCAATGTCGGCGCCGAACAGCGTGCCCACCAGGATGAGCAGCGCCACCTTGCGCATCTCGACCAGCATGTCGACCACCTGGCCCGGCCGCCAGTCCGCCGTCACGCGGTCGACCGACTCCCGGAACACGGCCTCGTATCCAGGGAACTTGCGCCGTTGCAGCGCCGGCTCGAGCAGCCCGCGCAGGTAGTCATGCTCGTGCTCGTCGGTGACCAGCACGCCCCTGCGCAGCAGGTGGGTGACGGGGTCCGCCTGGTTGCGCCACAGGTAGTCGTCGCGCTGGCTCACCAGAATCTGGCGGGCGGCCTCGGGTCCGGCGACCATCACGGCCTGAGAACCCGGCAGGGTGAGGCGGAAGACATCGCCGAGTTCGGCGTGCATCGCCTCCAATGCGCCGAGGATCGAGCCGCGCTGCCGCCAGGCTCGCAGCACGCGCAGCCCCGCCTGGCCGCTGGGCGTCGGTGGGTCCGGCAGTTGGCTGAGCATCGAGGGGGTTGTGGCCATCGTGGGCTGTGCGGGGTCTCCGATGTCCCCAGCGGGAGCGCTCGGCCAGGCCTTACGTCGAGGCGGGACCGATCTCGTCCAGGATGCGTTCGGTGACCAGGCGGGCGGATAGTAGCACAATCGGCACGCCGGTTCCGGGGTGGGTGCTGGCGCCGACGAAGTACAGGTTGCGGTAGCGAGCATGTCGGTTGCGAGGGCGCAGGTAGCCGACCTGCCAGAAGTTGTGGCTCAAGCCGAAGGCGGCGCCCTTCTCAAGGTTGAACTGCTGCTGCCAGGTGTGGGGGGTGTAGCTGATCTCGAACTTGAGGTGCTGCTCGAGATCGTTTACGCCGATCGATTGCAGCTGACGCAGCGCCGCCTGCCGGGCGCGGGCCTTGAGCGCTTCCCAATCCTGGTCGGCGGACGGATCCAGATGGCCGACGGGCACCAGCACCATCAGCGTGTCCTGACCGGCCGGCGCGGCCGACGGGTCGATGCGGGACGGGGCATGCACATAAACGCTGGGCTCGGCGGGCAGCGTGTGATCACGGAAGATCCGGTCGAAAGAGGCTCGATAGTCGCCTGCCAGGAACACATTGTGGGGACCGATTTGCGGATACGCCTTGTCCACGCCCCAGTAGAACATCAATGTCGAGCAGGTGTACTTCAACTTCCGCAGGCGGTGCGTCTCCCGCTTATCGTGCAGAAGCTCGCGATAGACGTACGGGAGGTCGGCGTTAGCGATGACCACGTCGGCCGTGTGACGCTCGCCGTTCGCCAGACGGATGCCCGTGGCCCGGCGGCCGTCGACCTCGATGGCCGCAACCGGGGCATTGAAGTTGAAGCGAGCCCCATGCTGCTCGGCGAGCGCCTGCAGCGTCTCGGGCACACGGTACATACCCCCGGTGGGGAACCACACGCCATCGGCCAGCTCGGTGTACTGGAGCAGGGAGTAGGTGGCCGGGGCATCGAATGGGCTGAGCCCCAGGTACATGTTCTGGAAGGTGAAGGCTGCCTTGAGCCGCGGGTCGTCGAAGTAGTTGCCGATGTTCGAGTAGTGATGCTTGAGCGCCTTGAGCTTGAAGAGCAAGGGAAGGTTGGCCGGGCTGAAGTACTCGGCCAGGCTGCGGAAGTTACGCCCGACAAACCGCTCGAGCGAAAGGCGGTAGTGCAGTTGGCCCTCGGCCAGGTAGCGCAGAAAGCCGCCGAAGCTCCCCGGCTGGATCGCCTCGAGGCGCGGCTGCATCTCGAGGATGTCGGCCGTCAACTCGAGGCTGGTCCCGTCGCCAAGACGGATGCGGTAGGTCGGATCGATGCGCCGCAGGTCGAGCTGATCCGCCATCTGCGCTCCGAGGGCAGCGTAGGTCTCCTCAAAGACCTCCGGCATCAGGAACAGGGTGGGGCCAACGTCGAAGCGATGGCCGTCCCGAACCAGCTGATAGCAGCGGCCGCCGGATGCCGGATTGGCTTCGAACACCGTCACGGCGTAGCCCTGGCGAGCCAGCCGTCCCGCCGTGGCCAGGCCGCCGATGCCCGCGCCCACGATGATGGCCGATCGCTGTTCGCCCATTGCAGCCTCCGACGGATGCCTCAGCTTACCACTTCAGGTGAGCTTTCGTCAAGCCTTTGCCCATGTAAACCTTGACAAAGGAGAGCGAGTATGCGAACATTGTGGTCGACCAGGGGCGGCCGGCCGGGCAGCCCAGGATGCGAATTGGGCAATGACGCTGGCGCGGGACTGGGAGCAGCCGCTGCTGACGATGGCCCGGGAGGCGGTGCAGGATGAGCCAACCCCGGCTCAGCCGCTGCGGGCCGATGGAATCCTGCTGCGTCGAGCCTATGCCTACGCCGACGAGGTGACCGCGGCTCACTCGCGGTCGTTCAACATCGCCTCGCGCCTGCTGCCGCCGCCGAAGCGCACAGGCGTGCGTGCCCTGTATGCCTTCTGCCGCACCACCGATGATCTGGTCGACCGGCCCACTGCCGATCCCGCGCTGGCACTGGCCAGGTGGCGGGCGCGTGTTCCGGGCGATGGCACCACGCCGGAAGACCTGGTGGCCATTGCCTGGGCTGACACCACGCAGCGCTTCAGTATCCCGCCGGTTCTGGCACAGCAACTGATCGACGGCGTCAGCCAGGATCTTGAGCGCCGAAGGTATCCGGACTTCGAGACGCTTGCCCGCTACTGCTATGGCGTGGCCTCGACCGTCGGGCTGATGAGCATGCACATCATCGGTTACCAGAGCGAGCAGGCCATCCCCTATGCCGTCAAGCTGGGTGTGGCGCTGCAGTTGACCAACATCCTGCGCGACGTCGGCGAGGACTATCGCATCGGCCGGCTGTACCTGCCCGAGGATGAGCTGGAGGGGTTCGGGCTGGACGAGGCGTTCTTCGCCCGCCCGAAGGTGAACCATGAGTGGCGAGGGCTGATGCGCTATCAGATCGCCCGCGCCCGGCTGCTCTATGCCGAGGCATGGCCCGGCATCCGGTTGCTTTCGCCGGATGGCCGCTTCGCCATCCGGGCCGCCGCCGGGTTGTACCGCGGGATTCTGGACGAGATCGAGCGCAATGACTTCGACGTCTTCACCCGGCGGGCCTACGTGCCGGCTGCTCGCCGAGCCAGGCAGCTGACCGGCCTATGGCTCTCCGCTCGACTCGGCGATCGAGGGGAGGCGAGCCTCACAGCGGTGGGGCGAGGCCGCCCGTAACGCCTGACGATGGCAGGGGTTGTATAATCTGAAAGCGAACGGCTGGCAGTCGGCCTCCCTGCACGGGATGGCCTTATCTTTCAGGAGGATGCAATGGCTTTTTCACTTCTCTGCGGGGCGGTAATCGCCCTGGCATTTGCGGCAGCAGTGTGCTTCGCCGGCTACCGTCTGTTCCTGTTTCTCCTGCCCATCTGGGGCTTTGTCTTTGGGTTTGGCCTCGGGGCACAGGCGATCCAGGCCATCACCAACGGCAGCTTCCTCGGCGACGTGACCAGCTGGGTGGTCGGCTTGGTCGTGGCTGTTATCTTCGCAGTTCTGTCCTACTTGTTCTATTTCATCGCCATCGCGCTGTTCTCGTTCTCAGCAGGCTACGCCGCGGGCGTCGGCTTCATGGCGTTGATCGGCAGCCAGTTCGGGCTGATCAACTTTCTGGTCGGCCTGGCCCTCGGGGTTGGCGTGGCGTTTGTCGTCCTGCGCTTCAACCTGCAGAAGTGGGTGATCATCATCGCCACTTCCGTCTTCGGGGCGCTGGCTATGGCGGGGGTCGTGCTGTTCGGCATGCCGGCCATGTCGACCGCCGTGGTGGACCTGGATGTGGTCGCCCAGGCCCTGCGTGCCTACCCGTTCATGATGCTGTTGGCACTTGTCGCCGCTGTCGCGGGGATCGTCGTCCAGTTCCGCAGCACTCGCAGCTTCACCTTCGAACCGCCGGCCGATCGTATGTAGGTCGCCCGGCTGCCGAGCCGCTTCGCACGCGTCTGACCCGAGGCCGCAGCTCTCTCGCAGAGGGCTGCGGCCTTGATCTGCGTCGAACGCGGGGCTGCCGTGCTCCGCCACAAGCAGACAGACCGG
>JBFYRF010000242.1:0-3836 GCA_041302385.1 Anaerolineales bacterium | reverse complement strand
TCCAGCCCCGCCACCCGGCGTCCAGCCGCCCGCAGCGCAGTGCACTGCTCACGGAGGCCGAACAGGTCACCCACCTGTCCCGCAAGACCCTGATCCGCCGCCTGCGTGGCAACCTGACCCGTAGGCCACGTCGCCGGCAGCGCGGGCGCACCTACGGCAGGGAGGTCGAGGCGGTTGTCCGCCAGGTCGCTGAAACCCTCGACTTCCCCTGCGCCGAGCGCCTGCAGCCCGTCCTGGCTGCTATGGCCGCTCATCTGGCGGAGCACGGCGAGCTAGAGCTCCCCCCAAGGCTTCGGGATCAGTTAGGCCGCATCAGCGTCTCCACCGTCACCCGCATGCTGCGGCATCTCCGTCGCGATCAGCCCCGGCTTCCTCAGCGGCGGCCAACGCAGACCAACTCCCTCCTCCGCCACGTCCCCGCCGGTCGGATCGCCCGCTGCCCAGCGGAGCCCGGGCACGTCGAAGCGGACCTGGTTCACCATGCCGGCCCATCCTCCGACGGCCTGTACGTCCATACCCTCCAGCTGGTGGATGTCGCCACCGGCTGGAGTGAGCGGGTGGCCATCCTAGGCCGCAGCTACTTGGTCATGCGGGACGCCTTCACCCGCATCCTGGCCCGCCTGCCCTTCCCCTTGCTGGAGATCCACCCTGACAACGGCGGCGAGTTCTTCAACCATTTCCTGATGACCTATTGGCGGAAGACTCTCCCCCAAGCCAGCCTGTCCCGCAGCCGCCCGTTCTGCAAGAACGACAACCCCTTCGTGGAAGAGAAGAACGGCTCGGCCGTGCGGGCCTACCTCGGCTTCCACCGCTTGGACATCGTTGCCCAGACCAACCTGCTCAATCAGGTCTATGACCGGATGTGGCTCTTGCACAACTTCTTCTTCCCCGTCATGCGCCTGCAGGTCAAGCAGTACCGGCAAGCGCGGTCCCCCAATCGCTCCTTCGACCTACCGCAGGCCCCGTTTGACCGATCGTGTGCCAGCGGGACCCTGCCGCCCAGCCGAGCTAGCCCGATTGCGCCAAGCCACCAATCCGCGGCTGCTCAATGACGAGATCCATGCCCGACTCGCTCGACTTCGTCACTCGCGCCCCGCCCAACCGGGTGCATCTCAGGATGTGCGAAAAACGCTCTTCCGCACCACCCTCCAGCACCAGGACGCCTTCCTCACGGTGACATTATCAATTGACGGAACGGTCAACCTTCGGTGACGTTGTCAATTGACTTGACACGGGCGGCCTGGCGGCGGCTTGCCGGGCTCTCGGGCGGCGGTCTATAATGGAAACATCGACACGCTGCCCGCCGACCCCGGCGGGCATTCCACCCCTGCCGTACGCGTGAGAGGAGGCTATTCGCCGTGACGCTCCCGAAGTTTGCCTTCTTTGCTGGTCAGATCGTGCCATACGCGGAAGCGAAAGTGGGGATCCTGACCCACGCCCTCAATTACGGTACGGGGGCCTTCGCCGGGGTCCGGGCCTACTGGAATCCGGAGCAGGAGCAGTTGTACGTCTTTCGGGCGCTCGACCACTTCCGACGGCTGAAGAACTCCGCCAGGCTCATCTGCGCCGAGATCGACTACTCGGCGGAAGATCTGGTCGAGATCACCCTCGAGCTGCTGCGGCGCGAGGGCTACCGCGAGGACTGCTACATCCGCCCGCTGATCTACAAGTCCGACGAGAAGATCGGCGTGCGCCTGCACGATCTGCACGACGCGCTGGCGATTTCGGCCATCCCCTTTGAGCTGTACATCAAGAACGACGAGGATGCCCGGGTGACGATCTCCAGCTGGCGGCGCATCGACGACAATGCCATCCCGGCCCGGGGGAAGATCTGCGGGGCGTACGTCAACTCAGCCATGAGCAAGACCGACGCCATGCGGGCGGGCTTCGACGAGGCGCTGGTGCTGACCCAAGACGGACATCTGTCGGAGGGCAGCGCCATGAACGTGTTTATCGTGCGTGACGGCGTGCTGATCACGCCGCCGGTCACCGACAACATTCTGGAGGGGATCACGCGCAAGACGGTGATGGTGGTGGCGGCCGAGGAGTTGGGGTTGCAGGTGGTCGAGCGCCCGATCGACCGCACCGAGATCTACCTGTGCCAGGAAGTGCTGCTGACCGGCACCGCGGCGCAGGTCACCGCCGTGACCTGGGTCGATCACCGGGCGGTCGGCGATGGCGTGATGGGCCCGGTGGGAGCCCAGTTGCGGCGTCGGTTCACGGAGATCGTGCGCGGACGCGACCCGAAGTACGCCGCCTGGCTTTCGCCCGTGTACGTCAAGGAGCAGGCCGGCGCCGCCTGAGGCGGCCTGGCCGAAGTGAGCTGCGGGAGGCCCTGCGGCCTCCCGTGCGTTTCGCATGAAGTTCATCCCTAAGCGGGCGCGGGGTGTGATCCTCGGCGGGCTGCTGCTCAGCGCAGTGACCGCCCTGATCCTGTTCGGCCTGTACCAACTGGGCACCACCCCGCTTTCTCCTTGGACGGCGCTGTGGGCGGCACTGCCGCTGGCGGCAACGCCGCTGGCGGCGGCCATTGCCTACCGCCTGTATGGGCTGCTGACCGCTTCCTATGCCGTCGACCGCAATGGGCTGACCCTGCGCTGGGGGTTGCGGCTGGAGCAGATCCCATTGACCTCCGTCAGGCGGCTGCAATCGGCCGACACGCTGGCCCCCGGCCTTCGACCGCCGCCTGGGCTATGGTGGCCCGGGTGCATCGTGGGAGAGCGTGAGGTCCAGGGCATCGGAAGGATCGAGTTCATGGCCTCGGAAGGTGGGGCGGGGCAGATCGTTGTCATCACCCGCCAGAGCCAGTTGGCCATCTCACCCGCTGACCCCCAGGCCTTTCAACAGGCCTACATCGCCGGCGCCCGCATGGGATCGCTCGAGCCGGTGCCCGCGCTCTCGCTCCGCCCGGACTTCCTGGTGGCGCGCGTGTGGTCCGACCGAGTGGCGCGGGTGCTGCTGGTGATCGGGCTGGGCTTGCCGCTGGTGCTGTTGGGTTACCTCGCCTTCCGGGCGCCCGGCTTGCCGCCATCCGTTCCGTTCGGGTTCGACGCACAGGGCGGGCCGGCGCTGAGTGCTCCGCCCGGGCGACTGCTGCTCCTGCCCATGATCGGCTTTGTGTGCTGGATGATCGACGCCGTGCTGGGCGCCTGGCTGCTGCGTCGGGAAACGCGGCCGCACCTGTCGTACGCTTTGTGGAGCACGGCGATCGCCGTCGGGGGAATGCTGTGGGTCGCCGTTGCCTTCCTGCTGGGCGCCGCCTGACAGACCACAGGCTGTCCACTGCGCTTGCCGGGTTATCCACAGGCTTCCACCGCATTGTCCACAAGGGAAGGGGATGAGCGGAGTGGATTGGCTCGTGGGACTGGGGCTGGGCGCCGGGGTTGCCGGCTTGGCCTTCTGGGCCGGGCTGCTGCAGCCCTCAGGAGCCATTGCCAGTGCGCTGGTCGGTGCAGCTGCCTGGGGTGGAGCCGGGTGGAGGGGCGCCGTGCTGGTGTTGGCGTTCTTCGTCAGTTCGAGTCTCCTCTCCCGCTGGCGGGTAAGGCACAAACGGAGCCTGGGGGGCGTCGTCGCCAAGGGCGGAAGACGCGATGCCTGGCAGGTACTGGCCAACGGAGGGGCGGCAGCGGTGCTCTTGCTTGCGTACGGGCTAGGAGGACCACAGGCTGGGCTCTGGCTGGCTGGTCTGGTAGGCGCGCTGGCGGCGGCCACGGCCGACACCTGGGCGACCGAGATCGGCGTTCTCTCTCCGCAGCCTCCCCGCCGATTGACGAATGGGCGGATCGTTGCGAGGGGCGCCTCCGGCGGGGTCACCCCAGTTGGCCTGCTGGCCAGCC
>JBFYRF010000216.1:0-6251 GCA_041302385.1 Anaerolineales bacterium | reverse complement strand
CCGCTGCCCTATGACCGCCCGGCTTACGCCGAACTGCTGCTGCGCGCCGTCGAGAGTCTGCTTGCCCCGGTCAGCGTCGATCGCGCCACGCTCGACACCTGGCTGCTGGGCAACGCCGGCTACTGGGGGCCTCCGGGGGCGCTGCCGCCAGCCGGGGTCGATCCCGGCACGCCGCTGCTGGGCGGTGCGGCCCCAGCCGCGAGGCGGCGCGCCTCCCTGCACGCCAGACCGGTCGCGCCAGCAGATACCGGCGCCTCCCCCGCACCCAACAAGATCCGCTGCGCCGCCTGACCCGCCGCAGCCGGCCACCCACAGGTCGGCGCAATGCACACACCGCCCCGACAGACCCGGCAGGTATCCAAGGGGTGCATGCAGACCAACTGCGATCGCGTCCAGCCAGCCATCCCCAGGGGGTAGAGGCGAAGCAGGCTTCGCACCTACGTCGATCGTCCAATCCGTCCCACCCCTTCGCCCCCATCCGATCGGCGGCTCGTGGCCGTTCGGCCGCCGCTGGATACATCCACAAAGCGTAGGGGCGATGCATGCATCGCCCCGACGGCACACGTACTCGCCCGGCTGGGTTAGCGAATCGCCCGCCTCGGCGGCACCGCGGCCCGCCGACCGGGGGTGAACGCACCCAGCAGATTGCGCTTCACCGCCGCCACGATCCACTTCCAGTGCACGATCAGATGGATTGTCACGCCGGCGATCATCGCCATCCCGAACCAGTCATGCAGGCTGCGCCAGGCATCGCGCGCCAGCAGCCAGGATTGCGAGGCTACCCGCCCGCCCTGGTACCCCGCCCCGGCAAGCCCGAAGAAGAAGACCAGCCCGGTCAGCGCCGTGACGATGAACCCCACGGCGATCACACCATTCACAAGCAGATTCCATTTCGGCTTAAGCGACATCGTTGCTTCTCACCCTAGAAGGATCGGCCAGAGCCGCCGGCCAACGGTTGCGCCCAGCGCCCGCCGCCCGCCCATAGCGGCCGGCCGGTTTCATCGCGCAAGACAACCGTCTGCCCGGTAGCCGGCGCCGTCAGCGTTTGCACCTGGAACTCCGCGCCTTCCCAGAAGCCGGTAATCTCTACCGGGTCTCCCGCCTGGAGCATGATCCCCAGGCTCTCCCAGAAGCCGGGCTTGCCGAATCCCGCTAGGATCTGTGCCCCTTCCGGCGTCTGCAGCACCAGCTCGCTGCCGTCCAGTTGTACGACGGTCCCGGTGAGCACCGTCGCCGCCCGATTCTCGGCCCGGTCGGGCGCCGCCGGATCGATCGCCAATCCCTGGCGCCGGCCGTCGCTCTGCCCAACCTCCGGCCGGGCGCCTGTCGCCCAACGGCCACCACCCTGTCCCTGTCCCTGTCCCTGACCCGGCGCTTCACCGCGGTCGTCCACTCCAGCCGCTGCAGCATGGCGTCCGGCCTCGATCCCGGCATGCGTCTGCGTCCCGGTTCCGCCAACAGCCTCGTACACGCCGTAGCCCATCAGGCTCAGTACAGCCACAATCGCACCGGCAAACAACAGCTTCTTGATCATCCGTCTCACCTCGACTCCCTCGGACGCGGCCAACCGCCGCGCCGGACTGAGATCAGGCTACCTGCCGGCAATGAAGTACGCGTGAAGGCCATAAGCAGATCTGGAGCAGATGCATGTGCGGCCCTTGGCACGCCCCGACCAGCCCGCACCCAACAGCGGTCAGAGAGCGGCGGGCCGTTGTAGGGGATGCCCAGCCGTCACCGTCTCCCCGGAGGATTCAGGCGCTGTCTTCCGCCCCAGATCGTGGGCTGACACCCGTCGGCGCCAGGCAGCGACCTGTCAGCGAGGATCCTGCTTCATATGTACGGGGTCGAGATCTCCCTGCCCCCAGATCTTGCCCTACGCCGACCGCTGGCAACCGGGCACCGACCGCAGGCGCCAGCCCTGGGGCCCGTCCCCCGGTTTGACGCTCTCCTTCCACCCGTGGTATCATTTCGCGTAAGTTCGGGCCGCTCACGCCCTCCTGAGCGGCCCCACCATGTCCGAGTCCGAGAGGAGAGAAAGATCAGCGCATCCGAGTTCCGAGTCAACGAGGAGATCCGGGTCAGTGAAGTTCGACTGATCGGTCCGGACGGTCAGAACTTGGGGGTCGTCCCGCTGCGCGAAGCGCTCAGTCTGGCGCAGCAGGCCAATCTTGACTTGGTAGAGGTTGCCCCAAATCTCTCGCCCCCGGTGTGCCGGGTGCTGGACTACGGCAAGTTCCTCTACGAGAAGGCCAAGAAGGAGCGCGAAGCCCGCAAGGCACAGACCAAGATCGAGATCAAGGAGATCCGCCTGCGCCCCAAGACCTCCGATCACCATCGCGGCTTCAAGATCCGCAATGCCCGTCGCTGGCTGACGGAAGGCAAGAAGGTCAGAGTCCGCATCCGCTTTCGCGGTCGCGAGATCACCTTCCCGGAAATCGCCCTCGAGGATCTCAGGGATATTGCGGCTGATCTTGCCGACGTTTCGATCATCGAGCAGACCCCGGCCATGGAAGGCCGGACCATGCTGATGACGCTGGCGCCGGGCAAGCCGAAAAGCTAGCCGCCTGCAAGTCCCGCCGATGCACTGTGCGCCGCGGACCTTCGTCCGCGGCGGCGTCTGAGGCTGCAGGTGACCCAGAAGAGCAGGGAGAAGGACCGTGCCGCAGAAAGCGAACAAGACGGGTAAGTACAAACTCAAGACCCACAAGGCGACTTCCAAGCGCTTCCGCCGCACCGCCGGCGGCAAGCTGCTGCGCACCAAGGGCGGCAAGAGCCATCTGCGGCGCCGCAAGTCGTCGCGCACCAAGGCGCAGCTGGCTGAGATGGTCCCGGTGAAGGGCCGCTCGTTCAGGAAGCGCGTGGCGCGCCTCGCCCCCAACCTGGGCAAGTAGTCCCGGCGGCATTTCTGCCAGGCACGCCGAGATCGTCGGGCGCGGCCGTTGAGTGTGCCTAACAGGCGGGAGGGCTTCCCGCCGGCGCTCAGGGGACCGCAGGAGAGAAGAACGTGGCTAGAGTGAAGGGCGGGATTGTCACCCGCCGACGACACAAGAAGATCCTGCGCATGACCAGCGGCATGTATGGCTCGCGTCACCTGCTCTTCCGTCGCGCCAACGAGGCGATGATGAAGAGCCTGTGGTATGCCTATCGCGACCGCCGCACGCGCAAGCGTGACCTGCGCCGCCTGTGGATCGCCCGCATCAACGCTGCCTCGCGACTGAACGGTACGACCTACAGTCGTCTGATCCACGACCTGAAGGCGGCCGACATCCGCATCAATCGCAAGATGCTGGCCGATCTGGCCGTGCGCGACCCGGCCGCCTTCGCGGCGGTCGTCTCGGAAGCCCAGGCCTGAGCCTGCGCGCCTCGATCAATCCTGCCACCCCGCTCCGGCGGGGTGGTTTCGCGTCCACCCCCGCCCTGGTGCAGCGGCGGCCGCACCTGTTGAGCCCAGGCGAGCAGGGGTTCCCGCCTGCATTGGAACGTCGAATGGCACGCGGTCTTTCCAGCCTCGCTGCCCCCTCCGGGCACATCTCACTTGAAGGCAGCCGGAACACCGGTGAGACCTGTGGGCATTCCAGCAACTGCCAAAATCCAGCACATGCAGCAGGCCGGCAATCCCGCCCGACCACGAACAACACCAAGCCAGGTGATGTGCTCAAGCGCAAGACCGGCTCCCCGCCCGCGATCCACGGATCGGCCGTGTCACCTGCTTGGGGTGCGAGCTTGATACAATCCTCTTGCCTCCTTGGCCTCGACTGGAGTGTCCCGTGTCACGCCTGATCGCCTATCATGAACTGCCAACCGGACAACGCCTTGAACTGCGCCAGGGGGACCTCACCGAGGAGGCCGTGGATGCCATTGTCAACGCGGCCAACGCTCGGCTGCAGCACGGAGGCGGCGTTGCTGCGGCCCTGGCGCGCAAAGGTGGACCTGTCGTGCAGCAACAGAGCGATCGCTGGCTGGCGGACAACGGTCCGATCGAGCACGAACACCCGGCCGTTACCAGCGGCGGCAACCTCCCTTGTCGCTTCCTGATCCACGCCGTCGGCCCTGTCTGGGGGGAAGGCCAAGAAGAACGCAAGCTGGCCGCAACGGTGCGGACGGCTCTGGAGACCGCCGACCGCCTGGGCGCGACCAGTCTGGCCCTGCCGGCCATCTCCAGCGGGATCTTCGGCTTCCCACCCGAGCGGGCGGCCCCGGTGCTGCTCGAGCAGGTCGAGACAACCCTGCTCGCCATGCCTGACAGCCACCTGCAGGTGGTGCGTCTTGTCTTGCTGGAGCCGGGCGTGCTATCGGCGTTCCTTGCCGTCTGGCAGCAGTGCTGGGCAAAGGAGGGCAACCCGCAGTGATCACCTCGGCAAGCAATCCACGCGTGAAGTGGGTGCGGGCGCTGCAGACGCGCCGTTCCACCCGCTCCGGCGAGGCGGCTTATGTGGTCGAGGGGGAGCGCATGGCGCGTGAGGTGCTGGCCTCGGGAACCCCGGTGCGGGCGGTCTTCTACACCGAGCACCTCGACGCTCGCGGCCGCGGCCTGGTCAACAGCCTGCAGCGAGCCGGTGCCAGCGCCGAGCCGGTCAGTGAACCGGCGATGGCGGCCATGTCGGCTACCGACACGCCGCCAGGCCTGCTGGTGGTGCTGCCCCTTCCCGAACCTGCGCCGCAGGAGCCGATCACCCTGGCAGTGGTTGCCGATCGCATGGCCGATCCCGGGAACCTTGGCACGCTGATCCGCACCTGTCGGGCGGCCGGCGTGCAAGCGCTGTTCCTGAGCGAGGGAACGGTCGACGCCTACAATCCCAAGGTAGTGCGTGGGGCCATGGGTGCACACCTCTACCTCCCAATCCTGGCCCTGAGCACCGAGGCGATCCTGCAGCGGCTGCAGGGTGTGCCGCTGTGGCTGGCCGAGGCGCGCCAGGGGATCGTCTATCACCAGGTCGACTGGCGCTCGCCGGCCGGACTGGTGATCGGCGGCGAAGCGGCCGGCGCGAGCGACGCGCTGCGCGCAGCCTGCCAGGCAACCGTTCACATCCCGCTGCGCGGCGGCTCCGAGTCGCTCAACGCCGCCATTGCCGCCGCCGTGCTTCTGTTCGAGATCGCCCGCCAGCGAGGAGGCGCATGAACATCCGATCGATCACCGCCTTTGTCGCCCCCGGCTGGCCCGTGGAGCCGCGGCGCTTCGAGGAGATCAGCCGCTGCCTCTCCGCCGCCCGCCTGGCGCTCGAGCAGGCTGGCTATCCTGTCCAGACCCTGCGCCTGGCCACCCCGCCGCCAGCCGAGATGGAACGGCCGGTTGCGCCGGCCGATCGCGCCGAGTTCGCCCGCCAGCTCGAGGCACAGGCCTTCGTGCATGGCATCGACTATGTGGCGATCGGCCCAGCCTTGCCGGAGGAACCGGGAGGCTTCACCGCCATCCCCGAGATTCTGGCCGCGACCGAGAACGTGTTCACCAGCGGCCTGTACGCGCATTCCGAGCTTGGCGTTGCCCTGCCCGCCGCCCGGGCCTGCGCCCAGGTCATCGAGCGCAACTCGCGCCTGCCCTCGGACGGTTTTGCCAACCTGCGCTTCGCCGCGCTGGCGAATGTGCCCTCCGGCACGCCGTTCTTCCCCGCTGCCTACCACGACAACGGCTCGCCCGCGCTGGCCATTGCGACCGAGGCCGCTGAGCTCGCGGTCGATGCCTTCCGCGAAGTGTCGTCCCCCGAGATCGCTCGGCGTCGGCTGGTGGGGATGATCGAAGCCCATGCCTCTGCCATCACCCGCCTGCTGCAGCCGATCGCCGCCGAGCACGAGACGCGCTGGCTCGGCATCGATTTCTCGTTGGCCCCCTATCCGGAGCATCATCGCTCACTCGGCACGGCGCTCGAATTGCTGGGGGTGTCGGCCGTCGGTCTGGCTGGAACGGTTGCCGCTGCGGCGTTTCTGGCCGATTGCCTCGACCGTGCCCAGTTCAAGCGGACCGGATTCTGCGGCTTGTTCCTGCCGGTGCTGGAGGACGCCACCCTTGCCGCGCGCGCGGCCGAAGGCCTTCTGACCCTCGCCGACTTGCTGGTGCTCTCCACCCTGTGCGGCACCGGGCTGGACACCCGGCCCGTCCCAGGGGACACCGACGCCGAGGCGCTGATGGCAATCCTGGTCGACCTGGGAGCGCTGGCGCTGCGCCACAACAAGCCTCTGACCGCCCGGCTGATGCCGATCCCGGGGAAGGTGGCCGGCGATCCGGTGCACTTCGACTTCGCCTACTTCGCCGACAG
>JBFYRF010000211.1:0-5851 GCA_041302385.1 Anaerolineales bacterium | reverse complement strand
GAAGCAAGTACGATGGATCACATGGAGGCTCCCATGAAATCGATTCTCGCTATCATGCTGGCAGCGTTATTGTTTGTGATGGGCTGCGCAGGAGATCGAGCCCTGACGCCCGAGGAGCTCGAGGCCATAAAGAAGTCCAACGAAAGGTACGAAAGGTCGAAAGGGCCTTGATGACGGAATGAATCATCTATACCGACTGATCGGGCGCGAAGCCGCTATCCTCGTCGCCTGCCTGCTTTTTCTGTCTTTTGCCGGTCCGGCTCACGCCGATGGCCTCGAGGACGCGCGGCGCAGGGGACGGCTGCTGGCAGGCGTGAAAATCGACTTTCCCCCCTTCGGTTCCATCGATCAGACGGGAGAGATCAATGGCTTCGACGCCGATCTCGCCCGACGCCTGGGACGGGCGCTCTTCGAGGACGAAACCGGAGCAGAGCTGGTGCCTGTCACTTCCGGCGGCCGCATCCCTTTGCTTTACAGCGGATTGATCGACGTCATCGTCGCCACGATGACGATCACGGAAGACCGGCGGCTGGTGCTGGAATTTTCCGATCCCTATTTCGTCACCGGATCGATGCTGCTGGTCCGCAAGGACAGCTCCATCCAAGGCCTGCAGGACCTGGCGGGAAAGAGCGTCGCCGTGGTGGAGGGTGCGGTCCAGCAGCAGGACCTGCCGCAGATCGCCCCCGGGGTCAAGCTGGCCGCGTACAAGAGCCTTACCGAGGCGCTCCAGGCGTTGCGCAGCCAGCAGGTGGACGCGCTGTGCCAGGACGACGTCGCGGTCCTGTCCGAAGCCAGGCGAAGCGGCGACGTCAAGGCCGTCGGAAATTCCTTTCTGCCGCGGCCTTATGCCATGGCCGTGCGCAAAGGTGAGCTCCGGTTCATAGAATGGCTGAACGCCCAGCTCATAAAAATGAAGGCCGACGGCACTCTCCTGGGGCTGCGCCGCAAGCATTTCGGAGACTTGGATGCCGACCTCCTGAAGCCGTAGGGGGTTCGGCGCATCACGAAAGGAGCCGCCGCCATGCTGCTGAAGCTGATTCTCGAGTTCGCCGTGGTGTTGGGCGCGATCTTCCTCGGCAGCCGCTCCGGCGGCGTCGGGCTGGGCCTGTGGGGCGGCGCCGGGGTGCTGGTCCTCAGCTACGGCTTCGGCCTTGCGCCCACGACCCCGCCCATCGACGTGATGCTGATCATCCTGGCCGTCATCATGGCGGCGGCGGTGATGGAGGCCGCCGGAGGCATCGATTACCTGGTCGGGCTGGCCGAACGCATCATCCGCCGCAACCCGCGGCAGATCACCCTCGTCGCTCCGCTGGTCTGCTACCTGTTCCCCTTCGGCGCCGGCACCGGCCATGTCTTCTACCCGCTGCTGCCGATCATCTACCAGGTCGCCTACGAAAACGGCATCCGGCCGGAGCGGCCGATGGCGGTCGCCACCATCGCCTCCCAGCAGGCCATCACGGCCTCGCCCGTCTCGGCCGCCATGGCGGCGATGATCGCGCTGTACGAGCCGCTCGGCGTCGGGCTGCCCCAGATCATGCTCATCTGCGTGCCGGCCACCATCCTGGGGGTGATCGCGGCGGCCCTGGTGCAAACCCGCGTGGGCAAGGAGTTGAAGGACGATCCCGAGTACCAGCGCCGCCTGAGCGCCGGCGAGATCCAACCGCCGGGGGGCTCGAATGCCAAGAGCGAGAGAAAAGAGCTGCCCAAGGGCGCGCGTCTCAGCGCCATGCTGTTTCTGATCGGCGTGGGCCTGATCGTGCTGGCCGGGCTTTTCCCGGGCTTGAGGCCGCTCATCCCCAAGGGCAATGCCACGGCCCCCCTCGGGATGGCGGACACCATCCAGATCGTCATGCTGTCCCTGGCGGCGCTCATGCTGCTGACCACCCGGACCGCCGCCGGCAAGATCCCCAAGACCGAGGTCGCCCAGGCGGGCCTGACGGCCGTCGTCGGCATCTTCGGCCTGGCCTGGCTGGGCGACACGTTCATCAAGGGCAACGAGAAGGTCATCATCGGCGCTATCGGCGACGTCACGTCCGCCTATCCCATCACCTTCGCCCTGGGACTGTTCTTCGCCTCGGTGCTGCTGTTCAGCCAGGCCGCCACCACCCGGGCGCTGATGCCGCTCGGGATCAGCCTGGGCATCGCCCCGCCGCATCTCGTCGCCATGTGGCCGGCGGTGAACGGCTATTTCTTCCTGCCGACCTACGGCTCGCTGATCGCCGCGATCAACTTCGACCGCACCGGCACGACGCGCATCGGCCGCTTCGTGCTGAATCATTCCTTCATGCTGCCCGGCCTGATCGCCACCGCCGTCGCGATCGTCGCGGGCCTGGTCATCAGCGGGATTTTCTTATAGGCGGGTCATGGCGTTTGATGCTGTGTGCCTCATAACGAAGTGCGGTTGGTGTGGGAGAGGCTTCCAGCCTCGATTTCGCGGCAAGATGCCGCTCCCACAAAAAAGAACTGCGACGCGAAACAGCTTCTTTGCAAGGCATGAGTTTCGATCAGGAAAGGGTAAGAGGAGGCATCCATGCAAGACATTCTCAAAAAGGCGGTCAAAAGCGCGGCGGCCGCGATCGGCATCGCCGTGGAGGACCTGAAAGCGTTCTTCAGACGCGGCGAAACGGTGTCATACGAGGCCGGAGACTGGGCGTTCCACGAATCCACGCCGCGGCAGTGGGCCGGCATCGTCCTGGACGGCGAGGTGGAGATCGTGCGCGGCCTGCACGGGTCGACGACCCGCGTGGCGGTGTTGAAGCCGGGCGCCCTGATCGCCGAGAGCGCCCTGCTGGACGACCTGCCCCATTCGACCAGCGCGGCCGTCCGCCACGGCGCCGTGATCTGGCAGATCTCCCGCAGCCAGCTGGATGAATTCCGGGAGAAGAAACCCGAGGTGTTCTACCGCATCGTCGCCCGGGTGGCCAAGCGGATGGGCGAACGCCTGCGCGCCGTCACAGCGAAGGCCCCCGATGATTTGAAAGCGGTCGGCGGCGTGCGCCGGGAACACGACTCCCTGGGCGAGCGCGAGCTGCCCGACCACGCCTACTTCGGCGTGCAGACCGCGCGCGCCGTCGAGAACTTCCAGATCTCGGGCGTGCCGCTGCGCAACTTCGAGCATTTCATCAGCGCGCTGGCGTTCGTCAAGAAGGCGGCGGCCATGGCCAACCACGACCTGGGCGTCCTGGCCGAGCCCAAGATGAAGGCCATCTGCGCCGCCTGCGACGAGATCCTGGCCGGCAAGCTGCACGAGCAGTTCGTCGTGGACATGTTCCAGGGCGGGGCCGGCACCTCCACCAACATGAACGCCAACGAGGTCATCGCCAACCGGGGTCTCGAGATCCTCGGGCATGCCAAGGGCGAATACGAGCATCTCCATCCCAACGACGACGTCAACTGCTCGCAGTCGACCAACGACGTCTACCCCACCGCCATCAAGCTGGCGGTGATCCTCTCGCTGCAGGACCTGCTAGGGGCGATGGGCGAGCTGCGCAAGGCGCTGGAGCGGAAAGCCGCCGAGTTTTCCGGCGTGCTCAAGATGGGCCGCACCGAAAACCAGGATGCCGTGCCGATGACCCTCGGGCAGGAGTTCGGCGCCTACGGCCGCATGATCGAAAGCGCGGGGGAGGCGCTGCAGCGCGCGGCAAAGGAGTTGCTCGACGTCAACATGGGCGCGACCGCGATCGGGACCGGGATCAACAGCCCGCCGGGTTACGCCGAGCGCGTCACCAGGCTGCTCGCGCTGGTGAGCGGCCTGCCGGTGCGCAAGGCCGAAAACCTCGTCGAGGCCACCCAGGACTCCGGCTGCTTCGCGCAGATGTCGGGCACCATGAAACGCGCGGCCGTCCAGATCTCGAAGATCTGCAACGATCTGCGCTGGCTCTCCTCGGGGCCGCGCTGCGGGCTGAACGAGATCAACCTGCCGCCCATGCAGCCGGGCTCCTCGATCATGCCCGGCAAGGTGAACCCGGTCATCCCCGAGCTGGTCAACCAGATTTGCTACCAGATCATCGGCTATGATACGGTCATCTCCATGGCGGCCGAGGCGAGCGAGCTCGAGCTGAACATGGCCGAGCCGATCATCGCCTACGACCTGCTGCACGGGATGATGATCCTGAAGAACGCCTGCATCACGCTGGCCAGCCGCTGCATCGCGGGCATCAGCGCCAACGCCGACCGTTGCCGCCATTACGTCGAGAGCAGCATCGGCCTGGTGACGGCGCTCAACCCGGTGCTCGGCTACGAGAAATCGGCCGCCATCGCCAAGGAGGCGCTCAAAACCGGCGGCAATGTCTACGACCTGGTGCTGGAGAAGAAGTGGCTGACCAAGGCCCAACTGGACGATCTGCTGCGGCCGGAGAACATGACCGACCCACGGCAGATTCCCAAATGACACTTATGAGAGGAGGATTTCATGAAACGAGCGATTGGCATCATCGGGGTGGTAGTCATGGCATTGGGTGTCTTCGGCAACCTGTCCGCGCAAGAGACGATTATCGAAACCGTTGCGAACGGCTGCAAAACGGAGCTCGAGACCTATTGCAAGGCGGTAACTCCTGGAGAGGGGCGGGTCCTGGCCTGTCTATACGCCTACCAGGACAAGTTGTCCGGAAAATGCGAATACGCCCTCTATAACGCCGCCGTGCGGCTGGAGCGCTCCGTGGCCGCTTTGACCTATGTGGCCAACGAGTGCGAGGCGGACGTGGCCGCCAACTGCGGTGGTGTGAAGGCGGGTGAAGGACGCTTGTTGCAGTGCCTGGAAAAGAACGAAGCCAAAGTGAGCCAGAGATGTAAGGATGCCCTCAAGGATGTCGGGCTGAAAAAATAACCGCCTCATCGCAGAGACGCAGGAGGCTCCAAGGCGGCTAGAGCGGATTGCGGAAGCATTCCGGTTCGCGGAGAGGTCGGGTTACGCCTATGGCAGTTAAGAAAGGTATCAAGAGCGCTAAACGAGCGGGACGCCCCCCTCGTTCCGGTTCCAAATCGGATGAGTACGAGCCGACGCGTACCGGGCTAAGCCCGGACACCCTCGCCCGCGCGCTGCGGGACAACCTGTACTTTACCCAGGGCAGAATCCCGGAGGCGGCCTCGCGCCACGAATGGTATGCGGCGCTCGCCGTAACGGTGCGCGACCGGCTGCTGCAGCGCTGGAACAGCACCGTTCACACCTTGCTGCAGAAGGACACCCGCGTGGTGAGCTATCTCTCGGCCGAGTTCCTCATGGGCCCGCATCTCGGCAACGCCCTCGTCAACCTGGGGATCTTCGAGCAGACCCGTCAGGCGGTGGCCCAGCTGGGGCTCGACCTGAACGACCTCCTGCAGCAGGAAGAGGAGCCGGGGTTGGGCAACGGCGGCCTCGGGCGGCTGTCGGCCTGCTTTCTGGACTCCCTGGCAACGCTCGAGATACCGGCCATCGGCTACGGGATCCGCTACGAGTTCGGCATCTTCGACCAGGTGATCCGTGACGGCTGGCAGGTGGAGAGGACCGACAAGTGGCTGCGCTACGGCAACCCGTGGGAGATCGCCCGACCCGAGATCAGCTGCGACATCGGCCTCGAAGGCCATACCGAGACGTACCATGACCCTGATGGCAGCCTTCGCGTGCGCTGGGTTCCCGGCCGGCTGGTCAAGGGGGTGGCCTACGACACCCCGGTTCTGGGCTACCGGGTCAACACCGCCAATCTCCTGCGCCTCTGGAAGGCGGAAGCAACCGAATCCTTCGACTTCGAAGCGTTCAACGTGGGCGACTACTTCGGGGCCGTGGACGAAAAGATCAGCTCCGAGACCATCACCAAGGTCCTCTACCCCAACGACGAGCCCTACCAGGGAAAGGAACTCCGACTCGCCCAGCAGT
>JBFYRF010000191.1:0-2756 GCA_041302385.1 Anaerolineales bacterium | reverse complement strand
TGTCCCCCCAGCCGTGCAGGTCCATCACCGGCCGATAGGACGGGGTCGAGGCATAGAAGGCGATCTGGCCGCGCGCCCATTGCTCCTCGTCCGATGTGGTGGCAACGATCGCCGTGACGCTTAGGGCGACCGAGTCGCTCCTCCGCCCGGCGCTGGCAGCACCCTTAACAATTGCCGGCTGTACGACCTCGCGCAGGTAGCGCTGCGAGTGATAGGGATGAACCAGGAAGCCGTCGGCAGCTTCCCCTGCCAGATGGGCCAGGCCGGGATTCACCCCGGCGATGAAGATCGGGATCACCGGGTGCGGCTGGGGCCCCGGGCTGAAGAACGGGGTCATCAGCGTGACCTGGTAATACTCGCCACGCACGTTCGGCCGGCCGCCCTGCTGCCACGTCTGCCACAGCGTGCGGATCACCTGGACGTGCTCGCGCAACGCCTTGACCGGCGAGGCAGGCCAAGGCATGCCAAAGCGCCGTTCGACGTGCGCCTTCACCTGTGTTCCCAGGCCCAGGATGAACCGACCGCCAGACTGCTCGGCCAGGTCCCACGCCGTGTGTGCCAGCACGGTCGGGCTGCGGGCAAAGGCGATGGCAACGGCCGTACCGACCGAGATCCTCTGGGTGTGCTCGGAAGCCAGCGCCAGGGGAAGGAACGGATCGTGCTGCGTCTCGGTCGACCACAGGCCATCAAACCCGGCGGCCTCGGCGGCCTGCGCCAACCCGGGCAGTTGGCGGAGTGCGATGGGAGGCAGGCTGGCGTCGAGTTTCATGGGCGGCCGGCAGGACGCGATGGACCGTCCTGCTCAAAGGCCTCGATCGCCTTGCGCCAGGCGGGCGGCACAGCGATCGATCGCAGGGCATGGTAGTCGTAAGCCACTGAGACGGTCTTGCCTAGCGCCATCGTCCGATCCATCTCCAGGGCCTCGATCGAATACGAAAACGTCAGACTCTTGGTCCCGATGCCTTCGGTGCGCACACCGACCCGCAGCGCGGTTCCGTAGGCGATCGGCAGCAGATACTCGCACTCCGCCTTCACCAGGATGATGCCGATGTCGAGGAACTCCTTGCCATCCCACAGGCCGAGGCGCCGCAGGTAGGCGGCGCGGGCGGTCTCCATGTAGGTGAAGAACACCACGTTGTTGACGTGCCGCTGGGCATCAATGTCGGCGTAGCGGACCTCAACCGGATGGTAGAAGTGGAAGCCGGCCATACGAATGGGCGGCTGACGGTCTGCCGGAGCCGTCAAGGAAGCCGCAGCAGCGGGCGCCACCAGGGGATCGCGACCAGCAAGGCGAGCACGGTCAGCGTGAACCACAGCGCCGAGCGCACGAAGCGCCGGCGGTCATCGGCCGCTCGCCGCTCCCCCAGCGTACCGATGTGGACGAATACCACCGCCAGCAGACTGAGCGGGACATGCTCCACCAGAATGCGCCGCAGCTCATCTGATTGCATGGCAGCCGCAGGGCTGGCCGCCGCAGCCGCTACCAGGGGGCTGACGAAGATGAGCAGCAAGCCAAAGAGGAACTGTACATCGATCGAGATCGAGAACAGCGTGCCCGCCGTTTTGTCGGCGGGTGTCCAGACGCGCCGTCCGAACAGCCCAAGGTAGGCGCGCACCAGAGCAACCACGCCAAGCAGCACCACCAGCCAGCGCAGCCAGTTATGGATCGTGAGCACTATTGGGTACATCGCAACTCCTCACTTCCGTCCGCCCGAAAGCCAGGGCTCGCAACGGATTATAGGCCATGGAGTCCGAGCATGCCTGGGGCGTCGCCTCCATCAAGGGCGAGGTGACCGCAGTCTCACTTAGCGGGAGATGGATGGGGGTTCGGCGGAGGCGTCGGCGCTGGGCAGCTTGGGGTGAACCCTGCTCAGCTCGCGCACCTGCTGCTCGGCATGGTAGGAGGAGCGGACGAGTGGGCCGCTCTCCACCCAGCGGAACCCGATCTCCAATCCATAGCGCTTCAGGTCTTCGAACTCCTCCGGCGTGTAGTAACGCGCAATCGAAAGGTGCTGCTTGGACGGCTGCAGGTACTGACCCATGGTGATGATGTCGACGCCGCACGCTCGCAGGTCGTTGAGCACGGCTCTGACTTCATCCAGCGTCTCACCCAAACCGAGCATGATGCCGGACTTGGTGAGGAGCTCCGGATCGAGCTGCTTGCCGTTGCGCAGCGTGGCCAGGGCCCACTCGTAACGGTCCTGCGGCTGCACGGCGCGGAACAGGCGCGGCACGGTCTCCACGTTGTGGTTGAGGATGTCCGGCCGGGCTTCGACCACAATCTGGAGCGCTTCGCGGGATCCCTTAAAGTCCGGGATCAGCACTTCCACCGAGCAGCCAGGCTGCAACTGACGGATGCGGTGGATGACCATGGCGAAGATGGGCGCCCCGCCGTCCGGCCGCTCATCGCGATTGACACTGGTGATCACAGCATGGCGTAGGTTCATCGCCTGTACGGCGCGGGCGACGCGTTCGGGCTCGAGCCAGTCGAGCGGGGCGGGCCGACCCGTCTTGATATCGCAGAAGCCGCAGGAGCGGGTGCACACGTCGCCCATCATCAGGAAAGTGGCCGTGCCTGCGCCCCAGCACTCACCCAGGTTGGGACACATCGCCTCTTCACAGACGGTATGCAGCGATTTGGAGCGCATCATGCCGCGCAGCCACTCGTAGGTCTCACCGGACGGCGCCCGGACACGAATCCACTCCGGCCGCCGCACCGGGCGAGCGGCGGGGGTGAGCTGCGGATCGATCGGGGA
>JBFYRF010000185.1:0-9661 GCA_041302385.1 Anaerolineales bacterium | reverse complement strand
ACGCAGCGTTGCTGCTTCTGCTCACCCTTGCCCAAGTCATCGGCTTGCTGGCCGCCGTCCCGCTCGCCTTCCAGCGCTACTACCTGCCCCTGATGCCGATGGTCTGCCTGTGGATCGCCTTTGCGGTTGCCACGGGGTTGAACGCGATCCGACGCCAGCGAACGAGCGAGCCGAGTCCCGTAACGGTCTAGCCTGATCCCATGGTCGATCGCCGCGCGTCCATCCCTGGCGAGCCCAGGGGCAGCCGACGGCTTGGCGCGCATGGATCAGTGCCCACGCGATCGGTGCCCGGTTTCTCTGCCGGGGGGGCCGGGGGGCGGGAATTGCACTCCCGCCCCCCTGGCCCCCTGCACCCCCTCCCCCCCACCCCGGCGCGCGTCGGATGCCCCGCATGTCGCAGCCACGGCACGATACGACGCGCGTAACAATGACCGATCCTCCTGACCCATGCTTGCTCTCGCGTCTGCAACCCGATTGGTCTGCTCCCCGTTCGACGTCAGCGCCGCGCAGAACTCCGTGAGTGAACACCGGCACTCCATGATTACGTTGGCCGCAAGCGCCCCACATTTCTTACCAGGGGGCCGGGGGGCGGGATTTGCACTCCCGCCCCCCATGCCCCCTGCCCCCCCTCCCCCCACCCCTGCAGGCGGCGGATTGTGGGGAATTCCTGTCTTGGCACGAACCGCCGCGCGAGTGCCGGATCGCTCTGCGCGGCCGAGGCAGGAAGGCGCCAAGGCGGCACTCTCGAGCTCGATGGGAGAATCTAGCGGCGGCTTGATGCACCAATCGGGGACTCCACCGCCCGCCGCTCCCACGCTGGGGGAGCGGGCCGGGGCGAGGTCGCGAAGTCGAGCCCGCCGGGAGGCGGGCCGGGGTGTGCGGGGGCAAGGGACGGCCGCCTACTTGCGGAGCAATACCCGGTGAGCAGGCGAGTTGGCTTGAGAGCGGGGTCAGTCGCGCAGGTAGTCGGCGAGCTTGCGCCGGTGGCTGGGATGGCGCAGCCGGCTGAGGGCTTGCGCCTCGATCTGGCGCACGCGCTCACGCGTCACGCCCATCTTGCGCCCGACTTCCTCCAGGGTGTAGCTCTGCCCGTCGAGCAAGCCATAGCGCAACTGCAGGATGCGCACCTCGCGTGGCGGCAGCATGTTGAGCACCTCCGCCAGATGCTCACGCAGCAGGTTCTGCGTAACAGCCTCCGCCGGAGCCAGCGACTCTTCGTCCTGGATGAAATCGCCCAACACCGAGTCTTCGTCTTCGTCGGTCGGCGTCTCGAGCGACAGCGGACGGCGCGCCACCTGGATCATGTTCTCGACCTTCTTGGGGGCAACCGTCAGGGCGTCGGCCAATTCGTCGGTCGATGGATCGCGGCCGAGGCGCTGGGTCAGCTGGTGCGAGACGCGCAGCAGCTTGTTGATCTGATCGCCCATGTGCACTGGCACGCGGATGGTTCGCCCTTGATCGGCGATGGCCCGCGTAACCGCCTGGCGGATCCACCAGGTGGCGTAGGTCGAGAACTTGTGGCCGCGGCGATAGTCAAACTTCTTGGCGGCGCGGATCAGGCCAATGTTGCCTTCCTGGATCAGGTCGAGGAAGGGAACCCCGCGTCCCATGTACTTCTTGGCGACGCTGATCACCAGGCGCGAATTGGCAGTGATCAAGTGCTCGCGCGCCGCCCAGCCGTCCTCGATCATCAGGCGCAATTCGCGCCGGCGCTTCGCCGAAACCGGCCCAGCCGCCAGTTCCTCGCGCGCCTTGCGTCCGCGCTCGATCCGCTTGGCCAGGGAGACCTCCTCCTCGGCGGTGAGCAGCGGCACGCGCCCAACCTCCTTGAGGTATAGCCCGACAGTGTCATCCGCATCCAGGTGAACCAGGTCGTCGCCGGCTTCCGGCTGCCCGGCATCTTCCTCAACGCCGTCATCGTCGGACAGGTCCTCGACCTCGGCCACTTCATCCAGGTAAGGGATACCGGCCGTCATCAAGGCGGCGTAGGTCTCCTCCAGCTGATCCAGGTCGCGCTCGGCCTCCGGGAAGAATGAGAGGATGTCGTCGATGGTGACGAAGCCTCTCTCCCGGCCGAGTTCGATCAACTGCTCGATCGCCGGGTTCTCCTCCTCGGCGGCCGGGGCTTCCTCGATCACCGCCTCAAGCGGACTCGACTCATCGTCCGTCCCCGGCAGGGGCAGCCGCATGGTCTTCTCGGTCGTCATCTTCTTGCGCTTGTTAGCCATTCTCACTTCCAGAATACAGGCAATCCGGCCCCGAATCAATCCGGCGAGCCGACCGCACCCCAGTCCGGGGCGGCTCGTATGGACATCTTAAGGTTCCGGCGTTGCACCACGGGGTGTGGCGGTCGGGACAAGCGGCAGGGGCTCGAGCAAATCGAGCACCTCCTCCACACCTAAGACACTCAGCAGCACGATCCCTGTCCTGCCCGGCATTCGGGCGTAGACCATGTCCCCGGTCGGCGCTGCGCGGCCAATGGCGAAGGCCTGCTCAGCGCCCTGTCCGGTGATCACCCGCACCCGGTAGCGCGGCGGGTCGAGCTCGAACGGCGTCAGGTCGTCGGGGGCCTCGACCTCCACCCTGACCGGCGGGCTGGCCAGCCAGCTCACCGCCCGCTCCAGACGCCCGGCGTCCGCCGGGCCCGCCAGTGGTTGATGCAACATCCATCCGGCGGCAGGATCGCGCCCGGCTGCCAGCAGCACCTCGCCCTTGCCGCTCTCGATGACCAACTGCGTAACGGCATCGGACTCGATCGTCCACAGAGGCAAGGGCGTCGGCGGGCGCTCGGATTGCGCCGCCGGTTGGTCGCCGTTGGAACGAGACCCGATCACCGCCGCCATAACCGCTACGGCCAGGATGCCCAGGGCGAACCAGGTGCTGCGCCGAATCATCTTCTGCCTCGCCTCAACCGCGCTTGCGCCGGATCCACCACACGTAGGTTCCGGTGGCCAGCACGGCGGCAGGGATCAGCACCACCGTGATCAGGAAGACTCCGCCAATCGCCCGGGTAGAAGGCGGGAGCACGAAGCGCGAGATCGCCGGCTTGGGGGTCAGGCTGATCAGTTTGTCCTGGCGCGCGGCCCAGTCGATGCTGTTGACCAGCAGGTCTCCATTCCCAAGTCCCAGGAAGTCCACATTGGCGGCAAAGTCCGAGTCGCCGACCACGACAACCCGCGCCCCCGTCTCGGCATCTTCAGCCGCCGCCGCCAGCAACAGCGGCCCGGCCACATCTTCTCCTTCAGCAAAGTCAAGGTTCCCGCCTTCGCTGAGCCCGGCGTAGTCCACCTCACCCCACGAGTTGGCCGCCGTGCGCACCAAGGCGGTCAGCGTCCGCACTGGATTGTCGATTGCCACCAGGCGCAGGCTGCGAGCCGAAGGAAAGTACGAGCGCACATTGCGCATGCGGGTGGTGATCGGATGCTCGCCGTACTCGGCAGCGATGGCGGTCAAGGGCAAGGAGGAGTTCAGGTCAAGTACCAGATCGTCCTGGAGGGCAATGCCCCATTCCTGTTCCAGGTATTCGCCAAGTGGATTCAACGGCTGCGCCCCCGCCAGTGCCGCGGTCGGTTCGGCGAGCAACACCAGCGCGCCCCCCTGGCCAAGATATTCCTGGATCAGCTTTGCCTCGACCGGTGCAAGGTCAACCGTCGGGCCCGCGATCACCAGGGCAAGTGCATCCTGCGGGATGGCGCCTGCGCTGAGCGGGCTGAGCGATTCAACCTGGTAGTTCTTGGCCTCCAAAGCCTGGCGCAGCTCGCTGTAGCCGGAGTCATCCACCGCTTCCAGGTCGCGCTCGCCGTGACCGACTATGAAATACACCTTGCGGTCTTCCGGGTTGCTCAGGCGCAGGATGGCTCCGGTCAGCTCATCCTCGCTGGGATAAGAGAGGACCTCGGAAGCGCTTCCAGCCGCGACAACCACGCTGGCATCGCGTTGGACGCCATAGCGGTCGGCCGCGATCGGATTGGCGCGCGGATCGACAAACTCATAGCTGATCTTGCCTCGGCTGTTCCGCTGGTAGGCCTCAAACAGCGCCCGGGAGAGATCGCGCGCGTCGACCGAGTCTGCTGTGAAAAAACCGATGAGCTGCACCGGCTGCTGCAGCTGGTCGAGGATCAGCAGCGTCTCGGGCGTCAGGCTGAAATCCTTCGTCTCCGTCAGATCGAGAGACTGCGGGTTGTTGTAGGCCAGATAATTGGCGACGCCCAGGATGCCGACGACAGCCAGCGTGAGCAGGGCTGCATTGCTCCCATAACGCGCCTGGCGTCCGCTGAGCGCCCGCCGTACGCGCGGCGGATCCAGCAGCACAGCCGCCGCCAGCCCCAGCAGTGCCAAAGCAAGGCCGATCTGGACATACCGGTCCGCATCCCGGTTGAGCACGTACCAGGCGAGGCTGGCCAGCAGCAGCCCGGCTGTGGCCGCGTAGGCGATCGATGCCAACTGGGATCGGTTCACGCTAGCCCCACCTGCGCGCCTCCACCGCCTGGCTGCCCAGGAAGAGCGCCAGCACAGTCAGGCTCACGTAGTACAGCGCATCGGTCAGGCTGAGCAGGCCGCGGTAGAAGCTGCCATAGAAGTGATCGACGAAGCTCAACTGCCGGGCGATTTCACTTGCCAACCCCGAGGCTCCCCCCAGGCTGCCGATGATCCACAGGACCAGCAGCACAGCCAGGCTGGTGAAAAAAGCCGCCAGCGGGCTGCGGAAGAAGGCCGACACCATCACGCCGATGGCCAGCATGGCCGCAACCATCAGCACGATGCCGAGGCTAGAGGCCAGCAGAATCCCCTGGTCAATCCCGGGGGTCGACATGCGGTGAAGGATCAGCGGGTAGGCCCAGGTCACCAACAGAATGATCAACATGAACAGCATCGAGCCAAGCCACTTGCCCACCACCAGCTCCCAGTCTCGCACGGGGGCGGTGAGCAAGAGCTCAAAGGTGCCCATGCGGTACTCATCGGCGATCAGTCGCATGGTGATCGCCGGGGTGATGAAGAGCAGGATGGTTACGAGGGGCCCCATCACGATTCGGCCGTCCGGGCTGACATAGCCGGACTGCAGTCCAAAGTAGACGTTGATGAAGAAGATTCCGCCAAGGATGAGGAAGATCATGAACGCCAGGGCGTAGGCGACCGGCGAGACGAAGTAGTGGCGCAGTTCGCGCACGGCGATGGTCCACACGTTGCGCATGGTCAGGCGGCCTCCCGGGCCTCGGCTTCCTCGCGCGTCAGCTGCAGGAAGACCTCCTCCAGGCTGAGGCCGACCGGCGTGAGGGCAAACAGATCATGCCCGGCCTCGACGATGCGCCGCGCAACCAGCGGTCGCAGATCCTGGCCCGGCGTGCCGGAGACCTCCACCTCGCCCTCCCCACCCAGCTGGCGCACCGCCGTCACACCCGGCACACTCTGCAGCAGCCGGCGGAGGTCTTCGCCCTCCAGGGAGGCGCTTACCCGGAACCTCTCGGCGCCCGCCAACTGCGCCTGCAGATTCCCCGGCGTGTCCTCGGCGACGATCGTCCCGCGGTTGATGATCAGCACCCGGTCACAGACCTGCTGGGCCTCGGACAGGATGTGCGTCGAAAGCAACACCGTGCGCAGTTGGCCGAGGGTCTGGATGATGCGCCGGACTTCGATGATCTGCGCCGGGTCGAGGCCGATCGTTGGCTCGTCGAGAATCAACACCTCCGGTTGGTGCAGCAGAGCCTGCGCCAATCCGAGGCGTTGACGCAGTCCCTTGGACAGGTTCCCGATGGTGCTCTCGGCCCGCTCGCTGAGGCTGACCTCCTCAAGCACCTGATCGATACGATCCTCGAGGCCAGGGACCCGGCGCAGGCTGCCCATGAAAGTCAGGTACTCGCGCACCGACATCTCGGGATAGAGCGGGACGGTCTCGGGCAAGTACCCCACTCGGCGCCGGACTTCGAGCGACTGCTCCACCACGTCGAACCCGGCCACTTGCGCCGAGCCGGCCGACGGCGGCATGAACCCGGCCAGGATGCGCATCGTAGTCGTCTTCCCGGCACCGTTCGGGCCCAGGAAACCCACGATCTCCCCGCGCTGGGCGTGGAAGGTCAGGTCGCGGACAGCCAGGTGCGGGCCGTACGATTTGGTCAAGCCTGTGACGCGAATCACGGCCGGTTCATCTCCGATCGGGTGGCTTCTCGGGTCGTCAGGGGTCAGGCCGCCTGCCCCGGCGAAGGGACGAGCGGAACGGGTGCACAGGGAAGCCAGACGTCTATCGAAGTGACTATACAGACTCCAGGAGGGGGCAGTCAACCCAGCGGGCTCTTTCTCATGCGATTCTCATTTGGGAGCCGGCCCGCTTGACTGGCTTTGAGCGCTACCGTACAATCGGGCTAATTGGCCCCAGAGCTCGCCAAAACCCACCAAGGAGCGTCCTGATGCAGGGACTTACCACCCCCGAGCAAATCGCCGTGTATGCCATCCTGGGAGTCGCCATTCTGGGACTGCTCTACGCCGCGTACCTGCGCGCGCAGATCCTGCGGTATGACAAAGGGACCCCCAAGATGCAGGAAGTGTGGGGCGCGATCCGCGACGGCGCCGACGCCTATTTGCGCCGTCAACTGCGGACGATCCTGCCGCTGATGGCCCTGCTGACGGTGGCCATGTTCCTGTCCGTCTACATCGTCGAGCCAACCCCGGAAGCCATACAGCGCTTCTCCAGCATGTCCCCGGATCAGGTGCGCCTGACCATCGGCGGCGCCCGGGCGCTGGCCTTCCTGATGGGGGCCAGCTTCAGCCTGCTGGTGGGCCAGCTCGGGATGCGCATGGCGGTGCAGGGCAATGTCCGGGTGGCATCAGCCTCGCGCCGATCGTTTGGGGAGGCGCTGCGTATCGGCTACCGCACCGGCACGATCACCGGCATGCTCACCGACGGCCTCGGGCTGCTAGGGGGCACGCTGATCTTCATCTTTCTCGGAATCGCCGCCCCGGACGCCCTGCTCGGGTTCGGCTTTGGCGGCACCTTGGTGGCGCTCTTCATGCGCGTCGGGGGAGGGATCTTCACCAAGGCGGCGGATGTCGGGGCAGACCTGGTTGGCAAGGTCGAAGCGGGGATACCCGAGGACGACCCGCGCAATCCGGCTGTGGTGGCGGACCTGGTCGGTGACAACGTCGGCGACTGCGCCGGGATGGCGGCCGACATCTTCGAGAGCTATGAGGTCACCATCGTCTCCGGCCTGATCCTGGGTGTGGCCCTCTGGCACATCACCGGCATGTATGAGTGGATCCTCTACCCGCTGATCGTGCGCGGCATCGGCGTGCTGGCGTCGATCATTGGCACCTACGTCGTGCGCGGCGGTTCGGGCAAGAGCGGTGACGCCATGGCAGCCATCTTCCGGGGCTTTCTCTCGTCCGCGGCGATCTCGGCAGCCCTCTTTTTTGGCGCCGGCTACCTGTACCTCAACACCCCTGAGATGCAGCAGTGGGGTGGCTGGTGGCGGACTCCGCTGGCCGTTGCGGCCGGCGTGCTGCTGGCCATCCTGATCGACCGGATGACCGAGTACTTCACCGGGACCCACTACTCGCCGGTCAAGGAGATCCGCAAGGCGGCCGATACCGGCCCGGCCACGCTGATCCTACAAGGCATCTCCGTCGGCTATGAGTCATCGGTCTGGGCGATCCTGGTCATCGCCGGCACGATTGTCAGCTCGATCCTGATCTTCGGCAGCATCCCCGGGGTGTCCCCCGCCCAGGAGGTCACCTTCATTCTGTATGGCGTGGCGATGACCGGCATCGGCATGTTGACGCTCACCGGCAACAATGTGGCGATGGACTCCTTTGGGCCGATTGCCGACAACGCCAACGGCATCGGCGAAATGTCCTGGTCCGGAATCGATGATGAGGAGACGAATGCCGCCCGACAGATCATGGCGGATCTGGACGCGGTGGGGAACACAACCAAGGCCATCACCAAGGGTGTGGCGATTGGCTCAGCGGTGATTGCGGCGGTGGCGCTCTTTGGCTCGTTCCTAGTCGACGTGGGCCGCGCCCAGGAGTCGTTGGGCATCCCCCTCGCCGAGCGCATCGCCAGCGTTGGCATTCGCGTCGACGGCCCGCAGGTCTTCGTCGGCATGCTGATCGGTGGCGCCCTGCCCTGGCTGTTCTCGTCCTTCGCCATCCTGGCAGTCAGTCGGGCGGCCGCGCTGATCGTCAAAGAGGTCCGGCGCCAGTTCGGACTCGGCGTGCTGGAGGGCAAGGTTCCTCCAGACTACCGCCAGCCCGTGATGATCTCGACCATGGCGGCGCAGAAGGAGCTCGTCGGGCTCGGCCTGCTGGGGATCGTCACGCCGATCATCGTCGGACTGATGCTGGGGGTCGAGGCGCTCGGGGGATTCTTGGCCGGGATGATCCTTTCCGGCCAACTGCTGGCGGTGTACATGAACAACGCCGGGGGCGCCTGGGACAACGCCAAGAAGCTGATCGAAGACGAGCCGCGCGAGCCTGCCAGGAACCTGGGCAAGGGTTCTGAGCGTCACAAGGCCGGCGTCGTCGGCGATACGGTTGGCGATCCGCTGAAAGACACCGCCGGTCCGGCGCTGAACCCAATGATCAAGGTCGTCAATCTTGTCGCCGTGATCATTGCGCCGATCGTCGTCAAGTACACGGATCTGGGATGGGTCGGCTGGGGGCTGGTGCTCGTCCTGGCGGCTCTGCTCGCCTGGTCGGTCGCCCGCTCCAAGCAGCAGGCGCCGGATATTGCCGACTTGGAGCCATCGGCCTGAGCCATCCCTGACCGCCGCCGAGGCCGCCCGTCTCGGGTTGCCACAAGGAAGATCACACTGCGGAGCCCAGGCATAGCCTGGGCTCCGCTGCGCCTCACCCATCGCCTGCCAGCGGTGGGGTCCGTTGGACCTCCCCGTCGATGCCCATTGATGAGCAAGACTCCGCGCCGGTGCCCCAGATGGGCCATGCCTCCGCCACTCTCCCCAGGGGCGGCCGCCCTACAGCTGGACTCACCCCACGTCGGGCCGCGGAGCCCTGGCCCAGCCTCACCTGGGCGAGACACCTCAGGATAGGAACCGGGTCAGCTTCCTCCGGCTGGATGTCCACTGTAGAATGACCCGCACATGGCACGAGTCTTCCATCCGCCCCGGCAGTCGCCCTTTCAGGGGTGCCAGACAGGGCACTTCATCGTGCATCCCCTGGGTGTGCCTGGGATCGCGTTCATCGAATGACCCACGACATGCAGCTCTCGCCGCGCCACCCGGCTTCGATCCTCAGCCCAATCGCGCTTGGAGTAGTCCTCTCATGCGGCCTTGCCTTCGCCGCCTACCGCATCGGTGGTCCAAGTCTGTGGCTCGACGAGGCCTACACCTGGCTGTTCTCGCAGATGCGGTTGGGGGAGATGCTGGAGGCGGCCCGGCTGGATGGAGTGAATCCGCCGCTGTACTACACGGCGGCCTGGTTGACCGTCCGGCTGCTCGGCGCGACCGAAGGCGGCTTGCGCGCCCTCTCCGCGCTCGCCCAGGGGGCAGCGATCCTCGGCATCTACCTGACGGGGCGGAGGCTCGGCGGCCCATCCGCCGGGCTGACCGCTGCCGGCATCTGGGCGCTGCACCCGATGGCACTCTGGTACGCGCGGGACGCCCGGCCGTACGCCATGGCCGCCGCCCTGGGCGCGTGCTTGGTCTGGTTGTTT
>JBFYRF010000171.1:0-3321 GCA_041302385.1 Anaerolineales bacterium | reverse complement strand
GGCGAGGTGTTGACGGCGAAGGTCATGCGCACGGTCGGCGCCTCCACCCGGATCACCGGCAGCGCCTTCGGCTCCTCGGCGTCGGCCAGCGTCTCGCCGATCGACACCTCCTCCAAGCCGGCGATGACCACGATCTCGCCCGCCTCGGCCTGCTCCACCTCCACGCGCTCCAGCCCCTGATGCACATACAGGTAGCGCGCCGAGGTCATCTGCGGGTCGCCGTGATGCGGAATGCGGGCAATCGGCATTCCGGCTCGCACCCGCCCGGCGTGGATCCGGCCGGTGGCCGTGGAGGCGCGGTACGAGTCATAACCTAGCGAGGTCACCAGCAGCTGGAACGGCGCCTCGGGGTCAACTAGCGGGGCGGGGATGTGGCGCAGGATCGCCTCGAACAGCGGCCGCAGGTCGGGCCCCAATTGTGGAGTCGTCCCCGCCTGCCCGGTCACCGCGTTGGCGTAGATCACCGGGAAGTCGGCCTGCGCCTCGGTGGCGCCCAGCGCGATGAACAGATCGAAGGTGGCATTCAGCGCCCACTCGGGATCGGCGCCGCGGCGGTCGACCTTGTTGATCACCACCACCGCCTGATGGTTGAGCTCGAGCGCCTTCTTCAGCACGAAGCGCGTCTGCGGCATCGGACCTTCGGCGGCGTCGACCAGCAGCAGCACGCCGTCGACCATGTTCATCACCCGCTCGACTTCGCCGCCGAAGTCGGCATGCCCGGGTGTATCGACGATGTTGATCTTCACCGGGGCACCGCTCTCGGGATCGACCAGCGTGATGGCCGTGTTCTTGGCCAGGATGGTGATGCCGCGCTCACGTTCGAGCTCGTTCGAATCCATCACCCGCTCGGCCACCAGTTGATTCTCGCGGAACACCTGCGCCTGGCGCAGCATCCCATCGACCAGCGTCGTCTTGCCGTGGTCGACGTGGGCGATGATGGCGATATTGCGGAGATCCTTGCGTTCGGTAAGCATGTCCGGCTGCCTTCTGCGGCACAGAAACGACCCCGGCCGGTGTGCGCCGAGGTCGGTCCGGTGCGGCAAGCCATCATAACAGACCCGGGCGGGGGTGGGAAGGGACACGGCCTCACCGGAAGGGCTCAGACGTTGTCCGGCAGCCGAGCGGCCTCGGCCTGCCGCCCTCGGCCGCTTGTCCGCCGAAAACGGAGCGGGCGTGCGGATGCCGATCGCCGGATCCGATGGCGCAGCTCGAGGACGAGGGCTGCACCCAGGCCGGCCGGTCAGCCCTCGTTCACGCTTGCAGGGGAGCCCAGGGTATGCCTGATCCATCGATGCGCCGCGCTATCCGAATTCGCGCCCTGGGCAAGCGGGATGGCTGTCAACCTCCGCCATGGATTTGGCCGCCGGGTGAGGTGGTTTGCTGGCCGGAAGCTGGGGGTAGACAGGCACGACAAAGCAGGGTATAGTTGCCGACTGTGACCGCGGGCATTGAGGTCCCGGTCCAAATCTCTCTATGATTGGCAGCATAGGGCTGCCAGTTTCTGTTAATGGGCTAAGGGTGCGACTTGGCTCAACACAGCCAAGGAGCATGTCTTGAGTTTTGAACGTTTCCCCCTCGATGCGCGTCTGCATGACGGCATCCATTCGGCCGGCTACACAACGCCGACCCCCATCCAGGAACAAGCCATCCCGCCCATCCTGGCAGGCCGCGATCTGATCGGCATTGCCCAGACCGGCACCGGCAAGACGGCCGCTTTCATGCTGCCGATCCTGCAGCGTCTGTCGACCACACCCGGTCGCGGCGTGCGGGCGCTGATCCTGGCCCCCACCCGCGAGCTGGCCGAGCAGATTCACCAGGCCGCCCGCCAGTATGGCAAGCGCACCGGGCTGCGTAGTCTGACCATCTATGGCGGCGTGGGCAAGAAGGCGCAGGTCGACGGGCTGCGGCGCGGCGTCGAGATCGTCGTCGCCTGCCCCGGCCGCCTGCTCGATCTCTCGTCGGAACGAGCCGTCGACCTATCGCGGGTCGAGGTGCTGGTGCTCGACGAGGCCGATCGCATGTGCGACATGGGCTTCCTGCCGGATATCCGCCGCATCCTTAAGCTCGTGCCCGCCAAGCGTCAGACGCTGTTCTTCTCGGCCACGATGCCGGATGACATCCGCCAGCTGGCCGACAGCATCCTGAACGATCCAGTGACCGTCCAGGTGGGCATCATCGCGCCGCCCAAGACGGTGTCGCATGCGCTGTACCCCGTCTCCAACGGCCTGAAGAAGGAACTGTTGCTGGCCATGCTCCAACGCAGGGCAACAGGGCGGGCGTTGATCTTCACCCGCACCAAGCACCGGGCGAGTTCGCTGGCCCGTGACCTGGACAAGCAGGGCTACCGGGTCGAGGCGCTGCAAGGCAACATGACGCAGAACCGCCGCCAGAACGCGATCGACGGCTTCCGCGGCAATAAGTACGACATCCTGGTCGCTACCGATGTCGCCTCGCGCGGCATCGATGTGACCGGTATCGCCCATGTCATCAACTATGACGTCCCGGACACGGCCGATGCCTACACACATCGGGTGGGCCGCACCGGGCGCATGGAGCATACCGGCGAGGCGCTGACCCTGGCCCAGCCGGAGGATGAACCCATCGTGCGCCAGATCGAGAAGGTGCTCGGCGAGCCGCTCGAACGCCGCCGCCTGGCGGACTTCAACTACGGCAGCTTCGTCCCGGAGACGGCCCTCAAGCCCAACGGAAATGGAAATGGCAACAGCAACGGCCGGAGCAACGGTAGTCGAAATGGAAAGGCCCGAACCCGGCAGGTGACCCCCCAGGAGGTTGCCCGCCGCACAAGCCATGCCAGCCCGCGGAGCAGCCTTCCATCCCGGAGCCGCTCGCCGCGCTAGCCGGACTGACGGCGCGGGTACGCTGACCTCTCGATCGGGGACACACGCCGCGCCGAAAGGACGTGTGCGGGACACCTCAGCCGGCGTGGTTTGCGGCCGACCGCTGGGGATCCTCTGGGAACCGACGGTCACGCAGCTGCGCTCCCAGCCTGGAACCACTCGATCTGGTTCATCGGCTGGCGGGGAGCCCGTTGTGGCAAACCGGCTGGGGTCATCTGTCTGTCGCTTCACTCGAGTTGCAGATCATGGTTCGCCGCAGCGCGTCCGCCATGGCTCTGGCCCCTCGGCGCCTCGGCAGGCGATCGAGGCATTCGCCGCCAACCGACCTCGCCAGCCCTGGCCTGCTCGCGCCTCCCGGCCCACCGCGCCCGCCAGGACGTCGCCCTGGAAGCCAGAGCGCTCCGGCGAGCCTGTCCGGCATGGTACACTGGCCCGAAGGTTGCCCAACGCCACTTCCTTCATC
>JBFYRF010000156.1:0-42841 GCA_041302385.1 Anaerolineales bacterium | reverse complement strand
ACCATGGCGGTCCCGCACTCATCAAGGAGTCTAGAATAGTGCTGGCAGCGATGCAACCTGTTGGCGGCGCGCCCTGCCCTTCTGAGCCCATGCACCTCGCTCGGGGTATAGTGGGGATGCCCGCAAGGCCCAGCGTCCCGGTGCGAGCCGCAGTGAGCATCTGGCGCCGCCTGGGGCGCGCCCGAGCTGCGGGCGGGGATCGGAGCAGTATGCGCCAGATCAAGCACTTCCCCTTCACCCACATCCTGGGCTGGTCAGCAACGCGCTACGACCTGTTCTCGCTCTGCAAGCGCAAGTACTTCTTCCATTACTACGCCAAGTACGACCTCGAAATCCAGGTGCGGCAGTTGACCCGCTTCAAGGAACTGGTGACCCTGCCCCTTGAGACGGGGGGCATCGTGCATCAGGTCATCGAGGCACTGCTCAATCGGCTGAAGACAACGACGCAGGACATCGACCGGCTGCGCTTCCATGCCTACGCCGACAACCTGATCGCGCAGAGCCTTGAGCAGAAGCCTTTCGAGGAAGTCGTCTACGGCGAGGCCAGCCAGATCGACCCTTCAGACCTCGCCCCTAAGATCCACGCCTGTCTGGACAATCTCCTGGCCAGCCCGCGCTTCGCCTGGCTGGTGGAGGAGGCCGTCGCCACGGCGCCGGAGTGGATCATCGACCCACCCGGCTATGGCGAGACGCGCTTGCAGGACCTGAAGGTGTACTGCAAGGTCGACTTCCTTTTTCCGCTGGGCGACGAACTGCACATCGTCGATTGGAAGACCGGCAAGACCGACCCGGCCAAACATCGCAAGCAGCTGCTCGGCTACGCCACCTGGGCCGCCTACCATTTCGAGGTCGACCCCGCCCTGATCCAGCCGACGATCGCCTACCTGCATCCAGAGTACGCCGAGGTGCATGAGGACTTCACGGCCGTTGATCTCGAGAACTTCGCCGTGCAAGTGAGGGCCGAGACCGAGGAAATGTACGAATACTGCCGCGACGTCGGTCAGAACATCCCGCTCGACAAGCCAGCCTTCCCAAGGGTCGACGACGAGCGCATCTGCGGCTACTGTGCCTATCGCGGCGTTTGCTTCCCCGACCGATACCCGGCCAAGCTGGACTAGCGGCCGGGCAGCCCCCGCCGTCCCGCCTCCAGCCCGCGGGCCAATTGCCGGGCCCGGCTCCACCGCTTATGCGCAACGCCCCAGGCGTCAGCGCATGATCGTCGAACCCGAGCGCCCGGATGAATCCGAGGTGACGGCCTCGCCGCCGCGCACCAGCGAGCCATAGTAGTTGCGCGAATCGGCGACAGCCTGCCAACCACTCAATACCAGCGGCACCGGGCCATCTGCCTCCAGCCACTCGCCGTTGTACTTGCGGGCCAGGTGCACGTGCTTGCCTGTCGAGCGCCCGCCCTCACACGACGGGTGCCCCAGCGAAGACCCCGTCACCACTTGAGCGCCCTCCTGGATGAGTCCGTGGTCGGCCAGGTGCAAGTAGACTAACACCCAACCTGTTGACTCCCGGCCGTCGCCATCGAGATCGAGGGCGACGGCGTTGTCGGCGGCGCGCACGATCGTGCCCGAGGCCGAGGCGGTGGCCCAACGGGCGGAGACCGCACAGGGCTCCTCGCTGGTGATCGGCGAGAAATCGAGGGCGCCCCGGGGCGTGCCGGCATTCCAGGCCGGATGCGGGCCGCCGGTCAGGCTCCAGCGCTCGCCCGGTGCGAAAGGCAATTCAAGTTGCGGCTGCGCCAGGTCCGCTGTGAGCAGCGGCCCCACCGCCTCCGCGCGCGCCCAGGGATCACCGAAGCGCGCAGCGTACTGCGCCGGAAAGGAAGCCGGCCCGTACAGGCTCTCCATCCAGCGCTCCCTTGGCCGCAGGATGGCAATCAAGTGCATGATCGCCACGGAACCCGGATTCAGTTCCGGGTGGAAGCGCAAAGAGGAGCCGTTGTCGAAATCCGTGTCGACCTGCGTGCCCTGACGCCAGCCGTAGTAGCCGCGATTGAGCTGCGTGCCGGCGATGAGTAATTCCTGGTACAAGCCGGTTCTCCCCGGGATACGCAGACCGAGAGGATAGGGGTTGTCCGCTGCATCTGGCGGAAAACCGAACACCCATCCGCTGCGGTACTCGAGAAGACCCAGCAGCAGCCTGGGGTTCACCGATAGCTCGTTGGCCACCCGCTGCACGATCGCCGCGCCGCTCATCAAGTGCTCGTCATCGACTTCCTCGAGATATCCGGCGAGGTAACCGTCCGCCTCGAGGACGAAGGCCTGGACGTCGAAATCGGCGGCGGCCGGCGAGTACACGATCTCGCTGTCCGGCAGCACCTCTACGCCAGGGGAGACCTCTTCGAGCAGATTGGGGAAACGCATCTCCAGCCCGATGGGCAGATAGCCTAGAGGCGAAAGCGGTTGGCTGGGAAGGATCTCCTCCGGTCCGACGCCGAACCGAGCGCTGAGCGCCGGAAGCGTGTCCCCGGCGCGCGTCTGATAGTCAAAGACCGGTCCCGGCGTCGAGAAGTCAGGCGTCGCCGCCGGCGCCGAAAGCGTTTCGATCGGCGACAGCGTGGCGAGGGCGGTCGCTGCCGGTGCCGGGGTCGAGAACGCTTCGATCGTCGAGCCCACGGCTGCGGCCGTGGCCTGGCGCGACGGACCGCTGGCCCGCAACGGCGCGTTGCAGGCCAGCGCCAGGATCAGAGGCAGCAGCATGATGAATGCAGGTCCAGCAGAACGAGGAAACATCAGCCGGATCTACTTGCCGCAGAAGACGAGCCTGTCGGCCCAGAGTTGCTCATTGGGGGATCCAGCCGCAGCCGAAGCAGGTCGAGGGGTCAATCAGCATCGGCACGCAACCTACATCCTGCTGCCTACCATGCTCACGCGGCCATTGCGCCGCACTTCGCCCCGCTTCGACAACTCCCAGCGGGGTCAACACTTGGGGCATGACCACAAACACACCCGGGCTGCACCTGGGAGTAGGCACAGGAGGGTCGGCTATTTCTTGCCAGCCAGCAGGCTGCCCAGCAGCGCGCTCCCCAGGCCGACCATCTCGTCCGTGACATCCCCATCGCCATCGAAATCGAGCAGTTGGGCGATGCCCGGGGTTGTCGAGACGGCTGCCTTCTTGTCCTGGGCCAGGACGGAAGCTACACCCTGTGCATCGAGGTGCTCCTTGCGCTGCGCCTTTCCCAGGGCGCCGAGCACGACCGGCGCCAGCAGCGCCAGCAGCTGCATCACCTGCTGCGAGTCCATGCCGGTGGCCTTGCCGATGGAACTGGCGGCATTGGACTGCTTCCCGCCCAGCACGTGACCGAGGATGGCCATGCCATCGTCCCGCACCTGCGGGCGCCCAAGATTGGAGGCCAGGTCGTCAAGGATGCTGCCGTCGTGATCCCTGGCGAGCGCCTGGGTCAGGGATTGAGCGCCATCCGCTTGGGCGGCGTTCCGCTCCAAGCTGCCGAGCAAGAGCGGCAGCGCCAGGCCGATCGCCTTCTGGATCGCGCCTTCATCTGTGCCCAGGCTCTTGGTGATTGTGCCAAGCGTGTCGCCTGAGAGCGAGCTTGTCAGCAATTGCATGAACGTGTCCATTCGAATCCTCCTGATAGGCCACCAGTTTTCATTCTAACCGGAATGCTTGCACCGGAGCAGGTTTGAATCCTGGGCTTCGGGTGAGGGAACGTATCGCCGTCGGACCAAGGGGAAGGCATTTGCCCCGGGCAGGTTGTTACGATCGATGTCGCCACTGCCCCTCGGCTGCCACCCGGCAGCCTGGACCTCCTCGCCCTCTCCGGCCGGATATCCTTGTGCCGTTATACTCCTAGGGCCTGGCGCGTGCGCCCGCGGCTTAGCCGGCCAGGCCCTACCACCATCCGGAGTGTCATGGCCGACGTCATCGTCCTTGGATTCTTCTCGGAACAACCCCAGGCTCTGACCGCCGCCGGGGAACTCGGGCGGCGCGGCTTTCAGCGCACTGGCCAGGTCCACAAGAACCATGCAGGGACCATGGAGATCCGGGACCCGTTCCGGCGGCGTCAGTGGCTTGCATGGGCCCTCTCAGCCCTCGCCGGCGGAAGCCTGGCAGGGTTGGCGCTGACGATCCTTCAGCCCCGCGCCCCCGGGATGGAGGGCGTTCTCCCCGGACTGGCCCTGGTTCTCGGCGGTGCGCTGGCCGGCTGGGCCCTCGCCGCTCTCTGGTTCCAGCGCCGCCGTTTCGGCTTGGACCGCGAACTCATCGCCGATCATGCCCGATGGCTTTCCCCAGATGAGACTGTGCTGATTCTGCAAGTGCCGCCAGACTCCCTGGCGGCAGCTGTCGAGGTGATGCGCGAAGGAGTCGAGGTCCCGCCGATTATCTTCTTCATGCACCCAAGGCGGCAGCTCGAGATGCCTCCCCCGCGTCCTGTCGGCAGCACGCTTACCCAGCCTGAACTCGAGGAATACGCTCGCCGTCTGGCGCTGGACCAACGGCTGGATGCAAGCCTCCAGCCAAGCCCCGAGGTGCTGCGGCGCGTGGAAGCTGCCCGCAGCTGGGTTCACCATATCTGCCAGGACCTTTCCCTCACGGGCCGGCTCGAGGAGACCACTTCACCGGCCGCCGAATGGCTGCTCGACAACGAGTATGTTGTCGAGAGCAACGCCCGCGACGTGGAGCTCAACCTGCCGCAGCGCTACTTCCGCCAGCTCCCCGTCCTGGCCGTATCCGGCCTCCCGCGCATCTATTCGCTGGCGGATGAGCTTGTCTCCCACACCGACCTGCGAATCGATAACGAGCCGATCGAAGGGTTTCTCAAGACCTATCAGGCCACTCATCCACTGACCATCGGCGAGTTGTGGGCGTTCCCGCAGATGCTACGCATAACCCTGATCGAGGGCATCGCCCAGCTGGCCGCCAGGGCGCTCAGCGATTTGCGCCAGGCCGAACAGGCGGATTTCTGGGCCAATCGCCTGATGACCGTCAGCCGGCGCGATCCCAACCAGCTGTTTGGCATGATGGCCGAACTCACCAAGGCTCATCCCTCCCCGAGTCCGTACTTCGCCTCGCAGCTGGTTGGCCATTTGTACGACGAAGAGGAAGCGCTGGCGCCCGTCCAATCCTGGCTCGAACGCACCTACCATCGCCCCCTCGGGGAGCTCAGCCTGCGCGAGCAGACCCGCCAGACGCAGGACCAGATCTCCATCAGCAACGCCTTCGCCAGCCTGCGCCAACTGGCTTTGATCGACTGGCGCCAGGTGTTCGAGCACCTCAGCCACGTCGAGCGGACTCTGCGCGCGGATCCGGCCGGGGTCTACGCCGGGATGGACTTCGAGACCCGCGACCAGTATCGCCGCGCCGTCGAACGGCTGGCGCGCGGCTGCCGTGCGTCCGAGGTCGAGGTCGCTCGCCAGGCCATTGCCCTCGCCGCCCAGGCATCGATGGGGGGCGAACGTCAGCCGGCCCTGGCCCATGTTGGCACCCACTTGATCGGCGATGCGGCAGGGGACTTCGCCAGCGCCCTGGGCAGTCCCCCTGCCGGCCGACTCCGTCTCCTCGACTGGGTGCGTGGCCATCCCTCCCTCGTCTACTTCTCCTCCGCCGGGCTGATGATGCTGGCCCTCCTCGCCATGTTCTACGCAGCAGGCCATCAAGCCTTGCCATGGGCTGCCGTGGCTGGGATCACGGCCTTGGCGCTCTTTCCGGCCAGCCAGCTGGCGCTCAAGGTTGCCGACTACCTTGTCACCCGGCTTCTGCCCCCGACGACCTTGCCCAAGATGGGGTTCCTGCAATTGGGCATTCCGGACACCTGCCGCACGCTGGTGGTTGTGCCGGAGATGCTGGCCAGTCCCGAGCAGATCCGGTTGAACGCCGAGAAACTCGAGGTCCGCTTCCTGGCAAACCAGGATGCCAACCTGTACTTCAGCATGTTCACCGACTATACCGACTCCGAGTCATTGCATCGAGAAGATGATGCCGGGCTGCTGCAGACAGCGGTCGAGAGCATTGAAGCCCTCAACCAGCGCTACCCATGGGCCCACTTCTTCCTGCTTCACCGCAATCGAAGATGGAGCGAGACCGAACAGAAGTACATCGGCTGGGAGCGCAAGCGCGGCAAACTCGAGGAGCTCAACGGACTGATCGACGGGACGCGGCCGGTCGACGCCCCCAACCTGGTTGTTGTCGGCGAGGCCGACCGGCTGGTGGATGTCCGTTTCGTCATCACCCTCGACAGCGACACCCAACTTCCGAGCGGCACCGCCCGCCGCATGATCGGGACTCTCGCCCATCCCCTCAATCAGGCGCGTTTCGATTCCGGCGGTCGACTTGCCGCCGGCTACAGCATCATCCAGCCGCGCGTGACGGCCTCCCTGCCGAGCACCACCGCCACGCCCTTCACCCGCTTGTTCACCGACGCCGTCGGCATCGATCCGTACACCAAGGCGGTCTCCGATGTCGGTCAGGATTTGTTCGGTGAGGGCTCGTATCACGGCAAGGGAATCTATGAAGTCCGAGCCTTCAGCCGGGTGTTGACTGGGCGGTTCCCGGAAGAGCGATTGCTCAGCCATGACCTGATCGAAGGCGCCCATGTCGGCGTCGGCCTGGCGAGCGACATCGAGGTGCTAGACGAGTTTCCGCCGGACTACCTGACCTACACCAACCGGGAACATCGCTGGGTCCGAGGCGATTGGCAGATCGCCAGTTGGGCGACGCCGCGCGTCCCGCACGCAGATGGGAGCCGCGGACCCAACGTGCTCTCAGGCTTCAACCGCTGGAAGATCTTCGACAACCTGCGCCGAAGCCTGGTTCCTGGTGCCAGCGTTGCCTTGCTGATCGCGGCCTGGCTGCTTTCCCCGCGCCTGGCGCTTGCCTCGGGTCTCCTTCTGCTCATGGTGCTCCTCTTCCAACCGCTGTCGCAGCCTCTCGCCTGGCTGACCACCCGTAGGGGTTGGAGGCACTTCTCCCTGGCCAAGATCGGTCACGACCTGCTGCGGTCGACGATCGAGGCCTCGCTCCTGCTGCACCAGTCCGGACTTGCGCTGGATGCCATCCTGCGCGTTGCCTACCGCCGGCTCGTCTCGCGGCGCAACCTGCTGGAGTGGACGTCCGCCCAGGCGATGAGCTGGTCTGCACCAAGCCAGTTGCGGGCATTCTTGCTCTCGATGGGGCTGGCCAGCCTCGTCAGTGGTGCGGCCGCTCTGGCGGTCTCCCGCTGGCAACCCGACAGTCTGCCGCTGGCCACGCCCTGGCTGCTGCTGTGGTTCCTCTCCCCCGTCCTCGGGTGGGTGCTTAATCGCCGGCCGTCTTCACGGAAAGCCAAGGCGAGCCTGACGGAATCGGACCGTAAGTTCCTGCGAATCGTTGCCCGACGCACCTGGCGCTACTTCTCGCATTTCGTGAACGAGGAAAGCCATTGGCTCCCGCCAGACAACTATCAGGTCTCCCACCGCGAGCAGGTGGCGATGCGCACCAGCCCGACGAACATCGGGCTGTGGATGTTGGGCAATCTGGCGGCGCACGACTTCGGCTACCTCACGCTCGATCAGGTCATCGCCAATCTGCAGCGAACGATGGCGACCATTGCCCGGCTCGAGCGCTATGAGGGACATCTGCTCAACTGGTACGACATTCGGTCCCTGACCCCGCTCGAGCCGCGCTATGTTTCGGCAGTCGACAGCGGCAACCTGCTGGGCTCCCTGTGGTGCCTGCGCCAGGGACTGGACGAGCTGCTCGCCCGTCCACTGCTGGAACGGTCGGCGCTGGATGGTCTCGTCGATACGCTCCGCCTTGTGCCCGAAGCCGAACGGCCATCAGCCACCCTCACCGACTGGTCGAGGCTGCTGGAGACGGATAGAACCTCACCTCGGGGAGCGGCAGAAACGCTGGGCATCCTGCGGCAGGTCGGTGAAGCGCTGCACGGCGACAAGAACCCGGGAACCGCTGCGGCGAGCATGGACTGGACGCAGGAGTTCGAACGTCAGGTTGCCGACTGGCTGGAACTGGGTGACCGGTATCTTGCCTGGTGCGAGATCCTATGGGAGAAGTCCGACGGCGAGTTGGCGGCTCTGGGGCTTGAGGTCACCACCGCCCTGCAGCAGTTGAACTCGTCCTTCCCATCCTTGAGACAACTGGCGGCCGGCGAGGTCCCCGGCCTGATGGCCTTGCGGGATGGGCGTGAGCAGTTGACACCTGAAGCCGTATCGCTCTTACCTTGGATCGACCGTGTGCTGGAGGCATTCGATCGATCGAAGTGGCTGGCGGGCGAGATGGTGGCCGCCGGCGAGCGCCTGATCGACGAGGTCGGTCTGCTCGCCTACGGCATCAACATGCGCTTCCTGTATGATCCCACGCGGCGCCTGTTTGCCGTCGGCTTCAACGCATCGGCCGGGCGGCTGGATCGGGCCTACTACGATCTGCTGGCCAGTGAAGCCCGGCTGGGCAGCTTCGTGGCTATCGCCGGCGGCACGGTCCCCATTGAGCACTGGTTCGCCATGAGTCGGCCCTACAACGCCATCGGCCGCCGCCGCGTCTTGCTGAGTTGGACCGGGACGATGTTCGAGTACCTGATGCCGCTGCTGATCCAGCGCAGCTACCGCAATTCCCTGCTCGACCAGGCGGCCCAACAGGCCGTCGCGGTACAGGTCGCCTACGGCAAGCGGCGCCATGTGCCCTGGGGAGTTTCCGAGTGTGCCTACGGCGACCTGGATTCCTCGCGGACGTACCAGTACAAGGCCTTCGGCGTTCCGGAGCTGGGGCTGAAACGCGACCTGGCGCAGGATCTGGTCGTCGCTCCCTACGCTTCGATGCTGGCGCTCAGCCTGGCGCCGCGGGAGACCGTCGCCAACCTGCACCGGATGGCCGGCATGGGACTGCTGGCAGACTTCGGATTCTACGAAGCCATGGACTTCTCTCGCCGGGCGCGTCGCCGGGGCGAGCGCGGCGTGGTTGTGCGGGCATTCATGGCTCATCACCAGGGAATGGGTCTCCTGGCACTGGCAAACTACCTGCAGGACGACCCCTTTCCCCGCCGCTTCCACGCCGAACCGCGCGTGAAGGCCATGGAATCGCTCTTGTACGAACGCGTCCCTACACTCCCGCCGGTGCACCACATTTCGACTCGAGAACGCCCGGCCACGGTGGAGAGCGTGGCGGCCGTCGAACCCTCCGTCAGCAAGTTCGACACGCCGCATACGCCCACCCCTAAGACCCAGCTCCTGTCGAATGGCCGCTATAGTCTGATGATCACCAACGCCGGGGGAGGCTACAGTCGTTGGGGGGAGGTCGAGCTCACTCGCTGGCGCTCCGACACCACCTGCGACGCGTGGGGAACCTTCTGCTACCTGCGCGATCGGCAAACCGGAGAGCGGTGGGCCAACACCTACCACCCGGTAGGTGGAAAGGTCGAGGGCTACCAGGCGGACTTCGCCCTCGATCGGGCGACCTTTCGGCGCAATGACTGGGGCATCGCGACCGAGACCGAGATCCTGGTTTCTCCGGAAGACGATGTTGAGATCCGCCGCCTGACGCTGATCAATCGCTCCGGGCGGAGCCGAGTGATCGATCTGACCAGCTACCTGGAGCTGTCGATGGCACCCCACAACGCCGATCGCCAGCATCCGGCGTTCAACAAGCTGTTTATCGAGACCGAGGCCGTTCTCGAACGGCGGGCCCTGCTCGCCTTCCGCCGGCCAAGGAGCGATCAGGACCCACCGGTCTTCGTCGGCCATCGCCTGGCCGGCGGCACGCGCCAGGAGGACGACGGCCTGCACTTCGAGACCGATCGTCGACCCTTCATTGGACGCGGGCGGTCGCTCGCCAATCCGATGGCGCTCGAGCGCCAACCGGCGCAGACACAGGGCTACGTCCTCGATCCAATCCTCAGTCTGCGCACGACGCTCCGCCTGGCGCCGCACGAGCGTGCCCAGGTGTCGCTCATCGTGGCGGCCGGCGACAGCCGCCAGCAGGTGCTGCAGTTGATGGACAAGTACGGCGATCCCCAGGTGATCGAGCGGGCGATGGACCTCGCCTGGGCCTCCGCCCAGTTGGAGCTTCGGGTGCTGCGCATCCAACCCGACGATGCCCGCCGCTACCAGAAACTCGCCGGCCAGCTGCTATATCCCAGTGCCGCCTTCCGCCCGGGTGCAGAGCGCTCCGAAGAGCGGAACCGCAAGGGACAATCCGGCCTGTGGGCCTACGGCATCTCCGGCGATCTGCCGATCGTCCTGGTCACGATCGGCGAAGTGCGTGATGTCCAGCTTGTACGTCAGGTTCTGCAAGCCCACACCTACTGGCGCACCCACGGCTTGATGGCCGACCTACTCATCCTGAATGAAGAATCCAGCAGCTACGAACAGCCGCTGCGCGAGCGGCTCGAATCGCTAATCCGGCTCCACGCAATGTACACCGGAGTGGACAAGCCCGGCGGCGTGTTCCTGCGCAGCGCCGACCAGATCCCCGAGGAGGACGTTCGCCTGCTGATGGCCGCCTCGAGCGCGATCCTGGTGGCGGCACGCGGCACGCTGCCTCAGCAACTGGGCGTGTCCATTGAGGCTCCGGACGTCCCCAAGCTGCTCGTTGGCAAACGAGCCCCCCGCGAACCATCGGCCCCCCTGCCCTTCCTGGACCTGCCGTATTTCAACAGCCTGGGCGGATTCACCCGCGACGGCCGTGAGTACGCCATCTACCTCGGGCCGGGGACGAACACCCCGGCGCCATGGGTCAATGTAATCGCCAATCCAACCTTCGGGACGGTTGTCAGCGAGACCGGCGCCGGCTTCACCTGGTCCGGCAACAGCCAACGCAACCGGCTCACACCCTGGTCGAATGACCCGGTGCTCGATCCGCCGTCGGAGGCGATCTTCCTGCGGGATGAGGAGACGGGGGATTATTGGACGCCAACCGCTTCGCCGATCCGCCAGTCGACAGCCTACCGGGCGCGCCACGGCGCTGGCTACACGGTCTTCGAGCACAACAGCCACGGCATCGAACAGGAGCTGACAGTGCTGGTGCCGGTCAATGACCAGGGTGGCCAGCCGCTCAAGCTCCAGCGACTGCGCCTGAAGAATGACTCCGGGCGCCCGCGGCGTCTATCGATCACGAGCTACGCCGAGTGGGCGCTCGGGGAGACCCGCGAAGCGGCCCAGATGCACACGGTCTCCCAGTGGGACGAAGAGGCCGAGACGCTGGTGGCTCGCAACCGGTTCCACCCAGACTATCCTGGCCGGGTAGCCTTCGCCGCCATGAGCCGGCCGGTAGAGTCGTATAGTGCCGACCGAACGACCTTCCTCGGACGCAATCGCAGTCTGGCGAATCCGGCGGCCATGGAGCGAGTCGCCTCCTCCAAGCGAACCGGTGCAGGCATGGACCCGTGTGCCGTCCTGCGGACCACGCTGGATCTGGCGCCCGGCGAGACGGCTGAGGTGATTCTCCTGCTGGGGCAAGCGGAATCCTTGGAGGAAGTCCGACAACTTGTCTCGACCTATCGCGATCGGGTTGCCTTCGAGCTCGCCCTGGAATCGACGCAAGACTGGTGGGACAACGTCCTGGGAACGATCGAAGTGCACACCCCGGAGCTGTCGGTCGATTTCCTGGTCAATCGCTGGCTGGTGTACCAAACGCTGAGCTGCCGCATGTGGGCACGCTCGGCCTTCTACCAGTCCGGTGGCGCCTATGGTTTCCGCGATCAGCTGCAGGATGTGCTCGGGTTGCTGTTTGCGCGGCCTGACCTCGCGCGCCAGCACATCCTGCTGGCCGCCAGCCGCCAGTTCCGCGAAGGCGACGTTCAGCATTGGTGGCACGCTCCCTCTGGCACCGGCATCCGCTCACGCATCTCCGACGATTTGCTCTGGCTGCCGTATGCCGTTGCCCGCTACGTCCGGCACACAGGGGACGAGGATATTCTGCAGGCGCCGATTCAATTCCTCGATGGGCCCCGCCTCGCCGACGGCCAGCGCGATCTGTTCGGCACGCCGGAGGTCAGCCGCGAGCGCGCTTCCCTCTTCGAACACTGCCAGCGGGCCGTGCAACACGGGTTGACCTCCGGCCCGACTGGGCTTCCACTGATCGGCACCGGCGATTGGAACGACGGGATGGATCGAATCGGTTCCGACGGGAAGGGAGAGAGCATCTGGCTGGGCTGGTTTCTGGTCGATGTACTCGAGGGGATGGCCGACCTGGCGGAAATTGCGGGGAGCCCCGAGTCAGGCGAGAGCTACCGCAAGCGCCGAGCCGAGCTTCTCCAACGGATCGATGCCGCCGCATGGGATGGCGCCTGGTATCTGCGGGCGACCTTCGATGACGGATCGCCGGTGGGCTCCGCCGCCAATCGTGAGTCCCAGATCGATCTGCTCCCGCAGGCCTGGGCTTCGATCAGTGGTGGCGGCGATCCCGAGCGGGCGGCGCAGGCGCTTGAGGCGGCAGATCAGCATCTCGTCCGGCGGGATGAGAACCTGGTGCTGCTCTTCGATCCACCGTTCGACACGCACACGCCATCGCCAGGGTACATCCAGGGGTACCCGCCGGGCATTCGCGAGAACGGCGGTCAGTACACCCACGCCGCCGTCTGGCTGGCGATCGCCCGGGCGCGGCGCGGGCAGGGCGGCCGAGCCGAGGAGATCCTGCGCATGCTCAACCCGATTGAGCACGCCCGCGACGTCGCCGGCGCTTGGCACTACACGGTGGAGCCCTATGTTATGGCAGCCGATGTCTACCACGCGCCAGGCCGCGCCGGCCAGGGTGGCTGGTCGTGGTACACCGGCGCGGCCGCCTGGATGTACCGTGCCTGGGTGGAAGAGGTGCTTGGGCTAATGGTGCGTGGCGAATCGCTGAGGATGGATCCCGTGATCCCCAACTGGTGGACAGGATTCGATCTGAGCTACCGCCATGGCGAGGCGGTCTACGCGATTCATGTCGACAACGCCGCCGGGGTTGAGCGGGGTGTGGTCTCCGTCGAGATGGATGGTCGGCCCGTGCCGGATAACATCATCCGGTTGGGGCGGGAGCTGGTGAAGCATCGGGTCGTCGTGCGGATGGGGCCGCGAGGACCAGTCGGACCCTAGCCCTCTGTCCCCGCAGAGCGCCATGGGGGGCGAGAGGGGCGAAAGCCGCCCTGCAGCGCTGCCTGCGCACTCGCGCGAGGACTGGAACTGCCGGAAGACAGCTCGGAATGGTCCTCCGGATGGCGAGTGAAAGGCGAGAACGAGTGCCACCGGTAGCCAAGGTGGTGCCGCCCAGGACGGAGAGGGCAAATCGTGGTAGCGCCCAGAACGCAGACGGCAAGTCGCGAACGAGTGCCACCGGTGGCCAAGGTAGTGCCGCCCGGGTTGGAGACGGTGACTGCGAGGTGAAGGGATGCGAGTCAAGCGGACCCAAGCAGGTTTGAGGGTGCACGCCGTTGCCGGGACACACGTCGTTCTGCTCGGCTTCGATCTGACCGACGCCCGGCGGAAAGGCTGCCTGGGATTCGCCATCCGCCGCGAGGATCACACCGAGGGAGAGCAGTTCTGGCTGCGGGGCATGAAGACCTTCGAAGCCACCGACCCCGGCCTCGCCCCGGGCGGGACAATCTCCAGCCGCCAGCATCCGTTCCAGACCTTTCAGTGGGCGGACTATTCGGCCAAGCCCGAGCATGACTACACCTATAGCGTTGTGCCGCTGTTTGGGAAACCCGAAGCGCTGGTCGAGGGACCTCCAGTCAGGGTAGCCGTCCGCACTGAAACCGAAAGCGGCACTCGACATTCGGTCTGGTTCAACCGGGGGGCAGTCGCCTCACAGGAGTACGCCCGCCGGTTCCAGAACAAGCGGCCAGATGAAATCCCTGGCGGGGCAGCCTACAGCTGGCTGTCCCGCGGCCTGCTCGAGGCGCTGCTGGCCTTCGTCGCCCGCGCCGCAGGGCCGCGTTTCGCGCTGGTCGGCGCCATCTATGAGTTCCAGTGGCCCGAGGCGCTGGCAGCGCTGCGGAATGCCAGGCGCTCGGGGGCGAAGGTCCACATCCTGTATGACGCCGTCCCCGGCGGCAAAGGACCGGCCGCCAGGAACACGGCCGCAGTGGAGGATGCCCGCCTCAAGGGCGTGACCCGCGGGCGCGCCGCAGGCAAGCTGATGCACAATAAGTTCTTGGTCCTGCTGAAGGATGACCAGCCCATAGCCATCTGGACCGGCTCGACCAACCTGACCGAGAACGGCCTGTTCGGCCACTCCAACCTCGGACAGGTGACCGAAGATGCCGGCGCCGCCCAGGCCTACTATGATTATTGGCGCGAACTTCAAGGTGACCCACCGCCGCCCGAGATCAAGGACTGGATCGTCTCTGGCAACCCCGCCCCACCGGATCCATGGGACGAAGATCTGACGGTCGTTTTCTCCCCTCGCCGCGGGTTGGCTGTGCTCGACTGGTACGCCGAGATCGCCCAGGCCGCCCGCAAGGCCTTGTTCATGACCTTCGCCTTCGGCATGCACAAGAGCTTCACGCAAGTCTACGAGCAGAACGACGGCGTGCTGCGATATGCTCTGATGGAGAAAGAGGGCAATGGTCGCGGGCTGGCGCAAGGCCGCAAAGACATCGCCCGCATCCGGCGGCTTCCGAATGTCGTGGTCGCAGTGGGCCAGAACATCACCCTGAACAGCTTCGATCGCTGGTTGAAGGAACGCTCGAAACTCTCAAGCGAAGTCAACGTGCGCTACATACATACCAAGTACATGCTCGTAGATCCCCTCGGGCCCCGCCCTGTCGTCGTCACCGGATCGGCCAACTTCAGCCAGGCCAGCACCAACACCAACGACGAGAACATGCTCGTGTTGCGGAACGACCCTCGCCTGGCCGACATCTACCTTGGCGAATTCATGCGCCTGTTCTCGCACTACGCCTTCCGCGAGGCGGTCAAGATCGCCCAGGAGCAGGGCGGAGACCCCGACGCCTGGCGGCCCAACTACCTCATCCCGACCGACGCCTGGCAGAAGGACTACTTCCGCAAGGGGAGCCCGCGCTACCTGCGGCGCAGGTACTTCGCCGGCAAGTAGCCCGGCGACCGTTCAACTAGGGCAGAAGGGTTGTCAATCCAAGCGTCGACGTGGCCGATGCAGCGGCTACCCGAGCCGCGCCTGCAGGCCACATTGAATCAGCCAGAGCACAATCGGGAGCATCACCGCTCCCACCAGGTTGCGCAGCGTTCCGGGGGACCAGGGGCTCGAGCGGCCTTTCACCTTCGGCTTCGGCAGGCGAGCGGCCCGACCCGTGGAGGGCTGCTCGCCTGCCGGACAACGGATGAGCTTCGCTCAGACTCCGGCGCCAGCTTCCTCCCAAGCCCAGCACCGCCGAGCGGCGTGTTAGCATTGCCGGATGTCCGGCCGCCTGGCCTCGATCACCGAGGGCCTGCCCCGCACCTACTGGCTGCTTTGGCTCGGCACGCTGATCAACCGGCTCGGCGGTTTTGTTGTCCCCTTCTTGACCCTGTACCTGACGCAGGAACGCGGGCTGCCGGTGAGCCAGGCGGCGCTGCTGGTCTCGCTCTTTGGCGCGGGGTCGTTCACGGCGGCGTTGGTCGGCGGCGAGCTCACCGATCGCCTGGGTCGGCGTCCGGTGATGCTGCTCAGCTTCCTTCTGGCGCCGGTGACGATGATCGCCCTTGGACTCGCTCGGCCGCTGACGATACTGGCCCCGCTCGTCTACCTGCAGGGCTTCCTGACCGACCTGCATCGACCCGCGGTCAGTGCGATGATCGCCGATCTGATACCGTCGGAGCAGCGGCCGCGCGCCTTCGGCTACCTGTACTGGGCGATCAATCTGGGCTTTGCCTTCGCTCCGATCCTGGCGGGCTTGATGGCGCGCTTCGACTATCTGCTGCTCTTTGTCGGCGACGCCATCACCACGTTTGTCTACGGCCTGATCGTGTACTTCGGCGTCCGAGAGACCCGCCCGCAGCAGGCGCAGGCCGCAGCCAGGAACAGTCTCCAGCAGCGCCTGACGCAGGTCCGGAGCAACCCCGTGCTGCTGCTGTTCGCCGGTCTGGCCCTCGTCGCTGGCTTGATCTACATGCAGGCGCACGTGACACTGCCGGTCGATATGGCCGCGCATGGCATCGGGCCTGAGCAGTACGGATTGGCGCTCGCCGTCAACGGAGTGCTCATCGTCCTCGTCAGCCTGCCGGTCAGCAACCTCGCCGTGCGCTGGCGGCGCTTCCCGGCGATGGCCGCCTCGGCCTTGTTCCTGGCGCTGGGGTTTGGCCTGACCGGCCTGGCGGACACGCTGTTGCTGTTCGGCCTTTCGGTCGCGGTGTGGACCGTTGGAGAGATCATCGGTGCGGCGATTTCGCCGGCGATCGTCGCCGACCTCTCCCCCATCGAGCTGCGGGGTTTGTTTCAGGGTGTGTACGTCTCCGCCTGGGGGCTTTCCGGCTTCCTCGGCCCGCTGCTCGGCGGCTGGATTTATCAGACGCTCGGGCCGCAGGCGCTGTGGTTCGGCTGCTTCGGTCTCGGCCTGTTCCTGGCGGCTGGCTACCTGGCGCTTGGGCGCAGGGCGAAGACCGAACTCGCTACCTCTTGAGCCCTAAAGCCCGAGTCACTTTCAGCCGGTTGGGGGCCGCGCGTGTGCAGGCGCCGGCCCGGCCGGCGCAGCAAGACCGGCGCATGCAGCGAGGCATCCTGTTGGCCGGGCGTTCCACTCCGAAGGTTCGCAGCCTGCGCGTCGAGTGACTGCCCAGGGGTAGCCGAGGACTCGCCGCGGCCCCAGGAAGAGAACGGGCGCGGCTCAGGGGTAGACGGCCACGTCCTGCTTGCCACCCGGCGCAGGGACAAGGATCAGGTCGCGATAACTGCCCGGCGGGCTGCGCCAGACCAGGCTGAACCCCCAGCCGTGCCAGCGCCACACGCTCACGTAGCGCTCGGGTCGATCCGGCGACGCTTCGAGCACAATGAGCTCTTCGGCGCCGTCGCCGTCAACATCGCCCAGTTCGACTTCGAGCACCGGGGCGTGCACCGGTGATCCACCCCACAGATCGTGATACGTGCCGCCTCGATAGCCGATGACGAAGGGCTGGCTGACCGTTTTGCCGCCGGCCGCGGTCCTCTCAATCGCCAGGATCGCCTCGAAGCGGCCGTCGTCGTTCGGGTCGCCCAGCGCCAGATCGACCACCTCCCACTCCGGCGGGCTGCGCCAGACTACCTCCCGGGCGTCAAGGATCTGCACCTCCCCGTCCGTTCGCCGGACGATCTCGTTCACGCCATCGCCGGTCAGATCGATCGCCCCGGAGAAGAACGCCCCGCGGCGTGAGGTCTCTGACGCTGGGATCGCCCAGCAGCTTTCCTTTGAACAGGCGAAGCCTGTGCGCTGCGCCGGCAGGATACGATCGAGCAGCGCCGCCGAGTCATCGGCATTCATCCATTGCGGGCGGGGCGCGGTCCACAGCGGGAGCGCTTGAGCCGCACGCAATCCCTGTCCATCGAACAGCAGACGCAGGGCAAGCCCCTGGCGGGTGTCGCCCCATCCCTGGTCGAAGGCGAAGTTGCCCAGGCTGTAGGCCACCAGCCTGGACCCTTCCATTGCAGCCGCTGGCTCCACGATCCACACCTCCTGCACGACGTGCGGATGCGATCCGAGGACGATGTCAGCACCGGCGTCCAGCAGCGAAGCGGCCAACTCCCGCTGCGGCAATCCTGGTTGGCGCGCGTACTCCCGTCCCCAGTGGACCTGCACAATCACGTGGTCGGCGGAGGCACTCGCCTGACGCACAGCTGCCAGGACGTCCTCTTCTGGCGGCGAGCCCAGATCGTTCCAGGCGACGAAGGCGAACGTCGATCCTCCGATCGCGCGCAAGACCGGCTGATCGGCCTCGATCGGCTCGATGCCCACCAGTCGCAGCTGGCGCCGCGTTGCGACCAGGCCGGTGACTCCACCATCGAGGCTGTGGTTGTTGGCCAGGCTGAGCAGGTCGAAGCCGGCCTCGGCCAGCGACTCCGGCGCCCCAGGCGGCAGGAGGAGCGAGATGCCGGCATCCGACGCCGCCTCACCCCAAACTGCCCCTTCGAGATTTCCGATCGTCAGGTCGGCACTGCGCAGCTCAGCGGTGACCTCAGCCAAGACGTCCCGGACCTGCGCCATTCCCCGGCCCGGCATCACATCGCCGACCGCCAGGATCGCCACCAGCTGCTCGTTCGCGGCCGGCCGCAAACCATCCCGCAGGTAGATCCAGCCCGGCTCGGAGTCCGGGGCGACCGCGCCGTAGGCCCTGATCCCAAGGAGCATGGCAATCATCACCAGAATCGCGACCGCCCCCATGCCCGTCCACCGGAAGCGGGTCATGAAGAGCGGTGGCACCCCCCTCTCCCGGGGAGCAGTCACCTGATCAGCATCGGGGGCTTTCCGAAACACTCGCGCCGCACCATGGGAAAGGAATGACGGGCCGGCCACATCCGCTCGCAGGCGTTTCGTCGCTCGCTCTGTGACGTTTGGCCCGCCGCCCGCCTGGCGCCGAATGCCGGCACCGGGACGGGCGGCGAGAATTCGCCTCGGCAAGCGTGCCCCGTTAGTTGAACGGCGGGGGCTCCTGGGCGTAGACGACGTTCCGCACCAGCCAGGTCAGGCCCTGCCCCTCGTCGATCAGCTCCAGCGTGTAGGTTGCGTCGAGCGGGTAAGGACCACGCTGGGCTGTGATGGCGTCATCCACCTCCGGCGACCACTCGCCGAGAGCATACAGCGTGTCCTGCCAGGTCTCACGCACCGTCACAACAGCCAGGGAGGGCGACTGCAAATCGAAGGAGCGAAAATGGGTCTCCAGCAGCTGATGGCCCAGATACTGTCCGGCATTGGTCAGTCGACCGATGTCGTCCCGGACCCATTGCAGGGAGGGGCTGGCGCCAGACATGTACAGCGGCTCGCGATACCAGTAGGCCTCGGTGACCGAGTCCTGGTAACGCGCCACGCCCCGGCTCAGGCTATCGTATTCGGTCTCGCTCACCAGAAAGCTCGACGTCCATTCCGGCGGTGGCGGCGCGCTGCCTGCCTCAAGCATGCCGCGCCACTTCTCGTCGGTCAGTCGATCCGCGATCGGCCAGGGGAATTCGTAGTAGGAGAACACGCCGCCCTTGGCGACCTGCAGGTAGCTGCTGCCATCCTCTGCGACGATCGGGACGACGACGTAGATCGGGTTGACGCGCCCGACCGCCTCTTCGAGCACCCTTCCGGGAGGATTGGGATCGGTGGCCACATCGGCGATCACGGCGGCTTGCGGCTCTTCCTCCATGAACCGGCGAGCGTAGGGGTCTTCCATATCCGAGTCGGCGGCCGCCATCGTCAGCTCCTCCAACTGGCCGCCGTAGAAGCGGATCGTGGCGTATTCCTCTTCCGTGAGCGGCTCGCCGCGCAGCTCCTTCTCGGCCATCGCCTGCAGCGAGGTCGCCAGCGTTTCAAGCGTGTCGAGGCTGGCGGCGTCGATTTCGTTGAGCAGGCCGCGGCTCTGCATGCCTTGGCGAGTCATCGCCGTCAGCCCCGCCAGGCGGGCGTAGAACCCGGGCACCGGCTCGACGTACCCCTTGGGCGGCTCAGGCTCAGGCGGTGGCGGTCCGCCGCCGAGCTCGGCGTACACCTGCTTGGCGTACAGGATCGTGTCATGCTTGAGCTCCGCCCAGCTGCCGAGGACGGTGTTCAACTGCTTGTCGAGCCAGGCCTCGGAGCGCATGAAGTCGGGGTAGCCGTCGCCCGGAACCTCGATCAACGGGTGGAAGGTGTAGAGCCAGGTGTTATAGAGCGTCTCCGTCCAATCGCTGACCCCGAGGCCGGACATCCACGCCTGCATCTTCTGCATCTGCTCGGGGTAGCGCTCGTAGGCCGTGTCGCCCATGTCGCCCAGCAACTGGTAAGCGCGCGCCGAGCCCATGGCGGCGAACAGGTCGAGGCCTTTCGGGAGACTGCGCGGGTTTTGCTGGCTGCCGACATTGCGGTAGATCAGCTCGCGGAACACGTAGGCATCCGGCACGAAACGTTGGCCCATGAAGCGCAGCCCCTTGGTTGTCGCTTCGACCTCATCCGTATCCTGGATCACCAGCCCCAGGATTCTGGGCGGCGGAAGCTCGAACGCCTGGTCGATGAAGACCTGCAGCTTCGACTCGTCGACCAGATCCGAGATGACTGCCTGCGGTCCATATACGCTTGCCATCACGTCGAGATACTGCACGGCGGTCAGATCGTCAGAGCGACCGACCATGAACGCTGTCGGGGCGTAGAGGTCCTGCCAGACATCCATCGCCGGTCGGCCGTCGACGCTGGCATCCTTCAGCGCCTGGACGAGCAGCAGGGCGGACCGGGTTTCTTCCTTGCCCATCTCGGGATCCTTGGCTTTGAGCCGGAAGGTCATTCGCCCGTACCACATCATGCTCTTGAAGTAGCGGGTCAGCTCCTCGCTGAGCGTGTAGTGACCGCGTGCGATGTACTGGGTGTAGTCCTCGCCGAACTCGAGGCCCGGGAAGAGCGGCGAGGGCAGGATGCCGTCGGCGGATTCAATCAGCCCCAGTTCGCTCTCGACCAGGTCGTCGGCGTAGGCCGGGACCTGGATCTGCGGCTCGAGCAACCGGCTGGCCACCCCGACGAAAGCAACCGTGCGCAGCGCCGCCTGCTCCCAGGGACCGCCTTGGAGCTCCTGGTACTGGGCGTCGGCCTGTGCCAGGACAGCTTCGTTCAAGCCGGCCAGCAACGGGATGAAGTGCTCGACCTCGGCCGTGCGCAGGACCTTGTCGAAGAGCAGATGGTAGATGTGCAGCAAAGAGTCGCTGGTGACAAAGACGGGTTGGTTGTCGTAGCGCGCCTTCTCGTACAGGGTGAAGAACTCCTTCTCCGTCCCGGGCGCAACGACGAAGCCGGTCTCCCCCAGCCGAGTCCTCAGGCCTTCGGCCAGCAGGAACGGCACACGCACATTGCTCAGGTCGGCCGCGATCGGCTCGTGCACCACCGCCGGATCCACGCGCAGGGCAGGTTCGCTGTACGGGGCAAAGACCGGAACTTCCGACGCACCGGCGCGGGCGGCCGTCGTCGGACTTGGAGGCACGGCGGACATCTCGGGCAGTGCGCTGGGCGCGCCGGTCCCACAGGCAGTGCAGAGCAGCGAGAGAACGAGCAGCGAGGCCACGATCTGGTGTCGGTTCACGTCCCAACCCTCCGTCGGCCCGGGCGGAGGTCACCCCCCCGCGCGGTCTCAGCCGAGATGCCCATTATCGCGCCAGAGCCTGCCTGCCGCCCCGCAGCGCCCCCTGCGCGCCGGCACGCCATTCCCCGGTGCAACCCCTCCTGCCCATTGCGCCACCGGACCGGGGGGCGCTCGAAATCTGCGCTCAGGAGGTGACTTCACGCACGACCTTGCGGCGCGACAATGAATACAGGAGCGGCCACGACGCAGGCTGAACGGCTCGTCTGTATGGCGTCATGCGTGACCAGCAGCCGGGGGGGGCCTGCCCGGGCCGGAGGAGGAAGCAGCATGAGGAACATTCTGCTCACCGCCCTGGCAATGATCCTGGTTCCCGGCCTGGCCATCGTCGTCATCCCGTGTCTGATCCTCCAGGTTACTCAGACCACGCCGCCGCCCCAGGAGAGTCCCTTGATCGGAGTCCTGATTGCCCTGGCGCTCCTGGGAGCCGGAATGGTCGTCTGGGTTTCCGTCACTTTCGTGACCAAAGGCAGGGGCACGCCGATCCCCATCCAGCCCCCGCGGACCTTCATCGCCGAGGGACTCTACCGCTTCGTGCGGCACCCGATGTACCTTGGCGTGCTTCTGATCCTGTTCGCCGAGGCGATCTTCTTCTGCTCTCCCTGGATCCTGCTGTACGCCGCCTTGCTATGGCTCGCCCTGCACACCTACGCCGTCCTGCTCGAGGAGCCGCAGTTGGAGCGGCGCTTCGGGGATGTCTATCGCGACTACCGGGGGCAAACTCCCCGCTGGGCCCCCCGGCGGCCCAGGCATTAGTCTATCAAGCGCGGCGCCGATCGCGCCGCGGCGTGTGCTGGCCGGTCCCAGCTGTGCCCAGGGGGGGTGAGCCCTGCAGGAGAATGGCGAATGACGACTCCCATCGATATTGCCCGAATGGCCCTGGACGAACAGCCCTTCAGTCGCTGGCTGGGCACCAGGTTGACGGCATATGCAGCAGGCAGCGCAGAGCTGGCGCTGCCGCTCAGTCCAGACTTCAACCAACAGCATGGCTTTGTGCATGGGGGAGTCGTCAGCACAATGGCTGACGAGGGGATCTCCTTTGCCGCGGGCTCAGTCCTGGGAGCCTCGATCATGACGGCAGAGTATAAGATCAACTTCTTGCGTCCGGCGCGGGGCGAACGGCTGATCGCGCGCGGCCGGGTGGTCAGCCACACCCAGCGTCAGGCGGTGTGCACCTGTGAGGTTTGGGCGGTCTCGGAGACGGGCGAGACCCTGTGCGCGATTGCCATGGGAACGGTGGTCATCCCATCGAGGACCTTGCCCGACGCATGAATCCCCATCAAGCCCGTCGCTTCACAGCTGGCACAGCGCCTCGAAGATGTTGGGCCGGATTGCCCTGCGGTGATCCGGCGCGAGAATTTAACCGGGGCCCATCCGGTCAATTGCTCGTCGCTCCAGCCTTTCGGGTCAGGCTTCTCAAACCAGACCGCCACCCGGTCCCGCGATAGGTTGCTCAATGCCAATGGATATCTGGTCACTCTACCACCTCATGCTGAAGAGCCGGTTGTTCGAAGAAGCGATCACACGCCTCTGGCAGGACGGCCTGATCTCCGGCGAGATGCACCTGGGAACGGGAGAAGAAGCGATCCTCGCCGGCGTCGTCTCTCAGTTGGTTCCGGGGGATGCCATGGCCGTGGATCACCGCGGAACCGCGGCCTTTCTCATGCGAGGGGTCGATCCGGTGTCGCTCTTGCGCGAGATGCTGGGTCGCGAGGACGGACTGTGCGGCGGCCGAGGCGGCCACATGCACTTGTTCTCCAAGGAGCACCTGGCGGCCAGCTCGGGGATCGTCGGGGCGGCCGGGCCAAGCGCCACCGGATTCGCCCTGGCCTCCGAGGTTCTACACCCGGGAGCCATCGCCGTCGCCTTCTTTGGCGAGGGAGCGATCAACCAGGGCATGCTGATGGAGTCGATCCACCTGGCGGCGGAGTGGAGCCTGCCGGTGCTCTTCGTGTGCAAAGACGATGGCTGGGCCATCACTACCCAACTCGGGCCCTCCGACCACGGTGGTTTGGCCGACCGGGTGCGCGGGCTGGGCGCCCGCTACGTGTCGGTGGATGGACTAGAGGTTGAACAGGTCTGGCACGCAGCGCAGGAAGCGATCGAGCGGGCGCGCGCCGGCAAGGGGCCCACCTTCCTCCATGCCCGCTGTGTGCACCTCGAGGGTCATTTCCTCGGCCTGCAGTTGCTGCGCATCGCTCGCAATCCACTTCGAGAACTCCCGGCAATTGCCGGACCTCTCATTCGCTCCTTCCTGAGCCTTGGCGGTGGGTCACTCCGGGCGCGCCTGGCGGGGCTGCGGATCGTCTTCGCCTCGAACCAAGCCGTCCTGCGCGATCCCCGGCGGAAGGCCTCGAATGATCCGCTGGCCCGGGCGCGGAATGCGTTGCTGACCGACGCGGCGAGACTGCACGCCCTGGATGCTCACCTGCAGGAGGAGGTCTCGGCCCTGGTTGCCGCCGGGCTTCAGGAGGCGGCAGCATGAAGACGATGCGCTTCTCAGAGGCAATCGACAGCGCCCTCGCCCAGGCCATGCGAGAGGATCCTCGGATCATACTCTTCGGCGAAGACATCCCGCTCATGCGGCGCAATCTATTGGTCCGCTTTGGCCCAACGCGTGTCCGAGGCACACCGATCAGCGAGAGCGCCTTCTTGGGAGCAGGCGTTGCGGCGGCGATGGCCGGGCTGCGCCCAGTGGTCGAGCTGTACATGGTCGATTTCCTTGGGGTTGCGATGGACGCCGTGCTCAACCACGCAGCCAAGGTCGAGGCGTTCTCGGGCGGCAAGTGGACAGCCCCCGTTGTCGTGCGCGCGCCGTGCGGTGGCGGGTACGGTGACGGCGGGCAGCACGAGCAGTCACTCTGGGGCTGGCTGGCGCACATTCCCGGCCTGGCCGTCGTCGTCCCCTCCACCCCCGCCGATGCCGGCGGCCTGATGCTCACCGCCCTGCAGCATGACAGTCCGGTCATCTTCCTGGAGCACAAGCTGCTATCCGAGTCCTACCTGGAGTTCCTGGGATCAGGGGGGCGTCGGACGGTTCACTACGACGTCCCCGCCGAGGGCGCCCGTGGGCCTGTGCCCGGCAGGTGGAAGCCCATCCCCTTCGGCAAGGCCGTGCTTCGTCGCCAGGGAAGCCATCTGACGCTGGTCAGCGTCGGCGTCGGGGTACACCGCGCCCTTGAAGCGGCAAGGGGCCTGGAAGGGGAAGGGATCTCCGCCGCGGTGCTGGACCTGAGAACGGTGGCGCCGCTCGACAAGGCGGCACTGTGTGAAGCGGCATCTCGGACTGGCTGCTTATTGGTCATCGATGAAGATTATGAGACCTTCGGGCTATCCGGAGAGATCGCGGCGGTTGTGATGGAGGCCGGGGTGCCGTTTCGATACGCGCGGGTCTGCACCCAGACGACGATCCCATACGCCCGGAGCCTGGAAGACCAGGCTCTGCCGAATGTCGAACGCATCCGGGCCGCGGCCGCCGAGTTGCTTCACATGGAGCAGGCCTGACTGGCGTCATGGGAAAGGGAATACGAGCGCGTACTTGCGGACCGCGGGCATGCAGCGGATGGATCGCTGCGCATCGTCCCCGACGCCGCCCTCCGGGGGGATGACCGCCTGGCGCCCGGAGTCAATGTGGCGGGCGCCGACGGCCGACAGCCGCAACGGTCTGCCGCCTGTTCGCCTGCCCGCGCGGCGGACGGATGATGAGCCGCGCCCAGCAGAGCGGGCCCCAATCCGTCAGGTCCCCATGGCGGGTCGCGAGGAGGCCGGATGATGATCAAGACCACCTTCGAGACTTCGATCTTCATCGCCGCCCCACCCGAGGCAGTGACCCGGGTGATCCTCGATCCGGAACTGGCGGTGCGCTGGACAACCGATCTCGAGCGATTCGAGGTGTTGTCGGGGAAGCCGGGCGAACCGGGTGCATTGGCGCGCCTGCACTACCTGCAGGGTGGCCGCCCATATGTGATGCAGGATGAGTTGCTGGAAGTCGATCCCGACCGCCGCTACCGGTCACGCGTCTCAGGCGAGTGGGTAGTGGCGGAAGTGGTAACGACCTTGGTCCCGGACGAGGGCGGGACGCGCCTCGTGATCTGCTGGGCGGGATCGGGACGGCGCTTCCCACTCAGCCTTCTACTCCCCCTGATGCGGCGCTCGGTCGTCCGTCAGGCTGAGGCGGACCTCGGGAAGCTCAAGTCGCTGGTCGAAAGCGAGGCAGCCAGGGGTTCGGCCCAATCGTAGGGCTGCCAGCCCTGGCGCAGGAGCTGTCAGGCGGCAGCCCGATCGCCTCCAGTATCAGCGGCTGCGCACGAGAAGAGCTCCCAGATACAACCGGTCGCGGCCGCGGTGCTTTGGGAGTCCCGGTCAGCACGGGTCCTGAGGGTCGGAGGTGATCAGGCGAACCGCCCGATCGTACATGAAGTAGTCGACAGCCCAGTTGGTCAGGACGAACAGCCGATTGCGAAATCCGATGAGCTGGATCAGGTGCACCACCAGCCAGACGACCCAGGCGGCGAACCCTTTGAAGGACATGCCGCGGATATGGGCGACGGCCGCGTTGCGGCCAATCGTCGCCAGCGAGCCCGGATTGCGATAGCGGAAGGAGTTCGGAGGCAGGTCGCGCATCAGACGCAGGATATTGTCGACTGCGGTGTCGGCCATCTGAACCGCTACGGGGGCCATCATCGGCAGCGGCCGGCCATCCGCTTCGAGGTAGGCAGCATCGCCGATGACGAAGGCCTCCGGCCGCCCCGCAATCTGCAGCGTCGGTTCCACAAGGATCCTCCCCTGGCGGCTCGTTGGCAGATCAAGCCGATCGGCAAGCGGTGCGGCGCGCGCCCCGGCCGCCCAGATGAGCGTCCTGCACGGCAACCGCTCTCCTCCCGCGAAGACCACCGACTGGCCATCATAGTCGTCGACAACGGCGCCCAGCCGCACGCTCACCTGCTTTCGCTCCAGGGTTGCCTTGGCTGCCGCCGACAGCGAGGTGGGCATCCCGGGCAGCAGCCGGTCACCTGCCTCGAGCAGGACGATTTCGACCTGCGAGAGATCGAGCCCCGGGTAGTCGCGCGCCAGCACCAGATGAACGAGTTCCGAGAGGGCCCCGGCGGTCTCAACTCCGGTTGGGCCGCCGCCGACGACGGTGAAAGTGAGCAGCGCCTTGCGCCGGGCCGGGTCCGCCTCGAGCGCGGCGGCCTCGAACACGCAGAGGATCTGATTGCGGATGGCCACGGCGTCGCGCAGGTCCTTCAGGCCAAAACCATGTTGACGGACTCCGGGCTTGCCGAAGAAGTCCGTCGTCCCACCTGCGGCGAGGATCAGGTACGCGTACGGAATTTCGCCCGCCGATGTGCGGACGTTCCGCTTCTCGAAGTCGATTGCCTCGACTTCGGCAAGTCGGAACTCCAGATTGGGCTGCCCGCGCAGGATGGCACGAATCGGTTTGGCAATCTGCTCCGGCTCAAGGCCGGCCGTGGCGACCTGGTAGAGCAGCGGCTGGAAGAGATGGTGATTGCGGCGATCGACCAGGATCACGCGCACGGGCGCGGATCGCAGGCGGCGCGCAGCGCGCAACCCGCCAAAGCCCGCGCCCACAATGACGATGGTCGGCCTGTCCTCCGGCATGGCAGCCTCCGCCGGAGATTCTACCTTCCGGCGGAGCGCATCCGCGCTCGCCGGCGGCTGCCAGGCTCAGGCGCGCCCGCGGCGCGTGGGAGTGGGAGCCGGATCCCAGATCACCACGTGAGGCGTCGAGCCGTTCACCTCAGGTCGACTGCAGCAGCGAGCGCGCCAATGCGGCCGCCCGGCTGGCATCGGCGCCGTAGCCGTCAGCGCCAATCGAGCGGGCAAACTCATCCGTCAGCGGTGCGCCCCCGACGATGATCTTCACCTGACCGCGCAGGCCGACGTCTTCGATCGCCTCGATGGCATACTTCATGTTCCCCATCGTCGTCGTCAGCAACGCCGAGAGGCCCACCACGAGCGGTCGATGCATGCGTACGGCTTCGGCGAACTTCTCGGGAGGCACGTCGGTGCCGAGATCTATGATCTCGTACCCCGCGCCTTGCAGCATCATCCCCACCAGATTCTTGCCGATGTCGTGCAGATCTCCTTGGACGGTGCCCAGCACAACCTTCCCCACCGCCTCGATCCCTTGCTCGACCAGGCTCGGCTTGAGCAGGGTAAGGCCTGCCTGCATGGCGCGCGCCGCCACCAGCATCTCCGGAACGTAGATCTCCCCCTTCTCGAACTCCTCCCCCACAATCGTCATAGCCGCGATCAGGCCTTGCTCGAGGATCTCTCGCGGCGGATGACCCGCTGTGAGCGCGGCCGTGACCCCGTTCTCGACAGCCCTCGCCTGTCCCTCAACCACGGCATCCTGAATGCTCTGCAGTACCTCGTCCACGGGCGATTCTCTCCACACTCAGTCTGAGTGCCGACCCCACCTCGACAGGGGAGGCTCGGCGGAATTCAAGACCCCTGCTGCGCGCGCGCCAGTGCCACCCGGCGCTCTGCCGCCAGTTTGAGCACTCGCTGCCAGCTCTTCACAAAGGAACTCCGGAAGAGTTCAACCGGGCCAAACTCACCGAATTCGTCAATGCTCAATCCCCGGGCAATGTAGCCTCGACGGAAGTCCGGCAGCTTGGCATTGAGCTCGTCAATCACCTGCTTCGGAACCGGGTTGAAGACGCGGTAGACGACGGGCGGGTCCTGCTCGAGCAGTCGATCGGCTGTGCCGACCCAGTTGATCGTGACGACCAGGTCCCCGCCGACCATCTCGGTGAAGTGATGAAGCCCGCGGGCGCCCCCTCCGATGAAGGTCACCTTGTATCCCCGCTCCTGCACAAGGCTGTACACCTTGCGGGCAATCGCCAACCCGCCCTGCCACAGCACATCGGAAGGAATATCGATTCGATGCTCTTCGACATACTGCTTCAGGAAGTCGTCATAGATTCCCGCGATGTGCGACAGGTACATTCGGGGATGACGCCGCGCCTTCTCGCACGCGCGTGTGTACAACTCACACAACGCAGTGGCCTGCACCACGGCGAAGATCTCGGTGGAGTTGACCGGGACGTTCTGCCGGACGAATCCCTCGATCGCCTTGAGGCCGGGACGGGTGACCGGAACCTTAATGCACACATTCTCCCCCAGTTCCCGGTTCGTCAGGCCTTCCTCGAGGATCTGCTGGGGATCATGCTCGTGGATTGGATCTCCCTGGATGCTGACATACCCGTGCTTTCCCCGGGTGCGTTCATACAAGGGGCGGAACTTCTCGGCGATCCCTCGAACCAGCTTGCGCTGCAAGATCGCCTGGGCCTCGCTGTCGGTGCGAGACTCCCGTACCGCCTCGTCGAGAAGAGCGCTCGCGTAGGGCCCATCGACGGGGTGGTCAATCATTTTCTGGCAGTAGGATGGGTTGGTCGTGCACCCCAGCGCTCCGGCCGCCAGGGCAAGATCCGCTTCCTCCCGAGTTGGGTTATTGACCCAGAACTGCGTCGGCGTTTGCGCCGCCACGCGATGGAAATAGGACTTGTGCTCCATGGGCTCCATGCCTCCCTTTCAACGTCGTCTTGTCGTTCTCCGGGCACTGGACCCGGGCTTCCGCACCCAAGGCTACGGGCGCGACCGAACCCGTGCGTTTCCAAGCATGCCGTGCCAGCCTCGCTTCAGACATATTGCCGGCCAGCAGAGATCTGAGTGGCGCCTGCCGGCAAGCATGTTCACACGCCTCCCGAACGCGGTGTCCCGCCTGCCGTCAGGCGATCCGCGTCTTTGACCGCCGCAACGCGCCCTTGCCGGTCAGACTCTGTCGGTTCCTTCGGTTCACATGTAGCCACAGGGCCATACCGATCCCTGCACCGAGAGCGCACAGCAGGGCATTCGCCTGGAGAACTGCGGTCAGTCCACGCTGATCCGCAGCCAATCCGGTGAGGAAGACACCGATTCCTCCCAACGTGAACATGGACCCCAGGATCATCCCGGAAGCCAGCCCGCTGCGTCCAGGGAGGGCGTTCTGCGCCATCGTCACCTGGATGCTGTGGGGAGCGACACATAGCATCCCGGCCACGACGATCAGCATGGGCAAGAATGGCCCGGAGGTCACCGGGAGCAAATAGAACGGCAGCACGCTCAGGGCGGTTGCCCCGAGCATGATCGGGAAGCTCCCGATCCGATCGCCGAGAACCCCACCTGCAATGCCGCCCGCAGCTCCGCCCAGCATGAACAGGCCAGCCAGCGCCCCGTAGGCGGTCGAGGAAAACCCCTGCTCCATAAGCAGCTTCGGGAGAAAGGCTTGCGTCGACGCCTGGACCCAGAAGCGGAGGATGGCCATGACCAGGATCAGGCCAAACTCCAATTGCAGAAGGCTTGTGAGGGTGTCTCGCAGGGTATCGTTTCGCCGCTCGGAGTGAGGGAAGGTCGATGCCTCACACCCACGGCGGGCCAACAGCGTGAGCAGTGCCGCAGGCAGGCACAAGGCAGCCAGCAGGAGGATGCCGGTAGTTCCAACTCGATCAATGAGTGCGCCTCCCGCCGCCGGCCCAACGGCGCTTCCGATCTGTCCAAAGAGGAAGAAGAGCGCCGCTCCCGTCGCTGCCTTCCCAGCCAGATCTCGCCGCCCGATATCCGCCGCGTCCATCGTTCCAGCAGGATGGAAGGCGCCCGATCCAAGTCCGGCCATCAGCAGGAAGACCAGGGCCGTCTCACCCGGAGCCACGCTGACCAGGGCAAAGAACGCCCCGAGCCACAGCAAACCTCCGACTGACAGCCACTTTCCCCCATACCGATCGGAAGCTACGCCGAAGATCGGTTGGAGGAGTGCGCCGGCGAGGCCGTAGCTCGTTGCCAGAAGCCCAACCGCCGCATTCGTCAACCCGAACGGAACGCTGAACACCGCCAGCAGGATTGCAGGCAGACCATTCAAGGCGTCGACCACGAAGTGGCCGACGCTGACCGCCACAAACGGCAGGTTCTTCAGCAGGCGCATGATCCGGCGCAGTCCCTCGCCTTGGTCTCACCCCAGCGTTCTGCCGCTCCGCGCCCATGTGCGGCCAGCCGGACGCCGGGTTGCTCTTGTCGCTGCTATCCACGTGCGGTCGCGAGCCTGTCATGCACCCACACCGCCTCGCGACTTCTGCTTCACTCGGAGCAGCAGGCTCTCACGCCGAACAGCCCGAGGGGACCTGCGGCTGCCATGTACGCCAGGCGGGTTTGCCGCAAGCCTCGTTTCAGGAACCAGCCTTCTTCCGCGCCGCATCGATTCGCCCCGGCTGCGCGCGCAGGGCTCGTCGGCTAACGCAGGATGGTTCCGCCATTGACATGGATCGCCTGTCCCGTGATGTAGGCGGCATCGTCAGATGCAAGAAAGGCGACCAACCCTGCCACGTCACCAGGCTCACCGGCCCGTCCGAGCGGGATTCGGCCCACAACTTCGCGGTAGAACTCGCCGGGCGGAAGCCCTCCGATCCGCTGGCCCCATTCCTGTTCGTTGTAGCTCCACATCTCCGTCTCGATCACGCCCGGACAGTAGGCATTGACCGTAATCCCGTGCGGCGCAAGCTCCAGCGCCAGGCTCTGGGTGATGGCGACCACACCAGCTTTGCTGGCGGCGTAGTGGGGCGTAAACGCCCGCGCCTGGACCGCCTGCCCTGAAGCGGCGTTGATGATCCGTCCCTGCTGGCGCGGGATCATTCGCCGGGCTGCCGCCTGGCAGCATAGGAAGACTCCCTTGCAGTTGACATCGAGAACCCTGCCCCACTCCTCTTCCGCAAGCTCGGCCAACCTGGAGATCCTGATTATGCCGGCATTGTGAACGGAGATATCGAGTTGGCCGTACTTCTGGTGGGCGGCCTCAAAGGCCCGTTCGACTTGCAGCCGGTCCGCGACGTCAAATACCTGCTCGAGAACGCTCGCCCCCATCTCACGGGCAGCTTGAGCCACGTCGACCACGCGATCCTCATCGGCGCACAGCACAAGATCGGCGCCCTCCCTGGCAAAGCGCAGGGCAATCGCTTCGCCGATGCCTCGACTGGCGCCGGTGATCAGCACGACCTTGCCGCGGAACCGACCCTCCCCCTGCTTCACTCCAGCCACCTTCCATCTCGCGCGGTACCCGACCGCAGCGGACGGGGCCGGATTCGCTCCCGCTGGACTGTGGCTCCCAGGGTTCGAAGAGGCATGCGGACTGCAACCCCTTCCGGGAGGCTGGTCGCCCCGAAACGTATGGGAAAAACAGGGAGGCGCCCACTGGCCGAACCGATCATCCCTGCCCGCCTGGCGATCGCCTGGCGACGGTCTGGCCTGACAGGTTCTCCCGCTTGAGCAGGACCTCGCGCACGCGTTGGAATCCGCACTCCGCCGATGTCCACACCGGTATCCCAAACTCCTTCAGCGGGTCGGTGAATGAGAGCGAGAAGAGCGCCATGGAGAGCTGCGCCAGGACGACACAGCCGATCGGCCGAAGTTGGCATTGTTCACGGATTGCATCGGCGAGCACGTCGTTGTGGTGACTGACGTCGCCCCGGGCTAGATGCTCCCAGGCCGCCGGGAGACTCACTTCCACCGTTTCGATCATCTTGGCTCGGGCGCGCGCAGTCTCGTCCAGGAGGTCACTGGTGCTCTTCACCGTCGGCCCATGCGTCGCCAGCACCAGCACGGGCCCGCCGTGCTCGACAGCGCGCTCCATCATCGGGGCATCGATTTGCAGCACCGGGAGGGCCTTGTCCGCCAGTGCTTCCTGTACGGCGGTGTAGGCACGGTTCATCGTGGAGCACGTGATCAGGATGGCGTCCACCTCGCCCAGACCCTCCAGGTCATGCGCGTAGCGCACAAACGCCTCGATGTTCGCCGCGGGCGGGACCGGCTCACCTCGCGCGTGGGCCGCCATGAAGTTGAGCTGCACCGCATCGTTCCCCGCATTCACCAGCTGGACCCCCGCGAGATACTGCCGGGCGAAGTAGTTGGACCAGAACGAGACCCATGAGGAGCCATTGAGCAGGCCGAGCCTCTTGCCCAACAGGCGGGGATCGCCCGCAAGCTCCGGACCCAGGTGCGGTAGCCCGGTCGTACGGATGTACTCGGCGAATACAACGCGCATGTCAGCCGTAGGCTTTTCCACGCCCGTCAACTTCGCTTACCCTTCATCCGCATCACGGCCCTCGCGGCTTGAGCGATATCGCCCGGCTGCATCTGATGGTGTGTGAAGAGCTCGTCGATTCCGCCGCTCTCCACCCAGCGATCCTGCACGCCAATCCGGCGCACCGGCACAGGGTGCAGCTCGGCAAGGACCTCAACCACGGCACTGCCGAAGCCACCCAGGATCGTCCCGTTCTCGGCGGTCACGCCACATCCGGTCCTGGAGGCCGACTCGACGATCAGCTCCCGGTCGATGGGTTTGACGGAGGCCAGGTGCACGACTTCGGCCTCGACGGATTCGCTGGCAAGTTCCTCCGCAGCCCGCAGGCAAAGCGAAGTCATCATGCCGGTGCCATAGAGCGTGACATCCCTCCCCGGCCGGACGATTCGCCCCTTCCCCCACTCGAAGCTCGAGGCGGTACTCGGCAGGGGCGGGAGCGTCAGGCGAGTCACTCGGAAGTACACTGGCCCAGGCGTTTCCACGGCCGCCTGCATGATGGCGACCAGGTCATCGTTGTCGCCGGGGTCCGCCACGCGCATGTTGGGCAGTGCGCGCATCACAGCCAGATCCTCGATGCAGTTGTGTGAGGCGCCGGCCCGGCTGGTGGGCAGGCCGGGGTAGGAGCCCGGCACCTTGACATTCAACCCGGCGTAGCAGATCGAAATCGCCAGCTGATCCAACCCCCGCCTTGCGGCAAAGGAAGCGAAGGTACACGGGAAGGGGATGAACCCCTCGAGCGCCAGCCCCGCCGCCAGGCCGAACAGGTTCTGCTCGGCAATGCCGAGCTGGACGAAGCGCGCCGGGAACTGGTCCCGAAACAGGCTGGCCTTGGTAGAGGTGCACAGATCGGCGTCCAGCACGCGGATGCGCGGTTCCCGCCGGCCGAGGTCCACCAGGGCACGGCCGAACGCTTCGCGCATCTCGAGAGGGGTAGGCTGCTCATTCGCCGCCATAGAACGTCTCCTTGCTGTGCTCCATCCCCAGGCGGCTGTAGCCCTGCTCCGGTCGCCCGTAGGCGCGCGCCAGCGTACGCAGCATCTGATCCGCTGTTTCCGGATCCGGGGCGTGGGTATGCCACTTGTAATTGAACTCCGCCTGGTCGACTCCCTTGCCCTTCACCGTGTGGGCAATCAGCGCCAGGGGCGCCCCGCGCGGAATGACCCAGCGCAGCTGGTGGAAGGCGTCGATCAGCCCGGTCAGACTATGCCCGTCGACTTCCAGTACGTCCCAGCCAAACGAGCGCCACTTGTCGGCGAACGGTTCGACGCCCATCAGGTCCCAGGTGAAGCCCTTCGCCATCACCTTGTTGTAGTCAATGACCGCAATCAGGTTGTCCAGGTGGTAGTGGGCGGCAGCCATGGCCGCCTCCCATACATTGCCCTCGTTGGACTCCCCGTCTCCCAGCACGCAGAAGACACGCGGGCGAGGCAGTTCCTTGAAACGCAGCCCGAGGGCCATCCCGGCGGCGACCGAGAGGCCAATCCCAAGCGGGCCGCCAGACGATTCGATCCCCGGGAGTTTCCCGCGATGGACATGGCCCTCGAGCCGCCCTCCCAGCTCGCAGTAGGAGTAGACTTCGTCGATTGGAAAGAAACCGCGCAGGGCGAGCGCAGCATACAGCGCCGGCGCGCCGTGTGCCTTTGAGCACACCAGCCGATCACGTTGCTCCCAATCCGGCCGCTCCGGGTCCACGCTCATCGCCTGGAAGTAGAGCACGGCCAGGATGTCCGCCAGCGAGAGTGAGCCTCCCGGATGACCCCAGCGGCTGTATGTAATCATTTCCAGCGAGAGGCGCCGGATCTGATACGCAACCTCCCCGAGTTCCTCCAACGACATTCGCCGCTCCTCTCTCATCACGATCCGTCCTCGCCTGCGCGCTTGCCACGCTCCCCGGGCACGCTCGGACCGACGCCTGCCCGGTCCACCGGGGCCCACCCGCCGCCCGGCGCACCTGGAGCGGAGACCGGTCTCGCAGGTCGCCGGCTTTTCTCCGGATGAGCCTTGGCTCGCGCGCGCAACTGCCTAGCCCTTCGCCGCTCGGAAGTCCTGCAAGGCGCGGGTAACGTCGGCGGCCAGTGCGCTCGGGGCGAGGATGCTTTCAATCCATTGGATGGTCCACTCGGTCTGGGGGAACCCCTCGACCTCGCCGGGCTTCTCCGCCGCGAGAGTACAGTCCCGGATGCAGATCGGCTCGAAGCCGCGGAACAGGGCGTCGGCAAGCGAGAAGAGCAGGCAGCAGTTCGCCACAAAGCCGGCGCACAGCACGGTCTTCACGCCCAGATTGGTCAGCAAGCTCTCCAGTCGAGTCTCGAAGAAGGCGCTGTAGGTGTGCTTGCGGATGTAGTAGTCGCTGGGCTCAGGCGCGATCTGCTGCGGGATCACCAACTGCACCAGGTCTCCCCGCACATACTCGGCCGGGTCCACGGTCGGCTCGCAGAAGTGCGCCTCCGGGCTGAACCCCAGGCTCTCCTCGAGCCGCTTGCCGAACGCGGAGTGCGGCAGGTCGATGCGCGGCGCGCTGTTCATGGCATAGATGACCGGCATGCCCATCGCCCGGGCGGCATGGATCAGTGGCGGCAGACGATCGTTGACGATCTTCCACCAGGCCTGCTCATAGAGCGGATGGACGAGGTCTGCTCCCTCAGGCTTCTCGGCGGCGTGGTACACATCCACCAGCAGCAATGCTGTCTGGTCCGGCTGGAGCGAGACAGCCTTGTTTGTCTCGCCCAGGGGCACGTCTCCCGGGTAGAACCGGTAGTAACGGAGCTCGAGGTCCAGCGTGTTCATGCCGCATCTCCAGTCAGGCGCCCGACGGCCTCACGGCGGCCGTGCCTACACGGCGGAGAAGGGTCGAGGGAGCTCCGCCGAATCCCCGTCCCGCCCTACCCCTTGACAGCCCCGGCGGTCAGCCCGGCCGTCACCCGGCGCTGCAGCAAGATGTAGGCGATCACCACCGGCAGGGTGGCAATCGTCACGCCAGCGAAGAACAAACCGTACTGTGTGCTGTACCTGCCCGAGAACAGCATCACGCCAAGCGGGAGGGTGCGCAGCGCTTCCCGCTGCAAGTACAGCATGGGCATCAGGAACGAGTTCCAGGTCCACATGAATTGGAAGATGCCGAGCGCCGAAGCAGCCGGGATGGTCAGCGGCAGCATCACTTTCCAGAAGACCTGGAACTCGTTGCAGCCGTCCACCTTGGCGGAATCCCCGAGCTCGACAGGGATCCCAATGAAGAACGCCCGCATCAGGAAGATGCCGAAGGGGAGCCCCAGTCCAATGCTGGGCAGGATGACCGCCCAGTAGGTTGACAGGATGCCCCAGTCCCGCAGGTCGAAGTACAACGGAATCATGACCGCCTGGAAGGGCACCATCAGCCCGACGAGGAACGTCATGAAGATGGCTCGATTCCCCCGGAACCTGAATCGCGCCAAGGCATATCCGGCCAGGCATGACAGTCCGACGACGCCCAGCACCACCGGCGCGGCGATGATGACCGAATTGATGAAGTAGCGGTCGAACTTCCCGACCCGCCAGGCATCGCTGAAGTTCTGCAGCCGCCACTCTTGCGGCAGGCCCAGCGGATCCGCCATGATCTCGCTATCCGACCGGAAGGCGGTGGTGTACACCCACAACACCGGCCCCAGCGTGATCAGCAGGAAGAACATCAGGATCAGATACTTGGCTGCCGCCGACAGTCCCTTGCGGGCGAGGCGGCGCGCACTGGGCGGACGGGAATGGCGCGTGGCGCCTGCGGCTCCCGGACGGACCACGGCTCAGTTCTCCCTCTCGCGAAAGTAGATGAAGAGGCCGGAGGCGATCAAGGACAGCGCGGTGAGAGTCAGAGCCAGGGAGGTGCCGTAGGCCACCTTGTCCTCCATGAAGGCCCGCTTGTACAGGACCGTCGAGAGGACATCGGTGGCGTTGGCCGGACCGCCGGCCGTCATCACCCAGACGATGTCAAACACGTTAAACCCACCGATCAGGGTGTAGGCCGTGATCATCGTCAGCACCGGGGCAAGTTGCGGCAGGATGATGTTCCAGAACCTCTGCAGGCTGTTGGCGCCATCGATGCTCGCGGCATCCAGCAGGTCCACGTCCACCGTCTGCAATCCGGCCAGGATCACAACCAGGGTGAAGCCGAAGTACGCCCAGATGGCGGCGATCAGGACCGCAGGCAGCGCGTACTGCATGCTGCCAAGCCATCCGATGCCCAGGTGACCGAGGCCCACCATCGCCAGGCCCTGGTTGAGGAGCCCGATGAGGGGATGATAGACCTTGGCCCAGATTGCGGCGACGACGACGGTGGAGAGAATCTGGGGCATGAAGAACGCCGCCTGGAACAGGTTCGAGCCACGCGTCGAGGGCCACAGCAGCATGCCCAGGAAGAGGCTGATTATGATCGGGCTGAGTGTGCCGATGACGATCCAGATCAGGTTGTGTCTCACGGCAACGTGAACCAATGGATCCGCCAGCATGCGGGCGTAGTTCTCCAGGCCCACGAAGTTGCGAACCTGCCGCACGCCGTCCCAGTCGGTCAGGCTGATCATCAACGACTGAATGAAGGGGACAATGAAGAAGACGACATAGAAGATCAGGGGGATTGCCAGGAACGCCCAGGGTGTGGCCTTGGGCCCGAGCCGATTGAAGGCCAGCGCAGGCAGCTTCTTGTCGCCCCGACCGACACTACTCATAAGGCGCCCGACCTATCCCACAGACCACCAGACTGGCACATCGATATCGTCCACGCCTCGTCGGCTTGTCGCCCGCTCGTCCGCATCCCCTTCGAGGCGAGTCGGCGATCTCAATCTATCCAGCTGGCCCCCAGGGCATGAGGCTTGTTGCCGATCGCCCGTTCCCACCAGGCTTCCGGACAATCCCCCGCACCCTGGGGGCCAGACTGACTGGCTAACGATCTTGTGCCGTCCGCCGAATCGGCGAACGCTGAATCGTTCCTCTCTCCTGGCCTACTGTGCCGCAGCTTCCTTGGCAGCTTGCAGCGCCGTGGCCTGGTCTTCCGGAGTGAGCGCGCCTTCCAGGACCGCCTGGAAGCCGTCCTTCATCTGGGTGTTGAACTCCGGCGGAGTCAGGACGTCGATATTGTAGCCCAGGCCCTCGCCTTCACCCGTGGAAGCGCCTCGGATCGTTGTGGCGAAGAAGCGGAACAGGTCCTCCATCTCAAAGGCCGTCGGATCGACGTTGACTGGCGGGATGACCTTGCCGGTCTCATACCAGATCCTGGCAGCTTCCTCGGAGAACAGATAGTCCATGAAGGCAGCCGCTTCATCGGGATGGGCGGTCGCCTTGGAGATCATCACGCCCGAGCCCATGCCTCCCGGAGGCATTGCGACCTTGCCGTCGATCGACGGGAAGGCGAAGAACCCGGTCTCAAAGCCCTGGGACTTCGACAGGATGTCGCTGAGCAGCCACATTCCGGTCATGTGCATGGCGCACTTGCCCGTGTAGTACAGGTCGTTGCCTTCGGTGTACTCCAGCGAGTTCGGGCTGGGGATGAAGTATCCGGCAGCGTTCATCTCGACGAAGGGCATCTGGATGGAACGCACGATGTCCGGGTCATCCCAGCTGGTATCCCCGAAGATCATGTCGCCCAGCTTGTCCTTGGCTACGATGTTGTTGGAGAACATGCTGAACATGTGGAAGGCAGGCCAGCCGGGCTTGTTGGCGAAGCAGATCGGGATGTACCCCGCAGCCTTGGCTGTGTCGGCGATGGCCGTGAACTCCTCGAAAGTCGTCGGCGGGGTGACCCCGAGCTCCTCGAAGATGCTCTTGTTGTAGTACACGCCAATCATCTCGAGTTCATGGCCAATGCCGTAGACCTTGCCATCAAAGGTGGACTGCTCCCACACCCACGGGTAGATGCGATCCCGCCAGCCGTACTGATCGACGTACTGATCCACCGGCAGCAGGACATCGGCCTCCACGAGCGGGCCCATGAAGCCACCGCCCACACCGTAGGCCGCCATGTCCGGGCCCGTGCCCGAAGCGAGAGCGGTCTTGAGCAGCGTCTTCAGGTCTTCGAAGTTCTGAAACTCCCGGGTAATGGTGACATTCGGATTGGCAGCCTGGTAGTTGGCGATCAGCTGGTCGAAGGCGGCGGAGCTGCCGGATTCCTCCCAGCTGTCCCAGAAGAGCAATTCAACCGGCTCCGGCGGGGGAGCTTCGGTGGGCGCGACCGGCGCGGGGGCTTCAGGTGCAGGAGCCTCGGTGGGCTCCGCAGGGGCCGGGGCGGGTTGGCAAGCTGCCAGCAGCAATCCTGCCACCATCAATCCGGCGATACCAATCCGTACTAGTTGGCGCATGGTGTTCCTCCTCGTATCGAGTGCAGGCTGGGGTGATCCTTCGTCATGGTGCCTTGTCGCTCTCTCGATGCTTCCGATCTGCACAAGACCTCAGGCGTTTCGTCGAAAGCTCGCCTCCTTTCGCTCAGTCGGGCACTTCTTCTCCTCGTTGCGCTTTTCGGCCCAGGGCCGAGGACGCTCAACCGCCATATCCATTCGCACCCGACACCAGAAATGGAGACCTCAGACGCCCAGCAATCCATGCCCACCAGAAGACCCACGCCGCGCCCTCTCGCCCGAGGGCTCGAAGGACAAACTGACCAATTAGGTTGTATAACCGTTTATATAACCGGTAAACCCAGTATAGCACACATCCGATGCCCGTCAAGACCCAGGGATCGTCACTCCCTGGTGGCCGGCATCCGCCTCCCCGGCGGATAGCCCGCCTCCTGCTAAGCCGCTTCCGGATGGCGAGCCCGAGTCCGGCCGGCCCATGAACTCACTCATCCGAAGACGGCGCGCAGGCGATCACAGTAGTACTGGACGAGCTCCCACTTGGCGTCCCCGGGGATACGGTGATCCGGACACGGGATGTATCCGCCCAGCGCCACCAACGCCCGCTGCCGTTCGATCTCTGCATCGACCGCGGCGCGGTCCTTGCCGAAGATCCGCTTGTCGACGCCCCCAACCCCGCGCACATCCCGCCCAAATCGCTCGCGCCAGGGGGCAATGCTGGCGTTCCAGGTCCCGACTTCGATCGGGAACATCGTGTTGACCCCATTCGCAAGCCAGATCGGGATCAGCTTGTCAATCAACCCGTCGCAATCCAGCGAGACGATCGTGATGCCGTACTGCGTCAGCACGTCCGTGATGCGTTTGTAGTGTGGGGCGAGTTTGTCGCGGAACAACCCCGGGTTGACCAGCGGCCCACCCTTGTAAGCCATGTCCTCCCAGAACATGGCGTAGTCGAACTGGGCGCCGGTGGCCAGCGCCGCGCTCACGCCCTGGAAGTGGAGTTCGGCCACCGTGTCGATCATCTCGTAGAGCAACTCCGGGTCATCCGCCATCAGGTAGGACAGGCCCATCAGTCCCAACCAATCGCGAATGATCCCCAGCAGGCTGCCGCAGTGCAGCGCCACCGGATTCTGGCTGACATGGCGCCGCAGCAGGTCGATCCCGCCTGCGTAGTCCTCCGCCAGGCGTACGGAGTGCTCGCCCATATTGGCACGAGCGACGCGGACCCGTTCGGGGCTGAACTGGAGCCGGGGCTTGAAGACTTGCTCCCAGCTTGCCCGATCGCGCAACGTATGGTCGATTTCCGTCGAGATCGAGGTAATGCCCGTCTTCTCGATGACGATCACGCCGTCTTCGTTGATCACCTTGCGTCCGCCATCCGGGAGCTCCTCGATCACCTGCTTCTCCAGGCGGGGGTACAGACGCCACTCCCACTGGAAGAGCGTGTACCAGTTGAAGTCGAACCCCAGCCGTCCCGAGACGGCGTGGTCAAACTCGTTCCCGTCCTGCCAGCCTCGACGCTCCTCCTCGGTGATGTGCCCTTCATGGGTCCAGCGCTGCAATGTCTCGCGCCAGTAGCCAAAATGCACCACGGGGAGACCATCATGCGGCTCGTAGTTGAGCACCGCCAGCGTGCGCTCACGATTGTTCATTCATTCGCCTCGAGGGGGGGATGGGGCACGATCCCCGGGAGTGCGCCGCCGATGGTGCGACGCCAGGCGGCCTGGGCAGTCAGTCAGCCTTCAGACCGTAGAGCTTCTCGACGTTGGCATACAGCAGCTTGTGCGCCAGGCGCTCCGCCTGCGGGCGCGCCAGGTACCCCGCATCGACCTTCTCGGCAAGCACCTGAGCGACGACATGCCTCCACGCCAGCAGCGCGCCGAAGGCCTCTTCGGCCGTGCGCGCATCCCCGCCCCAGCAGATGCGCTCGTTCGAGCGGGCCACATCGAGCAGTTCATGCAGCGCGCCCGCCGCGCCGGAGACCGTCAGCAGCGGGATCCACACCAGGTCCACAACCACGTTGGCGTAGCTGTGGGCCAGCCCTGCCACGGCGTCATACCAGGGGTAGCCGATGTGGAACAGCACGAAACGCGTCTTCGGGTGCCTGGCCAGCGACGGCTCGAGCAGCATCGGTGCCGATCCGCCCAGCTTGCCGATGCCCGCGTGCACCTGGAATGGGACCCCCAGCTTCTCCGACAGATCGCAGAACCAGTGGAACAAGAAGTCCCCATACAGCTTGCGTTCCGCTGGGCTCACCAGCCCCGGCTCGCGCAGAAACACCCGCGCCGCGTCCTGCTCCGTGGCATCCCCGAAGCCGAGCGATCGCTCGTAGGCGATGGCACACTTCAACGCGACTGCACCGCTTGCTCGCCAGCCCGTGAACAACTCCTCGAGAAACGCCAGGTAATCCCTGAAGTCGGCTTGCGGAGCGTGCGGAAAGTGGTGGAAGGGGGAATTGCCGTCATGATCGACAAGATCCGGGTGGAACACGGAGAGAAACATATCGGTTCGCATTGTGGCGGACAGGATTTCAGGATGGCCGTTGTCAGTGCCGTACGCCCAGTACGCGTCTTGGATCGCCCGACGGTAGCGCGCCGTATGGCGGAGAATGTCGATATGGGCGTACTTCTCCGCGTGCCGGGAAGCGATCCGGCTTGAGACCTCCTCCCAGTTCGCCGGACTCAACAGACCCTCCACCTGGTAGATCTCGAGGATCGCTCTCTCGAGCCAACCGAACAACCCGTTCTGCCGGCATGTGTCCAGGAAGGCGGCCCTCGCGTCTGCCGTCTCACCTGGCCGGATGTCGAGCATCTTGACGTACGAGTTGAACAGCAGCGAGTCGAGTGTCAGCTCCTGCTGGCGATCGTCCGGGAGCAGGTGCTCGTGGCTGGAGGCGACGGGCAGACTATCCACCAGATGGCGCAGCGGGGTGTAGCTCGGTGTTGTCAAGCTCTCTCTCCCATCTCCTGCTCGCAGGGCATCCAACCTCGATCGGCCGCCCACCCAGGGCGTCAGCGGATGATCCGCAGCCGTCCCTCACGCTTCGGCGGCTGGTCGTTTCAGTGGTATTCCGGCAGCCACTCCGCGTGAGCCGCCAGCAGATCATCGACCAGCGCCACAATTTGATCAAGATCGAGCTCCGCCGCCGTGTGGGGATCAAGCATGGCGGCGTGGTAGATGTGATCCCGCCGCTGGGTAAGCGCGGCCTCAACGGCCAGCGCCTGGACGTTGAGGTTGGTCTGCATGAGCGCCGCCAGGTGCGGCGGCAAGGGCCCGATCCGGACCGGCTGAACGCCAGAGCGATCGACCACGCAAGGCACTTCAACACAACACTCGCGGGGCAGGTTGTCGATCAAGCCGTGGTTGGGAACGTTGCCATAGACGACCCGCAGCTGCCCCGTCTCCAAGCTGTGGATCACCAGTGGGGCGTACTCGCCGCTGCGCTGGATCTCCAGCGAGGCGGCCGCCTCGAGTTCGGCCTGCATGCCGTCCCAGCGAGCGATCTGGTCTTCGCAGCGGTGGAGGTACTCATCGAGGGGGATGTTGAAGCGCTCAATCAGCTCCGGTCGATCGCGCTTGATGAACCAGGGGACATACTCGCTGAAGTGCTCGCTCGACTCGGTGACGAAGTAGCCGAGCCTGGTGAACATCTCGTAACGAACCCGATCGGTTTCCGGCACGCGTCCTTCCTGGATCACCGCCCGCAGCAACGGGTAGGCGTCCTGACCCTGATGCTCGAGCTTCAGGTAAAACGCCATGTGGTTGATACCGGCACAGATGTAGTTGAGCTCTGCCTCGGGTATCCCCATGGCCTTGGCCAGCTGCCCGGCCGTTCCCTGAACGCTGTGACAGATGCCGAGCGTGCGCACCGGGGTCGATCGGTGAAGCGCCCAACACTTGATCGCCATCGGGTTGACGTGGTTCAGCAGCAGCGCATCCGGCGCGACGTGCTCGATGTCCCGGCAGATTCCCTGCAACACAGGGATCGTGCGCAGGCCGCGCATGATCCCACCAACCCCCAGGGTGTCGCTGATGGTCTGGCGCAGGCCGTACTTCTTGGGGACCTCAAAATCGACTACGGTCGCCGGCCGGTAGCCGCCGACCTGGATTAAGCAGATGACATAGTCGGCGCCCTCCAGCGCCGCCCGCCGATCGGTCGGAGTCTCGATCCGGGCGTGCGCCCCGGCGGCATCGGACAGTTTGCGGGCTACCATGGCCGAGGTGGCCAGGCGGTCAGG
>JBFYRF010000150.1:0-28013 GCA_041302385.1 Anaerolineales bacterium | reverse complement strand
GATCGAGCACGCGACTGCCGCCGGCGTCATCGAGCGGGATGTAGAAGGCAAAGGTCAGGCTGGCGCTGTTGGAGACCGGCGCCGGCCAGGTGCAGGTGAGCGTGCCGCCCGGCCCCGCTGCTGGCGGGGTGCAAGCCGCTCCGGCCGGCGCCGAACCAACCAGCCCGTCGTACTGCATATTGTCCGGCACAAAGTCCGTCACCTGCAGGCTGGTCACGCTCTGTCCCGGTGCGATCCCGACGTTGACCGTGTACTGGCGCGGGAAGTTGGGTCCGGTGGCGGTCTCGTCCTCCGGGCCGGAGTAGGCCTTCGATAAGGTGAGCAGCGTCGGGGTGACGCTGTCGCTCGTCCAGCCGCTGACGGCATCCGGCCAGGCGGCGTCGCCGCAGCACCAGTCGTCGAGCGGGGTGTAGCCGAACTGGTACCCGCCGCGCGCCTGGACCTCGAGCGGAACGCCGACGTCGGCGAAGGTGCCCATGTTCACGGTCATCTCGACCGTCGCCGGCGGCTGATCGGGAGCAAAGCTGCCGAAGGGCAGGCGCAGCACGACCAGCGTGTCGCCCGGTGTGCCGTTGACCGTGATGAAGGCGCCCGTGTTGTCCCGGAACAGCGGATGCGTGGCCTGGCCGGCGCCGTTGAATGTCCGCACCCACATCGTCGGGTTGGCCCCGCCGGTTGTGAACGGGATGCCGGCGTAGGTGGCAGAGATGGAGGTCGTCCCCAGCCCGTCATCGCCATCGGCACCGGTCGTGTCCAGGACGATGTCCAGCACCGGGCCAAAGCCGACATCGGATGGGTCGTTGTTGTCGAAGGTGACGGTGAAGCTGACATCCGAACCCAGTGGAGCCTCGCCCGGGACACCGAGCGTCACTGTGGGGGGCGAATCCGCCGGCGGAGCAGCGTTGCGTCGCCCGGCCGGTCCTTCCACCGGCGCCGCGACCGGCGGCGCTGGATGGTCGCCCGCAGCCAGGGCAGGCAGCGGCGCCGCCAGCAGACAAAGCGCCAGCCAGGACGCCAAGCGCACAGTGGAGCCCCGCCTGCGTGTGAGCCTGCTGCGATTCATCGAGACTTGTCCTTAGATCGGATCCAGGCAGGCCTGACGCCCGCCAGTTCGTGGGCAAACCGAGAGGATTCCCCCGCAATCGATCCATTATAGGGATGCCCAGCGCCTACGGCAAGGCTGCTGCGGATGTAGTCCTGGAGTACCCGGCGGACATGTCCCGCCGCAGGAGGCAACTGGGATTTGGGATGGCAGGGGGCCCGCTCTGGCTGCCCCGGCGCCCCTGGCCCGGTCGGCATCCCTGGGGGCGTCGCCCAACGGGGACTTACTCGGCGTGTCCGTCCGTTGGCAGCCACACGCTGAAGACCGTGCCCGCGGCTTCGTTGCTGGCGACCTCGATCCGCCCCCCGTGACGCTCGACGATCTCGCGCGAGATCGGCAGCCCCAGGCCGGTCCCCGGCTCGCCTGTCTGCTGTGCCGTCCGCCCACGGAAGAAGCGTTCGAATATGCGCTGCAGGTCCTCGGCCGGGATCGGCGGCCCGTCATTGTGCACCCGCACCACAACCTGCGCCCGCCCATCTTCGAGCCAGATCTCGCTGCACATGGCGACCTGTCCGCCGGACGGGGTATAGGCGATGGCGTTGCCCAGCAGGTTGGTGAACACCTGCTGGATCTGCTCGCGGCTGACCAGCACCACCGGCAGCGTCGGGTTGAGTTCGTGTGTTAGCTGGACTCCCTTGGCCTGGGCACGCGCCTCATGGGCCGCAATCACTTCAGCGATCAGGGGATCCAGCGCATGCGGTTGGAAGTCCAGCGGCAGCACCCCGCGCTCAATGCGCGAGAGCGTCAGCAGGTCCTCGATCAGCCGTCCCAGCCGTTCGGATTCCTTCTTCAGGATCGAGATGTACTCCGAACGACGTTGGTTCTCGAGCGGCTGGTCGACCAGATCCAGGTAGAGCAGGATGTTGGTGATAGGCGTGCGCAGTTCGTGCGAGACATTGGTGACGAACTCGCTCTTGAGGGAGTCCAGTTCACGCAGGCGGGCATTAGCCGCCTTGAGTTCGCGCGTACGGTCGGCAACGTGCGCCTCCAACGTCTCCATCAGGCCCGCCCGGTGGATGGCATTCGCGGCCATCTCGGCGACCGCCGTCAGCAGGCGCAGGTCCTCGGGCTGGATTGGCCGCTCACGGCCCACCACCAGGCACCCCATCCGAAGGGTCTCCACGCCCAGGGGAACACAGGCCAGCGAGTGTGCTTTGCGTAGCGGGGCCGGATCATCGGCCGCAACCGGCTGGCCCTCCTCGCGCACAATGGAGTCCCCGCTCCCGATCACCCTTCCGGCGGTTCCCTGGTCTGCTCGGTGCCGTTTGCCCGCCAGGCCAGACCAGCGTCCACAGGCCGCCTCGTAGACCAGGTATTCGTGCTTGGGATCGAGCATCGCCACACACACCCCGTCGGCCTGCAACAGGCTGAGCAATTGATCGATCACGATCGCCTGCATCTGGTCCCGACTACTGGCGACGCGCAGTGCCGAGGCCGCCCGGGTGATCGCCTCCAGATACGAAGCGCGGCGACGGGTCTCGTCGAGCAGGCTGGCCTTCTCGACCGCGCTCGCCAGCTGGCTGGCAAACACGCTGTAGGGAGTCAGGTCCTCGTCGCCGATGCTCTGCCCCCACATCGAGAGCACGCCGAGCGCCTGGTCCCCGACTACCAGCGGGAGACAGACCACCTTGGTGTCGCGTGCGGCCTCGCACAGCTCCAGCACGTGGTCTTGTGCCAGCCTGGGCAGCTGTGGCGCCATGCCGCGCAGCATTTCCCGGGCCGTCAGCATGACTGGCTGGCGGTTCAGCACGACCTGGTCGAAGAACGCCGCTCGCCGCCGGCGCACGACCAGGCCGCTGGCGGGCGTGCCGACGATCTTCTGCAGCCGGCGCAGCAGCGCGGACTCCAGGGAGCTATAGCGCACGATGATCCCATCGCTCTCGGCGTCGGTGAACCCCAGCCAGTAGTTCAGCCCAACACTTCGCACCTCGCGCGCCAAGGTCAGCAGCACCTGCTCCGGGTCATAGGTGCGCTCGATCTGAGCCGCCACCTGGCTCAGGGCAGCCATCAGTCCCTTCGATCTCGCCAGCTCGGCGCTGCGCCTCTGCTCGCTTTCCAGCAAGCGTGCATTTACCACGGCAATCGCCGCCTGGTCGGCGAACAGGCTCACCAGCCGCACCTGGTCGTCCGTGAACAGCTCCGTCGATACCCGGTCGGTAACGTTGATCACGCCGATAACGCGCCCGCCATGCTTCATCGGCACAGCCAGGACCCGCTGCACGGGCAGGTCGTCGTAGATCGAGGCCCGGCCCTCCCAGCGCGCATAGTCGGCGACCATCATCGGCTCGCCCGAGACGGCCACCCGGCCGGAAAGGCCCTCCCCCAACTGGAGCACCTTGCCGCGGATGCCCTCCAGCCCGAGCGCCACGACCATTTCCAGCGACTGGCCATCGGGTCGCATCAGGTACAGCCCGCCAAACGGCGCGCCCATCAGATCTGTGGCCCGGGCGACAATCAACTGAAGCAGATCGGACACCTCACGCTGGCCCGCGATCTCCAGGGAGATCTCGTAGAGCGCCGTCAGCTCACGAGCCCGCTGGGCGAGTGTCTCTTCGGCCAGCTTTCGATCGCCGATATCGGAGAAGACTGCCATCGTCCCGGCGAAGGCGTTTCCGTCGAAGCGCGGAACTCCGCCCACCAGCACGGGGAAGCGCACCCCCCCCTTGCGCATGATATCGATCTCGTATGTGTCGGACTCGCCCCTGCCTCTCCGAGTGATCGCCGCACGAACTTTGTCGTGCTGGTCGGCCGGGATGTAGTCCGACCAGTGCAGGCCCAGCAACTCCTCCTGGGCATAGCCCAGCATGCGTATGGCGGCGGGGTTGGCATAGATGACGCGGCCCTCGGCATCATCGACGACAATGCCCTCGGCCATGTTGAGCAGCAGTTCTTCGTTGAAGGCCCGCAGCCGGTGCAGCGAGGCGTCGACCCGCTGGCGCAGGATGGCTGCGCCCAGTCCGCTGGCCGCCGCCTTCAACGCATCGATCTCTCCCTCCGACCACAGCCGACCCTCGACGCAGTCGTCAAAGCCGATGAAGCCCCAGCAGGCACCTTCAACAAAGATGGGCACCAGCAGCAGCGAGCGGATCGCCTCCCCCTGCAGCAATGCCTGTTCTTGCGGGCTGAAGTCCTCGATCCGGCCGGCAAACGCCGTGCGCCTTTCCAATAGCTCCGCCCACCGCAGGAAGCCGCCCTCGGACCGGGGGAGATTCTGGAGTCTGGGGTTGTCGATCTGCGGCTCGATCCCCGCCGCCACCCACTCGAATCGCTGGCTGGCAACCGGGCGGCCAGCGTCATCCGCGTGGAAGGCGAACAGATAGGCCCGGCTGGCATCCGCTGCCTGGCCGAACCTGGCCAGGACACCGTCAATGCATGCCGTCCACGGCGTGGTCTGCAGGAACTGCTCCCCGGCAAAAGTGACCGCCTTCAGAATCGCTTCGCGGTGGTGCACGGCCTGTTCGGTCCGCTTGCGCTCCGTGATATCGATCCACGCGCCTTCGTAGTAGCGCACCTGGCCATTCGGGCCGGTCACGCTGCGGGCGTGTTCCTCCACCCACAGCGGACTTCCATCCTTACGGCGCAGACAGACTTCCGTCGAGCGCACAATGCCGTGCTGACTGAGTTCGGCCTCTACCCGCTGGCGTTCTTCGCGTCGCATGTGGAGGTCGGCGGCGTTGGCCTGCAGCAGCGCCTCCCGGTCGGGGAAGCCCAGCATCTGGACCAACGCCAGGTTGGCGTCCAGGATGAGTCCGTCGGGTGTCGAGCGGTACAGGCCGATTGGCATGCCGCTGAACAGGCTGGCATAGGCGCCTTGGGCGTCGAGGGGCGGGTCATGGGCGGCCAGGACCCGGCCAATGTCGTCAACCAGTGCTGCCAGCAAGCCTGCTGTCTGGGTGTCCTCTTGCGCGGCCGGTTTGGCGGGCGACCAGGCGATCCGCAGTGGGCCCATAGGCGCGCTTACGTCAGGCAGAGCAGCTTCGGATACGTCACAGGCCCATGCCTGGCGGGTATCCACCACGACCAGATCCGGCGCGCCGTCAGCCAGGGTGCTCTCGGCCGCCAGGCGCGAGTCTGCCGTGCGCACATGCGCCTGAGGGAGAGCCGCTGCCAACTGCTTCCCCAAGGCGCGATCGCCCAGGAACAGGATGCTCGGAAGACCCTTTTCCGGTTGCGTTCCCATCGCCGCACTGCCTGCCGCGGAATCTCCGACTCGTCCCCCTATGTTCGAGGGGTTGGCTGGCCGAGGGATATGCAACTTCGGTACCACACCCGCCGCCCTGGCGGCGCCCGGCCAATCCCGGCATCACGGCCAGGTTGCCGAGCGTGTCGTTCCGGGCATGCAACTTGCCTCGACGGCGCTGTCTGCGCTTAGTCCGCAGCCGCCAAGCCCGCCCGAAGCGCATATGCAACTCTTATGTTAGCAAACCGGGCTTCTGGCGGGCCGGATGCTATAATCCGGTCGAATTGCCCCTTGGGGCACGAGGATGGCTTCCATGATGCGTTTTGACCGCTTCACCGAGCGCGCCCAGGATGCCGCCCAGCGGGCGGCGGAGATCATTCAACGGTATGGGCACAACCAGATCGATACCGAGCACATCCTGCTGGGGCTGATCGAGCAGCCGCAGGGCGTGATCCCGCAGATCCTGGAGAAGATGAACATCGACCTGGACGGGCTGAGCGACCGCATCGACCAGATGCTGCGGGCCAGCCCCAAGGCCAACATCTACGGCGGCGGCGCCGGCCAGATCTTCATCACCCCCCGCGTCAAACGCGTGGTCGACATGGCCAACGAAGAGGCCAACCGCCTTAACGACGAGTACATCTCCACCGAGCACCTCTTCCTGGCAGTGCTCTCCGAGCGCAACACCGCCATTGCCCGCCTGCTGGCCGAGGAGGGGATTACCAAGGAGCGCGTGTACGACGCTGTCAAGGAGATCCGCGGCGGCCAGCGGGTAACCGATCGCAAGGCCGAGTCGCGCTACCGCACGCTGGAGAAGTACTCCCGCGACCTGACCACGCTGGCCAAAGAGGGCAAGCTCGACCCAGTGATCGGTCGCGACAAGGAGATCCTGCGCGTGATCCAGATCCTGTCGCGCCGCACCAAGAACAATCCGGTGCTGATTGGCGAGGCGGGCGTCGGCAAGACGGCCATCGTCGAGGGACTGGCCCAGAAGATCGCCACCAACGACGTGCCGGAGATCCTGGCCGGCAAGCGGGTAGTGGCGCTCGATTTGGGCGCCATGATCGCCGGCTCCCGCTTCCGCGGCGAGTTTGAGGAGCGGCTCAAGGCCTCCATCGAGGAGATCCAGCGGTCCGAGGGCGAGATCATCCTGATGATCGACGAACTGCACACCGTCGTCGGCGCCGGCGCCGCCCAAGGGGCGATGGACGCTTCGAACATGCTCAAGCCGGCGCTGGCGCGCGGCGAATTGCAGTGCTTCGGCGCCACCACGCTCGTCGAGTACCACAAGCACATCGAGAAGGACGCCGCCCTCGAGCGGCGCTTCGCCCCGGTCTTCGTCGACGAACCCAGCGTCGATCAAACGATCAAGATGCTGCGCGGCCTGCGCGACCGTTACGAGGCGCACCACAAGGTGCACTTCTCCGACCAGGCGCTGGTCGCCGCCGCCAAGCTCTCCGAACGCTACGTCACCGACCGCTCGCTGCCCGATAAGGCCATCGACCTGATCGACGAAGCCGCCGCCAAGCTGCGCATCGCCCTGTACTCCCTGCCGCCCGAGCTCAAGGCTCTCAAGAGTGAGATTGACCGGCTGATGGCGGAGGAAGAGCAGGCGGGCGTCGAACGCGATTACGAGCGCGCCGCCGAGAAGAAAGCTCACCGCCTGCGCATCGAAACGGAGTTCCGCGAGAAGCGCGACTCCTGGGAGTCGGAGCATCAGCTGGACGAGGTCGTCGACGAGAATGACATCGCCGAGGTCGTGGCACAGTGGACCGGCATCCCGGTCAGCCAGATGATGGAGACCGAGGCGAAGAAGCTGCTGCAGATGGAGGAACGCGTCCACGAACGGATCGTCGGGCAGGATGAAGCCATCCATGCCCTGGCCGACGCCATCCGTCGCGCCCGGGCCGGGCTGAAGGATCCCAAGCGGCCGATCGGCTCGTTCATCTTCCTGGGCTCATCGGGCGTTGGCAAGACCGAGATGGCGAAGGCGCTGGCGGAGTTCATGTTCGATGACGAAGAGGCGCTGGTGCGCGTCGACATGAGCGAGTACCGCGAGCAGCATACTGTCTCGCGCCTGTTCGGCGCGCCACCGGGTTATGTGGGCTATGAGGAGGGCGGCCAGCTCACCGAGGCTGTGCGCCGTCGGCCGTACCGCGTCGTCCTGTTCGATGAGATCGAAAAGGCGCACCCCGAGGTGTGGAACGCGCTGCTGCAGATCCTGGACGACGGCCGGCTGACCGACGGTCAGGGACGGGTGGTCGACTTCCGCAACACGGTCTTGATCATGACCTCCAACCTGGGCACCGAGTTCGTCACCCGCTCCGGCAGCCTGGGCTTCCTGCGCCGCGGTGAGGACGGGCCGAGCGAGGAGGCCGAAGAAAAGATCGAGCGCTCCCTCAAAGAGACCTTCCGACCCGAGTTCCTAAACCGCATCGACGAGATCATCATCTTCTCTCCGCTCAAGCAGGACCAGGTCGAACTGATCGTCGACCTGCAAATGAAGGAAGTGCGCGAACGCCTGGCCGAGCACCAGCTGGGCGTCGAATTGACCGAGGCCGCCCGCAAGTGGCTGGCGCGCGAGGGGTACGATCCGGCCTTCGGGGCACGCCCGCTGCGCCGGGCGTTGCAGAAGTACGTCGAGAGTCCGTTGTCGACCAAGATCCTCGAGGGCGAGTTCGACGAAGGCGATACGGTGATCGTCGACTACGACGAGGCAGCCAAGGCAGTCACTTTCCGCCGGCGGGACAAGGGCGCGCCGGTGCGCCTCGAGCAGCACGCCTCGGTCTGAGCGCAGGCGCACTTTTCAGATCGCAAGCTGAGGGCAGGCCCCGCTTCCGGGGCCTGCGGCTTTTCCGGGGCCATCCGGCAAAGGACAGACGCCAGCGGCGTGCTGAGCCGCAGCCGCCAAGCCCGCCTGTCAGGCGCAGGGCGCGGGTCAGGCTTGCGCCGATTCCCGGCCGGCGCCTGGATGAAGGAAGAGCAAGTACAGCGCAGCACCGGCCAGCGTCAGCGAGGCGGCCTCATCCACCCGTCCAAGGTACACGTCCGAGCGCCAGCGTCGCTGAGCATATAGCCCGCGGCGCAGGTCCACTCGTCCGCAGTAGCGATCGCGGGCCGCGGCCCGGTGCTGGTAGACCTTGCCGTCTTCGGGGTGCACCCGGGCGACATAGTCGTCCGGCCCAAGATCCGCCAGGTAGATCCGGCCATGCTCCTGATCGACCCGGCCCAGGTAGTCGTCGCGCCCGGGGGTTGCGCGGTAGGTCTTCCCGTCCGGCTCAACCCGTCCCACCAGATCGTCGCGTCCACCGGCGACATGCCGGTATACATTGAAGCTCATCCTGCCTCCTCGCGGCTAGCGCGGTGGTTGGAGCCTGACCCAGCCTGCCTGGTGGATAGGGTTGGACCCGGCAGCTACGTGGCGCGCTTGTCGCGCAGCAGATCCCGGATCTCGGTCAGCAGCTTCTCCTGGGCGGGCGGCTCCGGTGGCGCCGCCTCCTGCTGAGTGCGCAGGCGGTTGACCGCACGCACCACCAGGAAGAGGACCACTCCGATCACCAGGAAGTTGACGGTCGCCTGCAGGAAATTGCCGTAGGCGATCACGGCGTCGCCCACTGTCACGCTCAGGTGAGTGAAATCGATGCCGCCCAGGGCCAGTCCAATCAGCGGCATGACGATGTCGTTGATCAGCGAATTGACGATGGCGCTGAAGGCGACCCCGATCACCACGGCGACGGCCAGGTCGAGCACGTTCCCCCGCAGGATGAACTGGCGGAACTCTCTCAGCATGCTGCACCTCAGCCTTGATTTTACAGTCCAACGCGTGTCTGTCGAGCGGGGAATCGCACTCCGCCAGCCCCGTTTCGCCGCGCATGCACCCTCCTTCTCGCCGAAGGCCGGGGCAGATGCTGTCCCGCCCCTTCAGGCGATGCCTTCCAATCCGAACAGGCGCGTGCCCGCAGGGCACAGACGGCGGGCTTGCCCTGCTCCTTTCGCCCGGTCCTGCAAGACGTTGGACGTCGGCCCGTGTGCGCGTCCGGGGCGGCCGGCCGGAGGCAGATGGGGGGAATGGCGGCAGGCAAGGACGGCCGCACATGGCTGTGCGACCGCGGCAAGGCGCTGGCCTTGCTGTAGGACGCGGGCTGGCAGCCGGAGGAATCGTGCGCGCCGGCCTCGGTGCTACCCCAGCGCCACGTCCAGCGTCATCATCACGGCGAAACCGAGCATCGTGCCGAAGGTGGCGACGTCGGTGAACCCGGCGCGCTGTGCCTCGGGGATCAGCTCCTCGGCGACGACGAAGATCATCGCTCCGGCAGCGAACGCCAGCGCGTAGGGCAGGATGGGCGCCACGAGCAGCACCGCAGCTGCGCCGAGCACCCCGGCCACCGGCTCGACCATCCCGGAGGCCTGTCCATAGAAGAAGGACCGGCGCCGGGTCAGTCCCTCCCGCCGAAGCGGGACCGAGACGGCCGTGCCCTCCGGGAAGTTCTGCAGGCCTATCCCGATCGCCAGCGCCACCGCGCCCGCAACCGTGGCCGCCGGAAGCCCGGCGGCCGCCGCGCCGAAGGCAACGCCGACCGCCAGTCCCTCGGGGATATTGTGCATCGTGATCGCCAGCACCAACAGGACGCTGCGCCGCCAGCGCGTCGGCAGCCCCTCCGCTTCCTCATCGGCGAAGCCGAGATGCAGGTGAGGGAGTAACATGTCGAGCAACCGCAAGAATCCGCCCCCGAGCATGAAACCCACGACCGCCGGCAGCCACACCGGGAGGGGGCCGCCCTCGGAGAGGGCGATCGCCGGAAGCAGAAGGGACCATACGCTGGCGGCGATCATCACCCCCGCTGAGAAGCCAAGCATCCCGTCCAGCACCTTGGGCTTGATCTCGCGGAACAGGAAGACCAGCGCTGCTCCGAAGGCGGTAATGAACCACGTAAAGCAGGTGGCCAAGAAGGCCTGCTGAATGGGATTCAGTCCCAGAAACCAGTCAACCAACGTAGTATCTCCTGGATGAAGTGATGCCGCGGCGTGCCCCTCCTTACCCCCGAAACGGTCGCCACTCGGCATCATTCTACCAGAAATTAGTCTGGCCTAAAACCTCGCCGGGGAAGTAGCTAGGGCGCTGGCGGGGTGGCCTTGTCTGCTTCGGCCTGGGCCACCAACTCGGCGGCGGACCGGGCGTTGGCTTCCCCGGCGCCCCCAAGCATCAGGGCCAGTTCTGCCAGGCGCTCGGCCTGGCTGAGCGGCCCAATCGTGGTGAAGGTGCGCCCGGCGCGTTGTACCTTCTCGACGCGGAAGTGCTGGTCGGCGTAGGCTGCCAGTTGCGGCAGGTGGGTGACACACAGCACCTGATGCTGGCGCGCCAGGCGCCACAGCTTGAATCCGACGATGCCTCCCACCCGGCCGCCGATTCCCTGGTCGATTTCGTCGAAGATCAGGGTAGGGGTGCGATCGGCCCGGGCCAACACGCTTTTCAGGCCCAACATCAGCCGCGAGGTCTCCCCGCCCGAGGCGATCTTGACCAGCGGCTTGAGCCCTTCGCCCGGGTTGGGCGCCACCAGGAACTCGCCCCGGTCAGCCCCGTGGGCGTGGATGGCCACCCGCTGCCCGTCGATGAAGACGCCCTGCGGGTCAGCCTGCTGCTGGAGCTCGACGCCAAAGCGTGCGCCGGGCATGCGCAGGTCTTCGAGCTCGCCCTCGATGCCGCTTGCGAGCCGCTCCCCGGCGGAGGTGCGCGCCTGGCTGAGCGCTTGTGCTGCTGCGCCAAGAGCATGCAGCAGTTGATCCTCCTGAGCGGAGAGCTCGGCGAGGCGTTCCTCGGCGTGGGTGATTGTCTCCAGTTCGTGGCGCGCTGCCTCGGCGTGCGCCAGCACTGCAGGCAGGTTGTCGCCATACTTGCGCATCAAGCCCTTGAGCAGCCCGAGGCGTTCCTCGACTTCATCCAGCCGGTGTGGGTTGAACTCAATCGTCTCGCGGTACTGGCGCAGCCGCTTCGCCAAGTCCGCCGTCTGCTCGAGCAGCGCCTGCACCTCCAGCGGAAGCTGGGCCAGGCTGGGATCCACCCGTGCCAGCGACTGCAGGCCAGCCACCGCTTCGCCCAGCCGGTCGACAGCCGTCGGCCGCTCATCGATGGCCTCGTCCAGGCTGCTGGCCGCCTCGGCCGCCAGCGATGCCAGCTGCTCGGCGTTGGCCAGGCGGGTGCGTTCCTCGGCCAGGGCGGTCTCTTCGCCCGGCCTGATCTTCGCCGACTCGATTTCTTGGATCTGGAATGCCAGGAACTCGCTGCGCCGGGCGGCGTCCCGCTCGGTCTGGCGCAGCGCGCCCAGCTGCTTGCGCACCTGGCTGAGCAGTGCATAGCCCGCCTCATACTCGGCGCGCACGCCGTCGAGGTGGCCAAAGCGATCCAGCAGGTCGAGATGCTCGCCGACGCGCAGCAGGCTAAGGTGCTCGGACTGGCCATGCACATCCACCAGCCGCTCCCCGATCTCGCGCAGCAGATTGAGGCTGACCGAGCGGCCATTGACCCGGCAGATGTTGCGTCCTTCGCGCCGGATTTCGCGGCCGAGCGTCAGCTGGCCCGCCTCGTCAGCCAGGCCCTCCGCTTCCAGGAGCGGCTGTAGGACGGCGTAAGTCTCGGGAGAGACCGAGAAGTCCGCCTCGATCAACGCCGCCTGGGCCTGGGCGCGGACGAAGGTCGTCTCAGCCCGGCCGCCCAGGATCAGTTCCACCGCGTCGACCAGGATCGACTTGCCCGCGCCGGTTTCGCCCGTCAGCACGACGAACTCGCCCGCCAGCTCCAACTCCAGCTCGTCGATAATGGCGAAATCGCGAATGCGGAGGTGGCGAAGCATGGCCGGCTTACATGCGGATGCCGCGCAGGCGATAGTACAGCGTGCTGGCGATCAGGCCGCCGTAGACCAGCGGCCAGACCAGCTGCAGCCCGACCGCGGCCAGCAAATTGATCCCAACGTCGCTGGTGAAGATCAGGATGGCGTTGAACACCGGCACGATCAGGTTCAGCAGCACACCGACAATGGCCCCAATCGCGGCCGCCAGGGGGAGCTTGAACCCGCGCCGCCGGCGCACGGCGTAGCGTACCGCTTCGGCCAGCGCACCCCCGACGATCGGCGCCACAAAGATCCCCCAGAAGCCGATGAAGTTGAGGACGCCTGTGGCCATGGCGGTGCCGATGGCGGCAATGGTGAACGCCAGGACATAGTCCAGCTTCGTGGCGGTCTCGAAAACCGATTGTTGCCCGCGGACGCATTCCTTGCAGCGATAGCCGACGGGGGTCTGCACGGCGCACTTGGGACAGATCGGTTTCTCGCAGCGATTGCAGCGCAGCGTCGTCGGTCGATCGGGGTGGTTCGCACACACCACGGCGTTGTCGGTCATTCATCTACTCTCGGCGTCGAGTTTTGAGTCAGGCGTGCAGTCAGGTTGCGGTAGAAGTAGCCGGGGTCCTGGAAGCGAACAAAGGTGGCATTGTGCTGCCCGGCGCGCACATCGACCCGGTCGCCCTGCAGCACCTCCACCGGTGTCTGCCCGTCGGCGCTGATGGAGGCCGGATGATCGCTGTAGACCGTCACCCGCACCCAGGATCCCTCGTGCAGCACAATCGCCCGGTCGACGGACAGGTGCGGCGCAACCGGCACCACCAGGATGTTGCGCAGGTCGGGCGGCAGGATCGGCCCGCCAGCCGCCAGGGCGTAGGCGGTCGACCCAGTCGGGGTGGCGACAATCAGCGCATCGGCCGCGAAGTGCGTGGCGTAGCGCCCCTCGATCTCGGCCTTGAGGCGCACCAGGCGTACCATTCCCCCGCGGCCGATGACACACTCATTGAGCACGTCCCACTCGCCCAGCAGCGCCTCGCCGCGCCACAGGGTGGCGTTGAGCATCATGTGCGGCTCGAGCCAGAAGTCGCCGGTCAGCAACGGCTCGATCGCCGGACGCCACTCGCCGCGATCGATCTCGGTCAGGAAGCCGATGCGGCCGAGGTTGACGCCCAGGATCGGAACGGCGTGCGGGGCGCACAGATTGCCGGCGCGCAACACGGTGCCGTCGCCGCCCAGGGCAATCAGCACGTCCGCCTGGTGGCGCTCCACACTGTGTCGAACCTGCTCGTCGCCCAGTACACCCATAACGACAGACAGGCCGCGGCCGGTCAGGTAGGATGCCATCTCGGCCATCGTGGAGAAGGCTTCGGCCAGCTTGGGATTGGCAACCAGGGTGACCCGGCGGGGAGGGGAAGGCTGAGCTTCCATGCGCCGGTATTATACGCGGCGAACCGCAGGCGGCGCCGTCTTCCGCACCGCGGCGGGTCTCACCGCCGCTCGAGCTTGTGCTCGACGGCCTGCAACGCCGCCCGCAGATCGTGCTGCTGCTTGCTGGTTGTCAGATCGCCGCGGGTGCGCTCGACCACGCCGCGCACCATGTCGGTGATGCGCCGCAGATTGCCGGTGATGGCATCCGGAAAGTCGACGGTCACCAGCAGCCCGTAGATGTCGTCCATCGCCGCCAACAGCCGTTCTGCTTCCTGGCTGTGGCCATTGCGCAACAGGTCCAGCACCCGCCGCCGCAGCTCGCCGGCCGCCTCACCCAGCCCCCCCAGGTAGCTGGCATAGTCGACATCCAGAGTTTCGGGCTCTGGGATGGGCTGGCCGGCGACCAACGCCCGCACCAGGCTGGCCTCGGCAAACTCCTTCAGAGCATCCTGGGTGTAGCCGGCGTGGAGCAGGTCCGGGTAGGGGGCGAGGCCCTGGCGCAGCGAGACGGCCAGGTCATGCGCCTCGGACAGCTCGCGGTCGGCGGTCTCCGTCTCGTCGCGGTGCACGGCCCGGATGGCAAGCGAGGCGTGCCGCACCAGCGTGCGCGATTGCTGCAATGCCCGGTCCCGGGCGGAGTTCTTAACTTCCAGGTGGTCGCGAATCCGGCTGCCGATCGCCTCAAGCTGATCCACGCCGGTCCTCCCCTTCTGGGGCCTCGCCCGGGCGCGGGCGAAAGAGCTGATCGGCCAGGCCCGAGCCCTCCGGGATCACGATCTCGCCGTACTGCGCCTCGAATCGCCCGATGCGCTCGCCCAGGGCGCGCAGCACAAGCTTGGCGTTGATCGGGGTCATCACGATGCGCGCCCGCACGCGCGCCTGCGGCATCTGCGGCATCAGTTGGGCAAAATCGATCACGATCTCGGAGGCTGAATTGGTGATCAGAGCGAAGTTGGCATACACCGGATCCAGATTGGAGGGCAACTGAACCTGAACCTGGCTGGGCGGCTGGGTGATCTCATTCTTGCTCACATTGGACTCCGCAAATGGCATGGGCCCTAAGCCGCGTGGCTGCAGCTTAGGGCCCGAGGGGTAGCCTGCCTAGAACGGGATCTCTTCTTCGCTCTCAGGGCCGACGCCGGGGCCGCCTTCGTCGGGCGCCATCCCGCCGTCCTCCCGCCCACCCAGGAAGCGCACCGTCTCGGCGGTCACCTCATACGAGGCCCGCGGCGCGCCGTCTTGGGCATTCCAGATGCGGGGGTTGCCGTTGTCGTCAGGGTTGAGGCGACCCTCCACCAGCACCGGCCTTCCCTTGCGCAGGTACTGGTGGCAACTCTCGGCCTGCTTGCCCCACACCGACACGCGGAACCACACGGTCTGCTTGACCTGGTTTCCGCTGCCATCGGTGTACGTGCGGTTGGTGGCCACCGACAGGTTGGTGACCGCCTGGCCGCCGGGCGTGTAGCGCATTTCGGGGTCACGCCCAAGGTTGCCGACGAGAATCACTTTGTGAAACATGGGGATCTCCTTCCGGTGGGGGGCTGGGTCAGGTTCCGGCCCGGGTGGCCGGATCACGTTTGGTTCACCCACCGCGACTAGAACAAATATACTACTTTTCTGCGGGTCTGTCAAGTGGGGCGGTGCCGAGCCACGGGCAGAACCGCAAGATGTACTCCCAACAATGTCCCGGACGCGCTACTTTGGCGTCTTGTGGTCAGACTCAAACGGGCCTTTGGCAATCGCCGCCGGTAATCCGGGCGGCCTCTTTCGAGCCTACCCGAACAGGGCCCGCAGCCGGCGGGGATCCCTTCCCGTCTGCGAGTCCGTGCTCGGTCCTGCCTCGCACTCACCTGGGCCGGCCAATACACCATTTCCAATGGCGCTTCCGACCCCGGCCGGGGTGCCCGGCCCTCGCCGGGGCTACCCGCTCTCGTAGGCCTGCTTCAGGCGCCGGATGTCGAGCTTCTTCATCTGAAGCATGGCCTGCATGACGCGCTTCGCCTTCTCGGCATCCTCGTCCCCCAGCAATTCACCCAGCACGCTCGGGACGATCTGCCAGGACAGGCCGTACCTGTCCTTCAGCCAGCCACAAGGCCCCTCTTCGCCCCCCGCGCTCAATCGCGCCCACAGGTCGTCGACTTCTTCCTGCGTGGTGCAGTGGACGAACAGCGAAATCGCCTCGGTGAACTTGTATTGCGGCCCGCCGTTCAGCGCCATGAATTGCTGCCCTTCAAGCTCGAAGGTGACGCTCATGGCTGAGCCTGCCGGTCCGGGACCGGCGTCTCCATAGCGCGAGACGCTGAGGATCTTGGAGTCCCTGAAGATCGAGACGTAGAGCTCGGCGGCTTCCTCGGCATTGTTGTCAAACCACAGGAACGGCGTGATCTTCTGCATGGTGGACTTCGCTTGCTTCCTTTCGGTGGGCCTGGTCTGGCGGTGAAGGGGCGGAAACTCAATCTAGACTATAGTAATCCATATACTCGGTCCTGATGAGTGCGCCCGACAAAACCACTCCCTCGCCCCCATCTCGCCTCCTCACGGGCAACCATCCAAGCGGCAGGGCTGTGGTCGCAGGGCTTGGGGAAGCCCGGGTCCGCGTTTGGGGAAATGACCGCCTACGGGCCGTGTCATCCACTTGGCTTAAGGAGAATCGCTGAGAGGGGCCAAGGGGTCGGCGCCCCCGGGCCGCCTGAGACTACGGTGTCGGCGTGGCCGAGGCCGGAGCGGGGACGGAGGTGGGGCTCGAGGCGGCCGGGCTGGCGCCGGGCGTTGCCGCCACCGGGAACTCCGGCATGCCCGCCAGCACCCAGGCCTCCCAGATGGCGATCCATTCCGGCTTGAGCTCGCGGGTGGGCGGCATCGGCCCGCCCGCCTCGATCTCCTCACGGTGCAGCATCCGGATCAGGTTGCTGCCCAGGTCGCCGGCGATCAGGTTGGGCGCATGGTCCCCGGTGGTGAGGATCTCGTTGAGATCGCGCATCAGGTAGTTGTTGTTCAGCTTGCCCGGCCGATGGCACGAGATGCACGATCGGCGCACCAGGGGCTCGATATGCACGCTGTACGACGGAATCTCGCCTTCGGCCAGCGCCGGGATCGCAAACGCGGCGAGCGCATCCGCTGGCAGCTCGACCCGGTCGTCCCAGGTGTAGCGCATGAAGGCCACCACCGCCTGCATATCGCCGCGGGTGAGTTCGCCGCCATAGGCCAGGCCCAAGGGCGGCATTCCAAGCGCCGGCTGCCCGTAGTCAATGATGTTGAAGAGCGTGTCGTCGGTGCGGGTGTACATGAAGTCGGCGGCGTTGAGCGGCGCCACGACCACGCCCTCCAGCCCTTCCACGCCGACGATCTCCCCGCCCTGCCCTTCGTCGCCATGGCATTCGACGCAGTACACAGCATACAGGTCCTGCCCGGCCACGACCTGCTCGCTGATCGAAGTCAGCGCGCCGACGTCTTCCGCCGGCGGGGTTTCGGCCACCGCCATCAGCGTCAGCCCCGCCATCCCCAGCAGCGCCACGCTCATGATCCCGAGGGCGAGCTTCCGCTTGCGCCAGTGGCGGTAGGGGGAGCGGTCCATGAAGGGCAGGAGGAGCAGCAACAGCACGGCGGCCGCCGGAACGATGGTCGTCCCGATCCATTCCAGCTGGCCGGGGAAGTACTTGAGCATCTGGAACAGGAACAGGAAGTACCATTCGGGACGCGGGATGTAGGAGGCGTCACTTGGGTCGGCCGGCGGCTCGGCCTTCACCCCCAGGAAGGTCGCCAGGCTGACCAGCAGCAGGAACACGCCGAAGGCCACCAGCATGTCCTTGTAGACGATGTCGGGGAAGAACTTGACGCCGTGTTGCTTCTCGGCGGCGTAGCGCTCGTCAATCTGCTGGCGCTTCGACTCGTCCACGGCCCTACTCGCCTTCCTTGGGAATGTGGCTGATGCCCAGGCGGACGACCAGGTACAGGTGGATCCCGATCAGCGCCAGCAGCGCTGTCGGCAGCATCCAGATGTGGGCGCTGAAGAAGCGCGCCAGCGTCAGCGCGCTGAGCGCCTCGCCGCCGCGCAGGATGCGCTCGATCCACGGGCCGGCCAGCGGAACCGTGCCGGCGATCGAGGTCCCCACCGTCGTCGCCCAGTAAGCCCGCTGGTTCCACGGCAGCAGGTAGCCGGTGAACCCCATCCCCAGCGTCACCAGCAGCAAGAACACGCCCGTGATCCAGGTGATCTCGCGCGGGTACTTGTAGGCGCCGTAGAAGAAGGTGCGCAGCATGTGCAGGAACACCGTCACCACCATCAGCGTCGCACCCCAATGGTGGATCCCGCGGATCAGCCAGCCAAAGGCGACGTCATTCATGATGTAGTTGACGCTGTCGTAGGCTTGTTCGGGGTGCGGGACGTAGTAGACGGTCAGGAAGATGCCGGTGATCCCCTGCATCACCGCCAGAAAGAGCGTGGCGCTGCCGAGGGTGAAGGCCCAGTTGACCTTGGGAACCTTGCGGTCGAGGGTGGTGGCGTAGATCGTCGTCAGGCCGAGCCGGTGGTCCAGCCAGGCGTACGCCCGGGCGATCATCGGCTAGGCCTCCACCACGTGGACGTAGAGCGTGCCTTCTTCGATCTTGTGCTCGACCGAGTCCAAGGGGCGCGGCGGCGGTCCGGAGATCACGCTGCCGTCCTTGGCAAAGTGCCCATCGTGGCAGGGGCAGGTGTAGTCCTGCAGGTCATCCTTCCACACGACGCGACAGGCCAGGTGGGTGCACACGTTCGACATCACCTGGTAACGATCCTCGGCGCTGCGCAGCACGTACATTCCGTAGCTGGTGGCAGTGGTCTCCCAGCCGACGCGCTGGGTGCGCGAGAAGGTGAACAGCGTTGGCTGATCGACCGGGATATTCTCCACCGGCGCAAGCGGCACCCAGATATCGGTCCGACTGCGCTTCAGGGCGGGAGCGATCAGGTAACCGATGGCCGGCAGCCCGACGACGGCGGCGATCGTGCCGCCCAGCACAGCCAACATGCCGGTCACGAACTTCCGCCGGCTCAGGCCACTCGCTTCCTCGCCTCCCGCCATGCCTCACTCCAACCGCGCCCGGACAGCACGGCGATTGTACCAAACCGGCCGCATTCCTCGCTGGACGAGAGCTGTGCAGGGGGCACGCCTCCTCCCGGTATAATCATCCCAGCGGATCATCCCGGACGAATCTCGCCCAGGGAGGTGCAATGTCTGCCAGCCGACCAATCGTCCTGCGGACGGGCTACCGGGGCCAGACCGGGATGCTGAACTGGGTATTGCACCGCGTCACCGGTCTGGGCATCGTGCTTTTCGTCGGGATGCACGTCATCGCCGCCTTCGGTATGCAGCAGTTCGCCAACGACCTGGCCACGGCGGTGACCGCCTTCTACGAATCCTGGGGCTTCCAGATCTTCGTCTACTTCTGCGTGTTGTTCCATGCCTTCAACGGTACGCGCCTGGCGCTGGTGGACTTGTTCCCGGCGCTGCTGCGCTACCAGCGTGAGCTGTACTGGCTGCAGTGGATCATCTTCCTGCCAGCGTATCTGCTCCCGGTGTTCTTCCTGCTGCAGACCGGGCTGGCGGCGGGATAGGAGACGCCATGCAGCCAACCCGCCTGACACGCAGCGCTGGTTCGCTCGATTACAGCCTGTGGCTGTTCACCCGCCTTTCCGGACTGGGGTTGATGCTGTTCGCCGCGCTGAGCATGGCGGCCGCCTTCATGCTCGGCGCACGCTCATTGCTCGACCTGCCGACCATGCTGCGCTGGATGTTCTTCCCCAACCCCAACCACGTCGTCAACAGCAACATCCCGGATGTCAGCCTCGGGTGGTCGAACGCTTTCTGGCAAATCTTCGGCTTCCTGATGATTCTGCTGGCCAGCGCCCATGGCTTCAACGGTGTGCGCATGGTGCTCGAGGACTACCTGCGCAGTCCGCTGGCGGTGCTGATCGTGCGCGGGTTGCTGCTGGTGATCTGGCTGGGCTGCCTGATCATCGCTGTCTATGTCATCCTGGCATCATGATGCCTTGCACGTCTCCAGGAGCGCCGCATGCAACACGCCTATGATGTGGTGATCGTTGGAGCCGGCGGCGCCGGGTTGATGGCGGCGTTGTATGCCTCGCGCGGCGCCCACACCGCCGTGCTGAGCAAGCTCTACCCGGTGCGCTCACACACCGGAACCGCTCAGGGAGGGGTGTGCGCCGCCCTCGGCAACGAGGAGGAAGACAGTCCCGACTGGCACACCTTCGACACCATCAAGGGCAGCGACTACCTGGGGGATCAGGACGCCATCGAGTTCATGTGCCACGAAGCGGTGCCCACCATCTACGAGCTCGAGCACATGGGCTTGCCCTTCAACCGCACGCCCGAGGGCAAGATCGCCCAGCGCCGCTTCGGCGGCCACACCAACAACCGCACCGGCCAGCCGGTGCGCCGCGCCTGCTACGCCGCAGACCGCACCGGGCACATGATCCTGCAGACGCTCTACCAGCAGTGCATCCGCCAGCAGGTGACCTTCTTTGACGAGTTCCAGGTGCTGGACCTGCTCTTCAACGAGGGCGTGGTGTGCGGCGTGGTGGCGGTGGCGCTGGCCACCGGCGAGCTGCACACCTTCCAGACCAAGTCCGTGATCCTGGCCACCGGCGGCTATGGCCGCGCCTGGGAGATCACCTCCAACGCGCATTCCTACACCGGCGACGGGATGGCCATCGCCCTGCGCCGGGGCGTTCCCTTGCAGGACATGGAGTTCTTCCAGTTCCACCCGACGGGCATCTTCAAGATGGGCATCCTGATCACCGAGGGCGTGCGCGGCGAGGGCGGCGTGCTGCTCAACGACCAGGGCGAGCGCTTCATGGAGCGCTACGCGCCGCGAGTGAAGGATCTGGCCTCGCGCGATGTCATCAGTCGGGCAATGTACCTGGAGATGCGCGAGGGGCGCGGCATCGGCGGCCGACGCATGCTGAATCTGGATGTGCGGCCCGAGACGGTCAACCGCTATGCCGCCCTCGACGGGCGCACCCGGCCCGACGGCACAGCCTTCCGCGTTACCGCCGCCGAGATCCTGGCCAAGGTGCCCGACATCATCGACTTCTGCCGCACCTACCTGGGCGTCGACCCGATCACCCAGCCGATGCCGGTCCAGCCGACCGCCCACTACGCCATGGGCGGCATTCCCACCAACCGTTTCGGCGAGGTGGTGATGGATGCCCGCAACACCCTCCTGCCCGGGCTGTTCGCTGCCGGCGAGTGTGCCTGCGTCTCGGTGCACGGCGCCAATCGGCTGGGCACCAACTCGCTGCTTGACCTGGTCGTGTTCGGCAAGCAGGCCGGCCTGCGGGCGGCGGCCCACGCCGCCGAGACCGCGTTCACCCCGCTGCCGAAGGGACCTGAGGTCCCGGTGCTGGAGAGCCTGGCGGCGCTGCGCAACGGGGACCGCAGCGAGCGCGCGGCGGTGATCCGCCGCGAGATGCAGGAGCTGATGTTCGAACACGTCGGTGTATTCCGCACCGCCGCGGGGATGCAGCAGGCGATCACCAAGCTGGAGGAGCTCCAGCAGCGCTACCGGCATGTGGGCGTCGACGACGGCGGCCGGGTGTTTAACACCGATCTGCTCGAGGCGTGGGAGCTGGGCTGTCTGCTCGACACCGCCCAGGTGACAGCGGTCGCCGCCCTCAAGCGCAAGGAGAGCCGCGGGGCGCACGCCCGCGAGGATTTCCCCCAGCGCGACGACAAACGCTGGCTCAAGCACAGTCTGGCCCGGCTGACGGACGAGGGAATCCAGTTGACGACAAAAGCTGTGAAGATCACGAAATACCAACCGCGCGAACGTACGTATTGATGTAGGGGCGAAGCATTCAGAACAGCAGAATGCTTCGCCCCTACCAGGCACTTCCACGGGAGACGGTATGCAAGTGGCGCTGCGCGTGTTCCGCTACAATCCCGAGGTCGATCGTCGGCCGCACTATCGGACCTTCGAGGTCGAGGCGGAGGAAACCGACCTGGTACTTGACCTGCTGAACCAGGTCAAGTGGTACCAGGACGGAACCCTCGGATTCCGCCGCTCGTGCGGCCACGGGATCTGCGGCTCGGACGCCATGCGCATCAACGGCCTCAACCGTCTGGCCTGCAAGGTGCTGGTGCGCGAGGTCGGCGTCAAGATCACCGTTGAACCGCTGCTCGGGCTGCGGGTGATCAAGGACCTGATCGTCGACCTCGAGCCGTTCTTTGAGAGCTACCGCGCGGTCCTTCCTTTCCTGGTGAACGACGAGCCGCTCCCGGCCGGCGAGCGGCTGCAATCGCCCGAGCAGCGGGCGCGTTATGACGACACGACCAAGTGCATCCTGTGCGCCGCCTGCACCACCTCCTGCCCTTCGTTCTGGAGCAACGGGCAGTATGTCGGGCCGGCGGCGATCGTGCAGGCACATCGCTTCGTCTTCGACAGCCGCGACCGGGCCGCTGCCGAGCGGCTGCGCCTGCTGAACGACCGCATGGGCGTGTGGCGCTGCCACGACATCTTCAACTGCACCGAGGCCTGCCCGCGCGGCATTGAGGTCACCAAGGCCATCGGCGAGGTCAAGATGGCCATTGTCACCGGGCGTGTCCGGTGAGATTCGGGTGGGGGCAAGGGATATGGTAGCGCACTCCAAGCCGATTGGCTCTGCGGCAGGCGGCAGGCGGGCGTCGCGATGGATCTAATCTCAGTCTTCAACCGGCCGCCGCGGGTGCTGGTGGTCGATGACGACTGGCTCAACCGCGATCTGCTCGAGGCCTACCTGCGCGGCTCGGGGGCCGAGGTCTACACCGCGCCGGACGGCGTGGTGGCGCTGGAGATCGCCCGCACCCGTCCGATCGACCTGGCGCTGGTCGACATCCAGATGCCGCGCATGGACGGTCTGACACTGTGCGCCGAGATCAAGGCCGCCCCGCAGACCCGCTTCGTGCCGGTGGTCATTGTCACGGCGCTGGACAGCGAGGAAGAGAAGATCAAAGCCATCGATGTCGGCGCCGATGACTTTGTCACCAAGCCCTACAACTCGATCATCCTGCTCACGCGTGTCCGCTCGCTGCTTCGATTGAAGCGACTGAACGACGAGGTCGAGGCGCGCAACCGGCTGCTGCGCCAGGTGCTCGATCGCTACATGGCCGAGGATGTGACCGACGTCATCCTGACCGATCCCGAGCGCTACCTGAAGCTGGGGGGCGAGGCGCGGGTGGTGACGGTGCTATTCGCCGACATCCGCGGGTTTACCCGCTACACCGAACGCACCTCGGCGCCGGTGGTGGTCGAGACCCTCAATCGCTTCTTCCGCTCGCTGAGTCAGGTGGTGTTCACCCACCGCGGCACGTTTGACAAGTACCTGGGGGATGGGCTGATGGCCTTCTTCGGCGCGCCGATCGCAGCCGAGGACGATGCCGAGCGGGCGGTCAAGACCGCGATCGACATGCAGCGCCTGTTCAGCGAGCTGCGCAGCGAGGGGGACGCTGATTTGCAGGCGCTGGGCCTGGGTGTCGGCCTACACACCGGCGAGGCAATCGTCGGCAACATCGGCTCGGAGAAGGTGATGGACTACACCGTTGTCGGCGACACGGTGAATGTCGCCAAGCGGCTGCAGGAGTTCGCCAAAGGCGGTGAGGTGCTGCTAAGTGAAGCCACCCTCTCTCTGGCGGGCGGGATTGAGGCCGAGCAGCTGCCGTCGGTCGAGCTCGCCGGCCGCAGCGAGCCGGTGACCCCTTATCGCCTGAAGCTCAAGCCTGGCTGAGGCCGGCGCGCCGCCGGGCTGTATAATCGAAGACAAGCCCCAGTAGCTCAAAAGGATAGAGCAGGGCACTCCTAAGGCCAAGGTTGGGGGTTCAATTCCCTCCTGGGGCACCTGGCGCTCCTTCTCGACTCGACACCGAGCGCACAACCTTGCGGTAGTGGCAGTGGCATGCTCGATTGCGTACGCGGTCAGCGTGCGCTGCGTTTTCGGACAGGGAGTGCATCTGCAAGAGGGTCAGGTCAGTCCGAGGCGCTCCGATTCCCTGCAGGGGATCCGGATCGGCCGGCCAGGAGTTCGTTCCCAGCCCGGCGAAATGTGCTGTCAAGGAACATTGCCTCTGTGGCCGGTCCGCCCGGGTATGGACGGCTGGCGGAGCGGACCTTCCGAACCAGCCTTCGGTCTTCGCTCACACGAGGATCACAACCTTGCCCCGGGTGTGCCCCTCGCCGACCTGCTTCAGCGCCTCAGCGGTCTCGCTCAGACGATAGGTGCGGTCGATGATCGGCCTCAGCTGGCCGGCTTCGATGAGGTCCTTGAGGACCTCCAGGTCCGCCCGATTCGGCCGCGCCACAAAGAGCTTCCCCTGCTGCCGCACAAACAGCGAGCGCAGAGCCGCCTGGATGACGTAGCCCATGCCGGCATGCCCGGTGTTGGGCACCAGAATCCCCGCAGGCGTGAGCGCGCGCCGGCAATCGGAGAACGAGCGATTGCCGACGTTGTCCAGGATGAGATCGTACCGCTGACCCGTTCGAGTGAAGTCCTCCTGGGTGTAGTCGACGACGTGGTCTGCGCCGATCGATCGCAGCATGTCCATGTTCCTGGTGCTGCAAACGGCGGTGACTTCGGCGCCAAGCGCTTTGGCGATCTGCACGGCGAAGGTGCCGACCCCTCCGGCGGCCCCATTGATCAATACCCTCCGGCCCGGCTGGATCTTCCCTGCATCCCGCAAACCCTGGAGGGCGGTGAGGGCTGCGGTTGGCACCGCCGCCGCCTGCTCCAACGTGAGGTTCGCCGGCTTGCTCGCGAAGCTGTCTTCGGTTGCGGTCACATACTCCGCCAGGGTGTGGCTGCACGCGCCGAACACCGAGTCGCCTGGCTTGAACGCCTTCACCTCCACACCGACCTCCTCAACCTGCCCTGCCACGTCCCACCCGAGGATGTAGTCCTTCGGCTGGGGAAACCCGACGGAGAATCGCGCCAGCCATGGACTGCCTTTCATGGAGAAGTAGTCCCCGGCATTGAGGGCCGCGGCATGAACCCGCACCAGCACTTCGTTCCCCTTCACCCGCGGCTTGTCAACCTCCTTGAGCTCGAGGAGATCGGGCGAGCCGTAGGCATTCTGGACGAAGGCTTTCATGGTCTTACTCCATTCGGTTGATGGGACGACGGGCCAGCGGTCTCATCTAAGGGCTGCTGCATGGTGCCATGCGGACGAGCCGCGTACCTCCTCAAGCCTCCGATGCCGCGGCATTGATGATCACGGGCAGTTTGCCCTGCCAGGCCTCCCAGACGCGCGGAGCTTCCACCAGCTCTCCCATGAAGTGCGCCACGTTCGCCATGTTGGTCTTGTCGGGCTTGAAGAGGCTGCTCACCAGATTCTCGTGAAGCGCGTACTGCCTCAGGCCTCCGTCCACGAGGGTGTCCGGACGCACGACGACCCACTGGACACTCGGACTGACTGCCCCAATGTACTCGACGAGGAAGTCCGCCGCCCGTTGATTGTCTTTGGACGGAGGCACCAGGCTGCGCAGGATCCACGTGAATGCTTTCTCCGCCCACCCGCGCCGCACGTCGAGGCCTCCTGGGTGGTGGACCGAGACGCTGCTCATCAGGATGAACTTGACCGGCGCTGAAGACTGTGACGCGGCGATCGCGCCACACAGTCGGGATACAGCTTGCGTGACAAGGTCTCGCGGCGGCCCAAAGATGCCCTTGATATCTGTCACGTGACCGAGGCACGAGATGACCGCCTGGCAGCTGCGGACCTGGCGCAACAGGTCCTCTTCGCTCATGGACAGCAGATCGGCCTCGACCACCGTCAGGTTGGATTGCCCCGCCGTGCCCGACGGGAGCTTGTGGGGGGATCGCACAATGGCGCGGACGCGGATGCCACGCTGCAGAAGCTGCTCCAAGACGCACTGGCCGGTGCGGCCAGTGCCACCCACGAGAAGAACAGTCTGCTGTATCAGCCTCGTAGCCTCTTCTGGTGCCATTGTGCGGAGACCTCGGTCACGGGTGTGGTGGCCACCACGCCCACCCATCACTCCGGTCGGCCTGGCGGACGAGCGGCCTCGAAGCCCATTGTCACCTCAATCGCCGGCGAGTGCAGGCCATCTTGCGCAGCGTACTGTCCCCTAACCGGGCTGGTCGCGTTGAGCCAAGGTCCAGCGAGGCAGGCCTCACAGCAGTCCGCTTAAGCCTGCGCCGAACTTGCCGGTTCCTCCCCCTCGGCCAACTGCTCTTCCTGCATGTACCGGCGAAGATGCTTCCGGCGCCGCCGGTCGCGGCCGTGGTCGCTGTCCTTGAAGCTCCTGCTCTTGAACAGGATCCAGCATAGCACGAGCAGACCCCAGGCCTGCCAGTAGCTCACGCTCGGGAGGCCGAAGATGTCGGGCATCAGCCAGTTCCACAGCAGCATCACCACCCAGCCGAGCAGGGCGAGCAGGGCGAGCCCCACGAGGGCGAAGCCGATCCCCAGCAGGACCTTCGCCGGTAGACTGCGCTCTTCCCACCACAGTTCCATGTCGAATCCTCGCTTCTTCTCGTACCGAAAACGGTGCGGGGACGGTCGGCCACGCCGATCGTTTCCCCCTGCGCCGTTACGAACACCCTCTGGGTCAGTCATTCCTTGCCTCCTCTGAGTATGGCCCGGCAGATTCTTCGCTGCTCAACTTCGCCCGGCCCTGGCGGGTCATTCGTCGATCCAGTGCTTCAGAGCTCGGGAGAGGTTGCGCAGCGCATAGCGCTTGCGCGCCGTGAGCGTGTCGATGCTTTCGCCCGTGGCCTCTGCGATCTCCCGGAAGGTCAGTCCACCGAACACCTGGGCCTCCACCACCCTGCGTTGCGCCGGCGGAAGTGCGCGCAAGGCATCGTTCAGCGCGTCCACCAGGCTGTCCCGGATGAAGGCATCTTGCGGGCCCAGCCCGGCGCCGGCAATGATTTCGCTCAGCGTGTCCTCGACCACGTCGGTCTCGCCGGCCGCCTCTTGCACTCGTTCATGCCGCCAGGCGTCGATCAACCGCCGCCGGAGCAGCGCATTCGTCCAGGCTGGCAGGTTGCGGATGGGCCCGACCACCGGCAGGCTTTCCATAGTCTCGGCAAAGACGTCGTGCACCAGATCCTCGGCGTCTTCCAGCGTGCGTCCGGCGCGGCGCAGGCGTGCCAGGAGTCGCGGCGCCTCGCTCTGGTAGGTCTCCTCGAGCCGCTGGTGGGCATCAGCGGGCAGCAACGGCAACTCCTGTGTCATTGTTTCCACTCATATCGACGGGCGAAGCTTGCGTTTGGTGTATCGAGTTTGAAGATCGCCTGGAGCCGGAGATCTTCCGGACTCCGCCAGGCGGCCTGGCGCACTCCGGTCGGCCGGTTCTGCCGGACCTTGGCTTAGCTGGAAGGAGCGGGCGGCAATCCTGGCCGCACATGGGCATGCCGCACCTCGCATCGACTCACGGCAGTCGTTGCCGCCTCCTGTGACCTCTGGGCTGATCCTCCCTACTCCGACGGCTGTGGCAGGACTGGAAGCGTTGCTCTGTGGCCAACCCACACCCCAGTACCCAGTGTATGAGCCGCCCCGCTCTGCGTTTGGGGCTGCGCGAGCCGGCAGGGGTAGGTTGGGCAGCCCGATCGAGAATCTGATCGCCGCAGAGAAGACGGCCGGGATCGGCGCCCGGCCGGGCAGAATTGGATCCAAGCCGGGCAGCCCGCTGGTCAGGTCGGCTCATCATGATCAACCATGATGACAACATTGCCTTTCTTGTGTCCAGTTTCGACATATCGATGGGCCGCGGCGATCTTTTCCAGGGGAAAGCAGCGGTCGATCACCGCCGTCAGCTTCCCCTCATCGATAGCTTCTCGAAGATAGTCCAGATCCTCAGGAAGGACATCGGCCGAGCCGTTCACGGAAAGGAAAACCCCGTTCCGCTTGACCGATCTTCGGCTGCCCGCGGCCGAGGTCTTCCCGACCGCGTCGAAGACCAGGTCGTAGGTATCTCCGCCGCGGGTGAAATCCTCCGATGTGTAGTCCACCACCCGATCCGCGCCGAGCGATCGAACAAGATCCAAGTTCGCACCGCTGCAGACTCCGGTCACGCGCGCCCCGAAGTACTTTGCCAGCTGGACGGCATAGGTACCCACGCTCCCGGAAGCACCATAGACCAGGACCGCGTGCCCCGGCTGGACATGTCCTTTTCTAAGGAAGGCCAGCGCGGTGAGACCTCCGATTGGGACGGCGGCGGCTTGCGCGTAGGACATCTGGTTTGGCTTCAGCGCGATCAGCCCCTTCTTCACCGTCCCCGACTCCGGAAGGCACCGATACTGCGCATGGGCGCCAAAGCGGAATCCGGTGAAGGCGAAGACTTGGTCGCCCACCTTGAACATCCTGACGGATTTCCCCGCCGCCGCGATTTCGCCGGCGAGCTCGAATCCCAGGACGGTGACCCTTCTGGGCCGAAGCAGGCCGTTGTAGAGCCGGGCGGCAAAGGGATCAGGCTTGCGCAT
>JBFYRF010000136.1:0-3488 GCA_041302385.1 Anaerolineales bacterium | reverse complement strand
CCTGTGAGGCCGGATGGAATTCTCGCTGACGTCTGAGCAGCTGATGGTTCAGCGCATGGTGCGTGACTTCGCTCAGAAGGAAGCCGCGCCGCAGATCAAGGAGCTGGACCGGGAGCAGCGGGCGGATCCCGGGCTGATCCAGCGCATGGGCGCCCTGGGCTTGCTCGGAATCTGCCTTCCAGTTCGCTATGGCGGTCAGGGACTGGACTACATCAGCCTGGGACTGGTCTGTGAGGAGCTGGAGTACGTTGACTCCAGCTTGCGCGTCGTGCTCTCGGTCCATTTGGGCCTCAACTCGCTGGGCCTGCTGCAGTGGGGGAGTGAGGCTCAGAAGCTCCGCTACCTGGTCCCTCAGGCGACCGGTGAAAAGGTGGCGGGGTTCGCCCTGACGGAACCCGGGGCCGGCTCGGATGTGGCGGGGCTCGCCTCGACGGCTCGGCCGGTGGACGGCGGCTACCAACTCCAGGGTGAGAAGACCTGGATCTCGCTGGCCGGGGTGGCTGACCATGTTTTGTGGTTCGCTCGCACAGCCACCGAGGCGGCCGACCCCCACCAGGCCCTGACCGCATTCATCCTTGAGACCGACCGCCCGGGCGTCCAACGCGGAGACCTGCACGGCAAGCTGGGTATCCGCGCCGGGTCCACCGGCTGGCTGGCCTGCGACCAGGTGTTCGTGCCTGTGGAGAATCGGCTCGGCGAGGAGGGGGAGGGGTTCCGCATCGCCATGGCTTGTCTGGACGGCGGCCGGTATACCGTCGCCTCCGGGGCGGCTGGCTTGATCCGCGCCTGCCTCGATGCCAGCGTGCGCTATGCCCAGGAGCGCCGGGTGTTCGGCAAACCGCTGGCGGAAGTGCAGTTGATCGAGCAGAAGATCGCCGGGATGGCCCAGGCCCACGCTATTGCCCGCCTGCTGTACCTGCAGGCAGGTTGGATGAAGAATCAGGGGCTGCGCAACACCCGCGAGACCTCGATGGCCAAATGGTATGCTACCGAGGCCGCCTTCGCCTGTGCCTCGCAGGCCGTACAGGTTCACGGCGCCTACGGGTACAGCGATGAATACGATGTCGAGCGCTTCCTGCGCAACGCCCGGGGAGCGATGATCTATGAGGGAACCAGCGAGATCCACACGCTGATCCAGGCCGGATACGCCCTCGGCGCCCGGGTGGATACGCCGCTTCGTTGCGAGCTTCCAGCCTACGACCCTGCGGTCTGGTCTGCGCCGGGCTCAGATTGAGAGCCAATCCAGCGGCCGGATGCGCTGCATCCGGCGCGCAACCGGAGAACCTGATCGCCTCGCGGATGCGGGGCAGAACCGAAGGGAGGATAAATACTTGAACATCGTCGTGTGTGTGAAACAGACTCCCGACACTGCGGCCACAGTCACGGTGCAGGACGGGAAGGTATCCTGGGGGGACGCCCCGCTCGTGATCAACCCCTGGGACGAGTTCGCCGTCGAGCAGGCGTTGCGCACCAAGGAGGCGCACGGGGGCAAGGTGACTGCCCTCAGCCTGGGTCCGGAGGCAGCCAAGGAAGCGCTGAAGCATGCGCTGGCCATGGGCTGCGATGAGGCGGTCCTGGTCAGTGATCCGGCGATCAGTGCGCCGGATTCGCTGGTGGTCTCCACGGTGCTGGCGGCAGCGATTGCCAAGCTGGGGGAGGTCGACCTGGTGTTCTTCGGACGTCAGGCGGTAGACAGCGACACCGGCCTGACGGGCGCACAGGTGGCGCGACGTCTCGGCTGGCCGTCGTTGAGCCTGGCGGCGGCCGTGACGGCGCTCGACCCCGGTGCAAAGACCATCACCGTAGCGCGCATGCTGGACGAAGGACGGCAGGAGGTTAAAGCGCCCCTGCCGGCCGTGGTCAGCGTGACCAAGGAGATCTGCGAGCCGCGCTATCCGTCGTTCATGGGCATCCGCAAGGCCTCGAAGGCGCCGATCCCTGTCTGGTCGTTGGCGGAGATCGGGATCTCGGCCGCGCCACAATCGGTGTTGACCTGGCCCGAGGTTTTCGCTCCGCCCAAGATCGAAACCCAGTGCGAGATCGTCGCCGGAGACTCGGCGGTGGCCAAGGCAGCCGCCCTCGCCGCGCGCCTGATCGAGGAGAAGGTGATCTGATGGCCGCCAAAGTCTTCGTATACCTCGATCACTTCAACGGCCAGATCCTGCCGGCCTCGCTGGAAACCATCGGCGCGGCGAAGACTGCCGCCGCCGCTCTGGGCAGTCCATTGGCGGCGTTGGTGGTGGGCCCGGAGGCCCAGTCAGTTGCGATTCAGGCAATCCAGCACGGCGCCGATGAGGCCTGGGTGGCCGATGCCGCCGAACTCAAGGACTTTCGCGCCGAGGCCTACGCCACAGTGGTCTCCAAGGCGCTGAAGGACGCCGGCGCAGAGGTGTTCATGCTCCCGGCGACCTCGCGGACCCGCGAGCTGGCGGCAATGGTGGCCGTCGATCTGGCGACCGGCGTGGCGCCGGACGTAGTCGCCTTCGAAGTCAAGGACGGAAAACTGCTGGCCACGCGTCCGGTGTACGCCGGCAAGCTGATGACCAAGGTGATGATGCCGCAGGCCCTCCCCCAGATCTTGCTGATCCGCGGGCGGGTGTTCCCGCGTCCAGAACCGGATGCCGCTCGCTCGGGTCCGGTCAACAAGCTCGACGCCGCGGTCGGCACAGTGAAATCCGAAGTGCTCGGCTACAAGCCGAGTGACGGCGGGGTCAGCCTGACCGACGCCGGAGTCATCGTGAGTGGCGGGCGTGGGGTGTCGAACAATCCCTCGCTCACCCCGCCGGCGGAGATCACGGACGAACGCGAGAAGGAGATCTGGCGCGCACAGAAGGGCTTTGAGCTGGTGCGCCAGCTGGCGGCTGTGCTGGGTGGAGCCGTCGGGGCCAGCCGCGCCGCAGTCGATGCCGGCTATGTCCCCTACTCCTTCCAGGTCGGGCAGACCGGGAAGGTCGTCTCACCTGATCTGTACATTGCCTGCGGCGTGTCCGGGGCAATCCAGCACTTGGCTGGCATGCGCACCTCGAAGACGATCGTTGCCATCAACAAGGATTCCGAGGCGCCGATCTTCAAGGTGGCCCGCTTCGGGGTTGTCGGCGACCTGTATGAGGTGCTCCCGGCGCTGGCGAAGGAGCTCGGCTCCCGACTGGGCAAGTAACCATCCGTTGTGAGGAACCAGAACCAGGCGTGCCCGGCCGCATGCGGCCGGGCACGTTCGTGTTGGCGTGATCAGAGCTCGCCAAACCCCACGGAATGGAGGCTGTGGGAACCCAACTCAATCAGAAGGGCTCGATTCCGAGGGCACCCCCTGGTTGTCGCAGCGCGGCCACTCTGCCAGGGCGACAGCCGCCCGGCGGCGCTGGCCCTGCGACCAGCCCGGCTCAGCGGCCATGCGCCGTAGGTGCAGCAGGATGGCCTGACGATCCACCTCGTCAAGCGCGGCGAGCTGGGGCGTCACCCGCTCAGGAGTCTCAGACAGCACATCGCTC
>JBFYRF010000128.1:0-4085 GCA_041302385.1 Anaerolineales bacterium | reverse complement strand
GCGCGCTGCGGCATGAACTGCCCGACGAAGGCGTCCAGGGCATCGATCCCCTCGCCGACGGTTGCCGTGAGTTCCCCCGCCTTCTGACGGGTGAGGGAGGCGGGTCCCAGCGCGAACAAGTGCTCGATCAGGCGAGTGCGGGCGGCGTGCTTCACTCGCCCAGCGGCGGACTGTCCGGCGGCGTCGCTTGCCCAACTCATAGCAGCCCGCAGCGCGGTGAGGGCTGCCGCGGCGACAAGGGGGGTGAGGATCTGCGGCAGCGTCGCTCCGCCGAGAAAGACGCCGCCGATCATCCGGCTAACAAGCCAGGCCAGGCCGATCGAGATCCAACCCGCCAGCGTGCCGGCGACAATTGCCGCGGCCAGCAGGCGGGGTGCGGCATTCGCCAGGGCGAGCAGCCGCCTTTCCAGCATCACCTTGAACCCTGGCCGCCATGTCGGCCGGCGCGCCGCGCATGCTTGTGCCGTTGCGGGCGCATAAGGCCCAGGCGGAGCCGAAAGGGCTCCGCCTGGAGTCGTCCGTCGGAGCAACGGGGTTTCAGTACTCGAGGTGAGATTCTGGCGTCACCCGGTGACGAAACACCCAATACGACCAGCCCTGGTAGGCAAGCACGATCGGCAGGAAGATCACGGCCACGATCGTCATCACCCGCAGCGTGTAGGGCCCAGAGGCGGCGTTGTAGATCGTCAGGCTCCAGGCGGGATTGAGGCTGGAGACCATCACGCGTGGGTACAGGCCGATCAGCAGCGTCAGCAGCGTGAAGGCAATCGTGACCAACAACATGGCGAAGGCCCAGCCGTTGTAGCGTCGTTTGAGCAGAAAGCCGGCGGACAGCAGTGCGGCACCGGCGGTCAGCGGGACGATCCCCGGATTCACACCGAAGCGCTGGAACATTCCGGTGTGGAAGTAGCCGTAGCCGATCACCAGGAACACCACGATCACCGTCGGCAGCCATAGCCGCTCGGCGAATCGCTGTGCCCTCTCCGCCAGCACGCCGGTGGTCTTGAGCGTCAAGAACACGGCGCCGGTGAGCATGAAGCCGAGCAGAGAGGTGATCCCGTAGGCCAGGGCGTAGGGCCGCAGCAGGTCGAACAGGTCGCCGACATAGTTCATGTCGGGATCGATCGGCACACCCAGGATCAGGTTTCCCAGGGCGACGCCCCACAGAAGAGCCGGCACCGCGCTGCCGACACACAACGCCCAGTCCCAGGTTCTGCGCCAGTTCGGCCGGGTCTCCTTGCTGCGGAACTCGAAGGCCACCCCCCGAAGAATCAGGAAGAACAGGATGATCAGCAGCGCCAGATAGAATCCGCTGAACAGCGTGGCATACCAGTCGGGAAAGGCGGCGAACATCGCCCCGCCGGCGGCGATCAGCCAGACCTCGTTGGCGTCCCAGAACGGGCCGATGGTGTTGATCAGCTGACGCCGCTCATGGTCGTTCTTGCCCAGGAAGGGCGTCAGGATGCCGACGCCGTAGTCGAAACCCTCGAGGATGAAGAAGCCAATGAACAGGACGCCGATCAGCACAAACCACAGCGAATTCAAGTTCATGATGCACCTCGACCGCTGGCTAGGCGCCGGCGGAGGCCAGACTGGCCGCAGCCGGTGCGCCCACCGAGTTGCGCCACAGCAGGTAGACGGCCACGCCGATCAGAACGGAATAGAGCAAGGTGAAGGTGACAATTGAGGTGATCAGCATGCCCGTCGTCACCGTCGGAGAGGCGGCGTTGGCGGTGAACTGCAGGCCGTAGACGATCCATGGTTGGCGGCCCACCTCGGTGAGGATCCATCCCGTGCTGTTGGCCAGGTAGGGCAGCAGGACCGCCGGGATGAGCACCGCCAGCAGGCGGGGTGAGCGGTCGAAACGCTCACGGACCACCCCGATCAGCGCCAGCAGCGCCAGCAGCCCCATCAGCAGGCCGGCGCCCACCATGAGCCGGAAGGTCCAGTAGCTGATGGCCACCGGCGGGACGTAGTTTCCCGGACCATAGGTCTGCTCGAACTCTAGCTGCAGGTCCTTGATGCCCCTGACCTCGCCCTCCAGCCGGTTGTAGGCCAGCAGGCTGAGCAGGGTGGGAATCCGGATGGCGAAAACATCGCGCTGTTCCGGCTCGTTGCCGATGGTGAACAGCGAAAGCGAGGCCGGGTCCTCGCTCTCCCACAACGCCTCCGCCGCGGCCATCTTCATCGGCTGCACCTGCACCATGTGTTGTGCCTGGCTGTGTCCGACCAGCCCCACCAGCGCGACTCCGATCGTGCCGTAGATCGCCGCCAGCACGAATGAGCGCCGGAACATTGCTCTCGGCTCGGTCTGGCGCCGCAGATGAACGGCGCTGATGGCGAGCATGAAGAAGGCGGCGGTGGTGACGGCGCCGGCGATCACGTGCGGGAACTGCAAACGCACATGGGGATTGCTCACCAACGCCCAGAAGTCCACCATCACCGCCCGACCGCCCTCCAGGGCGTAGCCGACCGGCTCATGCATGAACGAGTTGGCGATCAGGATCCACAGGGCGGACATCGTCGATCCGAAGGCTACCAGCCACATCGTGGCGGCGTGCAATCCCTTCGACAGGCGATCCCAGCCGAAGATCCAGATCCCAAGGAAGGTCGACTCGAGGAAGAAGGCCAGCAGCGCCTCGATCGCCAACGGGGCGCCGAACACGTCCCCTACGAAGCGGGAGTACTCCGACCAGTTCATGCCGAACTGGAACTCCATCACGATGCCGGTGACGACCCCCACGGCGAAGTTGATCAGGAACAGCTTGCCCCAGAAGCGGGTCATGCGCAGGTAGATCGGATCGCCGGTGCGCACGTAGGCGGTTTCCATGATCGCCACCAGCCAGGCCAGGCCGATGGTCAGCGGGACGAAGAAGAAGTGATAGACGGAGGTGATGGTGAACTGCCAGCGGGCGAGAAGGACTTCGATCATGCGGGGCCACTCCTTCCGGCCAGGTAACCCAGCCCACGCGGATCCGGCGGATTCCGGGGGTGCAGCCGGAGGTGGGCAGTCTGGGATGGATGATGGGATGCTGGCTGGATTGTCGCCGATTCAGCCCGCGTGGGGGAGTGTCAACCGTCACTCGGTCGCGGTGCCTTCGGAGAGCATGGACCCATGGGCTGGTCCGAAGACCTGCTGGCGGTTGCCGTCGCGGGCGAGGTTATCGAGACCAGCCTGGGTTTGCACTGGGCTGACCCGCCGGCGGTCGCTGACGCAGGGGAATGGGTTTCCCAGCGTGCGCCCTCGCCCTGGTCGAGCGGGCGCCGCACGGCGGTCCCGAAGCCAGCCTGGGTTTCGCCGCCCTCCAGGCCCTGCTTCCGCTGGCGCCGGATCGATGGGTGGAGGTGAACGCCGATCGGGCTCTGGGGCGCGGCTGCGCTGGCAAACAGGTGGCGGTAGTCGGGAGGTTCCATTTCGTCTCGGCGCTGCGCTCGCTCGCGGCGAGCGTATCCGTTCTCGAGCTGGACCCGCGCCAGGGTGAAAGCCCGGCCCAACCTGCCTGCGGCATCCTCCCGCAATCGGATCTGATCGTCATCACCGGCATGGCCCTGGTCAATCGGAGGCTGGAGGGGCTGCCTGCGATGTGCCTCCCGAGAAGCCAAGTGGCGCTGGTCGGGCGCAGCGCGCCCTTGAGCGAGGTGCGGTTCGGATAGCGGATCTGCCTGCTGTGCGGCGGCTACGTCGAGCAGCCGGAGCGGGTGATGGCCGGTATCCGTCAGGGGGCGAACTTCCACCAGATTCATCGTCTGGGAACGCGCCTGGTGCCGATCGAGCGTTGAGTCCTCGTGGAATTGTGGGTTGTCGGACCCCCCCATCGACTTCACCCCAAGCGGCAGCAATCTCCCCGAATGCAGGATGCCGCAGCCATCGCTGCTCATCTGGGCGATCGTGGAGCACCTGGACTTGGCCCAGGACGCTGGATGGGGTTGGGTGGTGGCCGGGCGAGGGACGGGTGATCCCCGTAGGCTGTTAGCCGGCCAACGGCCAGGTGGGCAGGGCGTCGATGTCGAGGGCGTCGCGCTGGCCGGCCAGGTAGCGCCAGTGTCCCAGCGCGGCGATCATAGCGGCATTGTCGGTGCACAGG
>JBFYRF010000122.1:0-10299 GCA_041302385.1 Anaerolineales bacterium | reverse complement strand
GGTCCGAAGGTATGGGCGAACGCCAGTGCCCCCAGCTCAGCCAACATCTGCGCATCGGCCGGCCCTGCCAGGCGGACGGCGATTGTGCCGGTGTCGGATCCCTGCCCCGCCGCCATGCCGTTCACTCGACGAGTGCCCGCAAGGGCAAGTATGCATGGCGGTGCTCCGGCTCGGTCCCCACCCAGCCTTGCTTCACATAGAGTCGCCCGCTCATTGCCAGCCGGGTTGCGCGCGTTCGGGAGGCGTCCGCGACCAGTCAAATTGCAGGGCCTGCAACACGGCCCGCGCCAGCACGAAGTGTCCCGCCTGCGCCACATGCACACGGTCGCCGGCCAAATCGGTCGGGCAGACCCAGGCCATCACCCGGTCAAGCGCGGCTTGCGTGTCCACTAGCACGGCGGCATGCCTGACAGCCAGGCCTTGCACGGCCTGCCCGAATTCGTCCATGGCCTGGCGCATCGGATCGGAACGGTCTGGCTGAAGATAGTAGGGCATCATCAAGATCAATCCAGACAGCATGGGCCGGGTTCTGGCGATTAGCTCGCCGAGCGTGGCCGCGAACTCGTCCCGACCGATCGTCGCCTGCGACTGTTCGCGAATCGAGGATTGCTGCCAGACATCGTTGATTCCGATGAAAATCGACAGCCAGTCCGGCCGCTGGGGCAACACATCGGTGTCCCAGCGTGCCCGCAAATCATGCACGGTGTCGCCGGACACCCCCAGGTTCAGGACTTCCAGCTCGTAGTCCGGATAGCCCGCCGTGAGGGCCGAATGCACCAGGCGGACATACCCGTCTCCCAGCGCGACTGGCCCCACGCCTTCGCCGACCGGTCGGCGGCGCCCGCAATCTGTGATCGAGTCTCCGATGAACAGGATTCGGCTTCGTGGTCTGAGCAGCACAGACGACCCTCTCCGCGTGGGCTTGATTCTACGGCAAGGTGCGGCGTGGCGATCCCTCGCGATCGCGGGTGGCGGCTTGTCGCGCCCGGCACGCGCTTCCTGGCTGGAGTGCGTTCCGGCGGCAGCGCCTCCGCCGCGCTTCGCTCCAGACACGTGGTCCGAACGCGGGCGAGAATTGGCCGTTGATTCGGGTGCGCTCTCGCCCTGGGCCTCGCCCCTTCCGCTTCGCGGCAGCCAGGGAAAACAGACTCAGGGGCATTGGGACTCGCGCAATCGTTCTAGTGGCCAGCCTTCGCCAGACGACGCCTTCCCCCGCAGGGCGCGATTCGTTGCAGGAATCTCCACACCGGGAGTTCGGCCGCCCAGGAACCGAATGGAGCTCCTCTCAGGCAGCTTGCCCGCCGCTTTCACCCAGGCTTCGCCAGGAAAGAGATCACGCGCTCGACAAGGGCGTCCATCTCAGGCCGCAACCAACTTGAACCGCTACGGATCGATTTCCCGCCCGCTAGAACGAACTCCATTTGGTAGCTCGGAGAACTGTCGCTCCATTCGGTGACGGCGATCTGCACGCGCTCGATGGAGGCGATCGAGTACTTGGACGTGCGGAGGGGAACAATCGGCGCGCTGGCCGAGTACGAGATCTCGCCCTGAGTCTTGTCGATCCGGATGCTTGAGCTCAAGCCCGCAATCGCCGCCCAGATCAGGAACGCGCTCAGCGCAATCGCCCCCGCCGAGATCACGGCGGCAAACAGAAAAGGGAGATTGAAGTAGCTCTGCCAATCGATGCGCAGGATCAGCTCATAGGGCGCAAGCAGAGGGAAGAGTGAAAGTCCTGCGAAGAGCACACGCTGCCCGGTCCGCATCGGGCTGTTGATCTCAAGGGAGTCATGGTCTTCTACTATGATGGCCACCGCCCAGCCTCCTTCAGATTGACGCTACCGCAGTCCGATCGGATTCCCGCTCCTTCGAGCAGATCCAGGGACCGGCGACACAATCCCCGCGGCACCTGAACGCTGTTGTGCTCGTTCCCCTCAGCGCCATTGTCCTGCCCTTTCGACCCGTGGTTTGATGCGCCCCCTAAGTGGGCCCGGGGCCTTGCCGCGTTCAGGCGCCAACCGATACAGCCGTCACAGCATCAACGGGGGCAGCGGGGACCTGAGCGTTTGCCATCCACCACCTTCGACGCCTCGGCACCGGCAAGGACACATCCCATCAGGTCGGCCGATGGATCAACAGAGGTCCTTTCCGGAGTGGGTGCGCAGCCCGTAGCGGGCAGGAGCGGAAGGGCAGACTGCCGCGCCAGGGGGGTGGGCGGTTCCCAGCCGTTGCCTCGCCCCGCACCAGGGATCGCAGCATTGTACCTGGCTGCCGGGCGCCTGTCTCACGAAGCGCGTTGTGGAGGGGTTCTCCGCGCAGCGGATCCTCAGCAGGGAGCCAGAGACGCAGCAAGTGGGAGCAGTTGGGCGTGGCCCGGTCCGCTGCGAAGCCCTCTGGGACGCTGGCATCGGTTGCGCTCCTGCCCAGGCAGCGGCCCGCACTTGCGCGAGGCTGCCTCTGTCCACTCCAACGTAGGTCCGAGCTCACCCGGGGGCGGCCTCGATCGCCTCGGTCGTGAACAGCCGCGCAAAGCCGAGATGCTCAGCAACTCGCATCGAGCCATGGTTCTGAACATCGCAGCGGTACTGGGCGATCAGGCCCTTGCGCTCGGACTCGAGGAAGATGGCGGCCAGAATTGCAGGCGCAAGGCGGCGGCCGCGGCAGGCAGGGTAAGTGATCACCCCGATGTCAAGGAAGCCATTGCGCCGGTAGCCGCTGCCAGCGGCCAGCAAACGGTCGGCTTCAAAGCAACCTTGCACGATCTCATGGCTCACTTCGACAGATGCATCCTCCACCTCGCCGGCTCCGCAGCGGGCGAAGAGAGCCAACCGTGCTGCCGGGTCGGATTGGCTCAGGGAGCGTATGCCAACCGGGGGTCCCGGTTGCCAGTCAACCAGATGTTGCGGGTCGAGGTGGAAGACGAGCCCCTGATGGCAGGCAAGAACACGCCCTGCCGGCAGAGCTTGCTCGATCGTCCCGGCGTCCAGGTTCGTCGTCGACCCAAGGTGCCCCACTGCGTCTTCGAGTTCGGATTCCACCCCGGGATCGAACTCGACGAAGGTGCGCGGGCAAAGATGGACCAGGTGGATTGCGCCCGATCCGTTGAAGCGCTCCCGGGCAACAAGCCTCGTCCCTGGGCGGCGCAGTTCCTTCAGGGAGCATTCGAAGTACGTGGCCCAGGCCTTATCGACCCGTTCTCTGAACGGTTCGTCACTCACAAGCGCATTCCAACTTCAAAGCGACACAGGCCACACCTGGGCAGCCTTCTCCTATGCGGCGCAAGCACCATACGTATGCACCCCGGGCTTCAGCTGGTGGACGGTGAATATCCCCGGTGGGGAGCCAGGTTCACCCTTCCCTCACCGGTCTCACCTGGTGGCCCGCCTGGGCGAGGCACGCGAGCGCCGCATCCAGCTCCCGCTCCTGCAGGAGCAGGTAGTCGGTGTCATACGTGGAGAGGGCAAAGATGCTGATTCCGGCTCCAGCCAGCGGGGCGGCCAGCGAAGCGAGGACGCCGATCGCCGAGAACTCCAGCGGCCCCAGGACCCGCAGGCAGCGGTAGCCTCGCTGGGCATGGACTGTGTCTGGAACCTGCTCTGACTGGCACACGACCGAGAGTTCAGTCGGTGTGCGCGTGACGGAGGCCAGCGCGCCCGCCTGGGCCCAAGCCGGAATGGCCGCCTGCGGATCCAGGCGGGCGATCGCGAAGCTGAATGCCAGGAGATCTAGGGTAAGAGTCTTCGTGGTCATTGTCCGGGATCCTAGTCTAGAGAGGTCCCCCTGTGCTGCGCAGGCCGCCTCCTGCCAGTGGGGGCGATTTCCTGTGGGGGCCATCCTCTCCCACCTGCCGGCGAGCCTCCCACGAATTCCGGAGAAGTACAAGGCCACTACTCCAACCGGTCCTCGATCTCCCAAGCATGGTCGAGCAGATGCCAGGCGGCCCGTCGCACGAAGAAGCGAGGCGTCCACAGCTTACCGCCGCGCGGCCCGGTGGCAGGCTGTCGGCTCTCTGCGGTCGCAGTCAGCGCGTCCATGCTGTCGGCCTCTGACATGCGCATCCGCTGCAGAGGCGAGCTGCCAGCTGGCTGCGGCTTCCAGGCCAGCTTCTGCAAGTAGGCGCGGTTGCCCTCGATCACGTGCTCGAGCAGGGCGGGCAACGCCCGACCCCCACCGCGCGGGCCTTTGCGCAGCTCGCGACCCTCTGCTGCCTGCAGCGCCGCCTCAAACGCGCGAAAGCAGCTTGTCAGAACCCACACCAATCGGCGCAGTTCCTCCGGGCCCAGCGGCATTTCGTCACCGCCCAGCGCGGCATCGGGCGCGCCGAAGTCCGTGGTCGTCGAGCCCGCCAACCGCTCGAGAACGAGCAACTGGCCTGTATCGACTGGCGGCAGCAGGTCAAGACCGAGGGCCTGCACGACCCCGGCATAGCGCGACCCACAGGCCAGCAGGGCCTGCAGCGCTTCGGGTTCATTGCGCCCGCTCCGGCACCAACCCGGCCAGTCGCTGGCCCCGGCGAACGCTCGCCTGCGCCCTGTTTCCACGAACACTTTCACGGACTCCGCCCGATCTCTCATTCATCGTCCTGTTGAGAACCGGCACGTCCGCCGGCACCCCAATGCAGTTCGGCAGGGAACCCGGCGCGTCTCGCTCGTCAACCGGTTCCAGCCGAGGGTCAACGACAATCCGCAGCAGCCCCCGCGCCCCCCGACCCGGACGGCCCGGTCACCGATCCCCTGCTCAACGGTTGCTTGACTCCGCGCATGCGGCGCGGCTGGAGCCGCGCCGCATGCGTGAATCGCTTTGGGCGTCGGGGAAGCTAGTCAAGCAGTTCCTTCGGGACGTTCCCGCCGTTCTCGGCAAGCTTGCGCAGCACGGTCTTGTGCAACCAGGTGTTCATCTTGGCCGAATCGCCCATCAGATCCGCCGGGCAGCGAAGTTCGGTCGCCAGTTCTTTGCGCGCCTCAGCGCTGCTGTCGAGATCCAGGAGCTTCAGGAGATCCACAATCGACCGTTTCCAATTCAGTTCCTGCGGATTCTTGGCTGCCATCCCCTCGAGCTTAGCAACAACATCGACCTCCGACATGGCCTCCGGCCTGGGGATGACTTGCCCGACCCTGTAGGTGGAGGTTGGAGATGGAGCCGACTTCGTGGCAGTTGCCTCCGCTATGATTTCCTTCTTGAACCCAAGCTTCTCCATGATCTTGCCAAACAGACTCATCGTGTCTCCTTTCCGTCCGGTGACGGCTCCAAGAAAGTGCCGGGCTTTCCCATTGTTGACTTGCGAACCCACGGGCTACATGAACTCAGCCCACCCCCCTTCGAGTCGGTGAACCGATTGTCCGGTCCAAGGAGGGCGCAGCTGGCTGAAGTTGCGCGAAGATTGGCCGAGATGGGATCTGGTCGAGGTGAAGTGCTTGATCTGCAGGTTGCCTGCCCCAAGTCGAGGTGACTCCCAATAGCGTCGTCGCGACCGGAACCCGGCGGAGGAATGCATGTTGATGTTTCCCAGGCAACCCGCGCGGGTCCGGCTCGACCTGCGCCATGAGGGTCTTCCTGACCCGCCCTTCACCGTCCCCATCCACATGCCAATTCCATTATAACGGCGATTGGGGAAGATGATTGCTGACTCCCGCCGCTGCAGGTAGATCTGGCGTGCCCCCAAAGAGCGCGGCGGCCAAAGGCCATGTGTCTTGCAGCGGGTGGACGCCGCCGCGCATGCGTAACTCGGAATTGGCGCTCCACCCATGCCTCTAGCCTCATCTATAACCGTCCACCAGCCAGCGTGCCTGCCCTCGGCGCAATCCCGTTTCCGCCTGGCACACCCAGCAGCCCGCCGGGTCCTGGGTCGTCATGCGCCGCAGGGAGATGATCGAAGCCACCGACATCAGTCCTGAGCTAAGCGTGAGCCCCAGGGCCAGCGCCTCCGAACCGGCGCCGTTTCTCCACGGGCCAGCCGCGAGGATTCCCGGGGGGGCTTGCCCAGATCCGCAGTAGTGATGATGCCGCCGGCGATCGCCCGGCCCAAGAAACCCCTTTGCCGACCCCGCACCGCCAACGCGATCGGGCCCACCACAGCCTGCATATGGCTGAACGCCCGCTGCTCTGTCACGCCCTCGGCCGGTGGCATTCGATCGGCGCCTGCCACTTGAACTCATCGATCAGGTGGGCAGCCAGGAAGGCGCAGAACCCGACCCCAAAGACCACGGCCGCAGTCTGCCAGCGATCCGCATTCACCCTTTCAGCCCCTGAAGATGCGGCCCACGCGGTGCCAGCAGATCAGGCCACCTTACCTATCCGCCGCGCGACTGGCCGCTGACGGCCCCGGGCATGAATGCTGCGCGATTGTCGTTTCGAGCCCAGCTCTGGCGCGATACAGTCCGACTCCCCCAAGCCGAGCGATGTTTTCCGTCACCTGTGCAGCCTGGCGCGACCCTTGCCCTATCCGAAGTCGGCACGGCGATCACTTGCCGTACATTTCAAGAGGAGGCCATTGCAGCCAGAGCAGCAGGACGAGGATCCCTCCATTCATCACCAGTGCGATCACGGTGTCCAATGTGGAGAGTCTCCGACTCGGCGCACCCGGCCAGACTCCACTGAACAACGCGATCCCCAGGGTCGAGAGGATCGAGCCCGCAATCGCCAGCGGCCTCCATACGTCCCCAGCCACCAGGAAGCCCCAGAACGACAGGGAGGACAGGACGAAGCCTAAGGTTGACAAGAGCCAGAATGGGCTGGCCAGCAGCGCAGCCGAACGCGGCGAAAGCGAGGGCAGCAGCCATGAATGCACAGGCACCGGCGTCCGGCCCGCGGGCCGCTGCGCATCGCCGATCAGCGCGAAGAACGCCTTCCCGTGGGCGACCCCATGCAGCAGCAAAGCACCGGTGATCAGGACCTGGATGAGTTCAGGTGACATTTCGGTTGCCTCCGATCAGCGCCGGTACTCCCTGACGAATCGCTTCGGCCCATCGTCCGCCAAGTCGGCTCTCCCGGCGCGATCTAGCGTCCGGCCCGGCTGAACTCCGGCCGCACTCTGTGGCAGTCGCTCGCCCAGGATTCTACTCGCCAACCTCGGGATAGCGCCTCTCCCCCCAGATGCAAGTCCGCCTCCAAAGCAGACCGGCAACGAGGATCCAAGTCCTCGATGGAGGAGGACCAGCCGCCACCCCGAGTGCGTGATTCCGCGGATGGGCTGGGTGCCATCCCCCGACTGGTGCTCAAGGAACCCTGTGGCCGGAATCCGGAGCGCCACGTTCGCGCTGACCTCGCGGGAATCAATAGACCTCACGGTGTTACTGCACTCCAAGGGGCTCTGTGAGCTGCAAAGGCTCTGCCTTCGTCGCGTGGAGACGGTCCAATTCGACGATCGGAGCTATCAGAACCGGTTGAGGGCTGCACTGCGGTGGCAGCGCGTAGCATCAAGCCAGACCGCCAGGGGACTCCGTCGCAGTTCCTTCGATCCCGTCCGTCACCAGCGGCAAGGCGCTGCTGCCCTTAGACCCGCCAGGCTACCCGAGCATGTGAGGGGAGAGTGGGCGGCGCGGCAGATCCTGTCCGGCGCTATACCGGCCCGGGTCTTCTGGGGACGATGAAGGGCACCTGTCGCTGGTAGTCCAGATACTCGTCCCCGAATCTCGCGGCCAATTCGCGCTCTTCCACCCGCTTGAGGTAGGTGATGAGCAGCGCCGAGAGAATCAGCACAAGTGCCGCGCCCACAACGGTGGCTGCGGCGATGCTCATACCCACATACGCCAGGACCGTTCCCAGGGTCATGGGGTTGCGACAGTACTGGAATGGACCGGTCTTCAGGAGCTTCTGCGTGGGCATGACTGGCAAGGGCGTGCCACGGCCTCGCGTGAGTTGCTCCAGGATCGACCAGATCGCCAAGAAGAACCCACCTACCATGAGTACGCCACCGAGAATGAAGGCCGCCGCCCCGCGTCGGTCGCCGCTCAGGCCAAGCTGATCGTCCAGGGCAGGACAGAGCACCACAAGCACATACGGGAGTAGGACCACAAACACGAGGCCCGCAAAGAGCGTTGCTGCAATCCGAGCGAAGACCCCGTGCTCTACCCGACCCCAACTTGAGAAGCGTGACATCTTCGCAAGCGTACCTCCCTGTCCCGTCTTTCGAAGGGCACTCATGGGTGCTGCCTGGCGTTGCCGGAACGCCTCATAGGCCCTCCCCGCGCGGCCTGGCGATCGAGCAGTTACAGAACCCCAGCCTGACACAATCCTCGTGCCGATCAGCGCCAGCTCAACCTATCGACCCACTCGTCCGCCCGTCAATCTCGGTTCCCCGCTCCCCTGCGCGATCCGCCACGAGCTGTCCGGGGGTCTCCAGTCCAACCGTCGCTGGGCCGCGCGTCGAGGATGCTCGCCGCGTCAGCTCAAGTGAGACTATCCCGAATGAGATCGAGCCGGGCTTTATTCTCGTAGGGCGCGATGAAACGGGCGCGGTCCGCGTCGGGGATGGGCCAGTCGAGGCTGGCCGCAATTGCCTCGAAGACCACCGTGCGCAGTTTGAGCTTCTCGCAGCCATACTCGGCGCAGTGTGCGCAGTTCTCCAGCCCTCTGCCAATCACGCAGGGCCTGACAGGACAGCTTGTGTCGATAAGGCAACCGTTCTCGCTCATGCAGCCGTCGCAATTGATCTGCTGGGGGGGAATGCGAAACCCGAAGTACTTGTGCCATCCATCGCTCAACACCTGCCGGTTTGACGGGTTCGTTTCAACGTTGGCGCGGTATGCAAGGCACCGGTCACATCGATAGCCGCAGCGCGCAAGGACCTGATCCATCACACATGCCTCCAGACAGCCAGGCTGGTCTGTCCGGAGCGCGCCGAACCGCTCCGCCCAGCCAACCCGGCTCGGGCCGCCTTGGCAGATGCTTCGCACATCACGTCGCTTGTCAAGCAGCCCGTGCCAGATTCCGCCTCCGGGATTCTGATTCCGGTTCGTCAAGTCTCTCTTCCACGCTAGGGGAGCCCAGACCGCCGGGCGGCACGCCGCTTGGCCCGCTTGATGGCGTTGTCTTTCCACCAATTCCGGTCTTGCTCCAGCAGTTCCAGCTGTTTGTGCAGCGCAGTCAGTTCCCCGGTCATGCTCGCAGCAGTGATGCGCTCAAGCTGCAACTGCTCCCTAAGGGCAACTAACTCCGCGCGCTCGGTCTCCCATGCCGAGGCGTGGGCAAGCAGCGCCTCAATCTCCGAAGGCGCGACAGGCATGTGCAGACCCGCAACCAGCATCCTCAGCCTCTCCGGTCCCGGTGTGTCGACCATCCATGCCTCCCTGCCGCCCTTCACCGCAGCAGTCAAGCGAAGGGGAACCGCGCCTGCGCGCGTGGGATCGAGCAAGCCGTACCGCTCAGCGACCAGCCGAGTCAGCCCGGGCGGGAAATCAGGCGGCCCCACTTGGTCCTGTCGCACCGCCCGAACGCTGAAGGAACCAACCGCGTTCCCTGACGAGCAATATGATCGGAACAACGGTGAGGACAAGAACCACAAGATCAGGCAGCCCGAATTGGTCCGCGAGCAGGGAGATCGCGATCGCGGACAGAAGAGCCAGCGCACCGAAGTAGGCGACTCGGCTGTGCCGGCGCAAGAAGTGATCGAGCGTCAACAAGACTACACCGCAGCCAAGCGCCAAAGCAGACAAGCCCCATCGGACTAGTGGCGTGTCTGGTATCCCAGGATGGGCTCCGCTGGCAGTAAGGACACCGAACGCCAGCCAGAGCAAGGCGTTGATTCGCAGGAGCAGCATCGATACAAAGGCGGGAACTGGAGGCCTAGGCATTGGGAACTCCATTCCAAGCTAGACAAGGCGATCGCGCCGCTTCGAACCCTGTCGCTGTTAGATGGGCGGCCAAGCGACTTCGGGCCATGAGCAGCATCCCGCCGGGAAAGGCCCCCGGCGCATGGCGCTCGGCGCCTTCGGTCTGCGGCAACCGAGTAGGGAAGCCACACCCGCCTCTTCGCCCAAGAGCCAAATCGGTCGCCTGGCACGCTTGAGCCCTCCGGGACATCACCTTGGAATCCCCTAAGTCGCAGGGCGGCATGTCGTACAGGGAACTACAGAGTGAATGTGCCCGCTTCATACACAACCTGTCCGTCCATCGCAATGGTTCCCCCGTCGCGCATGTCGCACAGGAAGTCCCAGTGAATTCCGCTTTCATTGACACTTCCAGACTCGGGGTATCCCGCCCCCAGACCAAAGTGAAGGGTGCCCGCAACCTTCACGTCAAAGAGCATGTTCCTGCTGAAGGTACGGCTACGCCCGTTTTCGCCCACGCCGAACTCACCCAGTC
>JBFYRF010000114.1:0-11578 GCA_041302385.1 Anaerolineales bacterium | reverse complement strand
AAGTGCGGCGGCAGTGGGCGGAGTCGAACCATTGCGAAGCCGAGCCGGCGGAGGTTTGGCTCCCCGAACGCTCTTTGGCCGATCCCACGCGAGTCCAACTGCTCAGCCACACCCGTTGCGCAGGAGGCAGCCAGGTGCTGCTGTACCGGATCGAGGGTGGGGGGCACACCTGGCCGGGTGGGCCGCAGTACCTGCCGGTCTGGATCGTCGGGCGCGTGAGTCAGGAGCTTGATGCCAGCCAGGCGATCTGGGAGTTCTTCGAGGCGCAGCCAGACGACTCGGGTGATTCGCCGACTTCTGCCGTGAGCCAGCACGCCGGCGCTCCCATGAGGTGATCTGCGTCGCGCGGCATCCCCTGGTGCGTGGGATGATCCGTGAGCGAAGTCCCGGTTCCGCAGGGCGCGCGACAATGTCGGTCTGCCCGTCGATTCCTCGATGCGCTCACGGATGGTGGCTGACCCTGGCCGTGCGCAAGCGCCCCTCAATCCAGCGGCTACGCCCTGCCTGACCAGCTGCCAGGTGTCGAGCCCGCACGGTTGGCGCGCGGCCTGATCGTTCTGCATCAGGCTGAACCGGTTGCTTTGCGTAGCCTGGCAGTGGGCGAGCCAGCCGACGCTCGGGACGGCGGATTTGGGCCGGATCATCCTGCCTCCGCTGGCAGCCACCTTCTCCAGCCAGGCGTCACCCGAATCGACCCCGATGGCGGGCTCGGTGCCCCAGCCGGGCTCGTTGCGGCGACCGAGCCCTCCGTCGATCCCCGGTTCGGAAGTCAGGCCGGTGGTGACCCGCCGGTACTCCATCGGCCCATCCCCCTTCTCGATCTTCCAGCGAAGGCCTTCTGGTTGAGGGCGATGGCTCGCTCTGGCTCGTCGGCCACGGTGTCGAAATGGATCACGCTCGGCATCTCCCGCTCCTCCTCGGCGTACAGGATGTCTCCGAAACTTCCGTGTGAGCATGCCCGAGGCATCCCTCGCGAGGGGAGTCCGGCTGTCCTGCTGCCTGACCCAGCATCAAGTGCTGTGCTTCGAAGGATCGTGCTCAGGCCGCCGTAATGCTTGCGCTGAAGGTGTGCACCCGAGGCGTGATTGTGGCTTGGACCTTGTGGTACCCCATGCCTATGGGGCCTGCCTTCGTCCAAGTCGATAATCAGGGTGATGGGGACTCCACGCGGCAGTCGCCGCAGATCGAGGGCGGGCGCTCGGCAGGGCAGGGTCAGGAACGCGTCCTGCCTGGTCGTGGCCCTGTTCCTGGCCATCGCAGGCCTTGTGCTGATTGGAACGGCGGTCGCCTGGGCAGCCGGCGAAGCCGGCGGATCGTTCGAACCCCTGGCCTGGCTTGGCGCTTCGGGGATACCGAGACTGCTGGCCGAGGGATCGATCGGCGGCCCGCAGCTGATCGGCGCGGCCACCGCCCCTGCCGAACCGGGCTCGACGGCGATTCCCCGGCCAGCTACTGCTACGCCCTTCCAGCCAATGCCGTCCGACACCGCGCACCCAAGCGCGACAGCCAGCGCGACTGCAACCCAGACTGCAACCTCCAGCGCAACGCCATCCGAAACGCCTTCCCCCTCCGCCAGCCCGACGTTGACCCCGAGTCCCTCGGCCTCGGCCTCCCTCGCCTGGTCGTCGCCGGTCCCCATGACCCGCACGCCGACCCGCACGCGGACCTCCGTGCGCACCCCGACGCGCACCCCCACTCAAGGTGCGCCCTCGGCAACCGTGATGGCCACGGGCCAGCCAGGTGATCCGACGGCCACCGCCGTTGCCCCGTCCACCTCCACCGTGGCGCCCCCCTCGGCAACTCCGGTCGGGGATTGTGCTGCGACCGGAAACTCGACCTTCGAGTCAAGGTTGCTCGAGCTCATCAATGCTGAGCGAGAGAGTCGGGGGCTGCGGGCCTATCGGCTGCAATCGCAGCTTCAATCGGCGGCGCGTCGACACAGCCAGGACATGGCCTGCAACGGGTTTCTCTCTCACACCGGTTCGGATGGCTCGAGCGTTCGGGATCGGGTTGAGCAGGAGGGCTACGACTGGTCTTGGATCGGCGAGAACATCTTTGCCACGAGTGACACCTCCTCTTCGGCGCCACAGCGAGCCTTCGACTGGTGGATGAACAGCGCCCCGCACCGCGCCAACCTGCTCAGCCCCAACTACACCGAGATTGGGCTGGGATACCGATATCTTGCCGGTAGCGGGTATGGCGGATACTTCACGGCAGTCTTCGCCAGGCCGTGAGGCAGAGGGCTGCGCAGCCGCGAGGTTCCTGGCCACGGATCAGGATCAGGGCGTTGAAATCCTTAAGGAATGAAAGCTACGAAAAGGTGTCGGCGAGTCGCTGGATCGCCTGGGTGACCACGGCCTCAGGCTGAAGCTGCACGAGCGGGATGCCGCGTGCCGCCGCCAGGGCACACTGATCGGCGGCGGGCGGGATCTGTCCCTGAATCTCCAATCCGATCCGCTCTTCGATCTCGGCCGGAGTCACAGGAGAGGCGATCGGGGCCCGGTTGACCACCACCACTCCCAGCGAAGTGCCTGCGCCAGCCAAGCTGCGCAAGTAGGCGGCCGCTGCGGCGGCGGCATCGATCGAGTCGCGCACCGGCTCAGCCAGCAGCAGGATCCGATCGCTTCTCTCCAGCGCAGCCCGACCGGCCGCGCCGATGGCGGGGGGGAGGTCGATCAGCTGCTGAGCTGCCTGCTTCCCGAGGCTGTCCAGGATCGCCGCGGCCTGATCGGCTTCGATCAGGCGGTCTTCGACGTAGTCGTTCGGAGCGCACAGTACCTTCAGCCCCGATGTGTGGGCGGCCATGCGGCGCTCGACCTCCTGCGGGGTGATCGAGCGCGGGGGAAGCTGGAGCAGATCGGAGAGCGTCTTGGCGGCATGTACCCCAATCAGCAGGCCAGCCGTCCCGGGATAGGCCCGCAGTTCGCAGGCCACGGTGGGGAGCTTGCGCTGGCACAGCGCAACCCCAAGATTGATGGTGAGCGTTGTCGTGCCGGTGCCGCCTTTGGCGCCGAGCAGCGTCGTCAGCTTGCCGGCAACTGCTGGGGCTACGCTGCGCAGGCGTCGGGTGCGCTCGAGCAGGCTGGCGACACGCGCCACAAGCTCCGCCGTGTCGAGCGGCTTCACGATGTACTCATCCGCGCCGGCTTGCAGCCCGGCGATCTTGTCCGCCACTTCGCCCTTGGCGCTCAGCATCAGGATCGGAATCGTGGCCGTGTCAGGATGCTCTCTCAGCTGGGCGCAGAACTCGAGGCCGCTGACGCCAGGGAGCATCACGTCCAGAATGATCAGGTCAGGCAGGGCAGTCTCGATCTGGGTGAGCGCCCCGGATGCGTCCTGGGCAGCGCTGATGACATAGCCTTCACGCTCGAGGGCCATGCCCAGCAGGCGCAGCGTGCTCAGTTCATCGTCAACGATCAGCACCCGATCCGTCATCCCAGCACCCCCGGTGTGGATTGCACATCACGTGCCAGTCGCCTCCAACTGGCGCGCACCTATCCATAGTATTGTGCCGATCGGGCAGACAGGCAATGGCCCGCATGGCCCGCAGCGGAACGTCGTCGCTCCAATCGCTGGATGGGTGGGGATGGCCTGGGGCTGCCCGCTGGAGCGCGCACTTAAGGTCCGTGAGCCACGCTGGTGCGTGCGGCGGCGAGTCTGAATGCCGGTTTGGTGATGCCCCTGGCATCGGAGAGACGCTTCCTCCACGTGGGGCTCCCGCGAGATATACTGGCAACCCTCACCCCAGCGGGCAGTGGGGAGGCAGGGTGCCTTCCCTTGTTGGCGGGCATCCGGCTGCCTGAGCCGTTGGCGCACAGGCTGACGTGACGGAGGCGGCAGTGCACACTGGGTCCCAACGGAAAGCGATCGCCGGGTTGGTCATGGTCGCCGCGATCCTCAGCGGGTGCGCTTCGCGGCCCCCTGCCGCGGCGACAGCACCACCCACCCCGCATGACACGCCGCAGGCTCTGGTGGTCCCGAGTGCAACACTCGCCGCGGACACAGCCACACCTCCACCGACAACGACTCCGATTGCGCCGATCCCCGTCGACCTGCCGCTGTCCGAAGTTGCCTACGCCATACCGCTGACAATTCGGCATGTTACGGGCGACAGTGTCACCTTGTTCTTCGAGCTTCGCTCGCCGGCTGCCGGGGAAGTCCTTCTGCAGCCTGTGGATGCCTCCGCGCCGCCCATCTCTCTCGATCTCGATCCAGGAAACAGCCGCTGGCTGCGGACGATCGAGGGACTCTCCCCAGGGACGCGCTATCGCGCGGTGGTCGCGCTGCAGCCTGCGGGTCAGCCGCCGGAGCAGCCGCAGTTCCGGTCGGCCGCCTGGGGACCGGTGAGCTTCCAGACTGCAGCTCCCGGTGAGCCGTTGCGGATCGGCGTGATCAGCGACGCCAGCTTCGGCGATCCGGCGACCTTCGAGCTTGTGCAGCAGATGGCCGCCGCCGAGTTGGATCTCGTGCTGCACGCCGGAGACGTTGTTGACGAGACCGAGGACGGACAGGATCCGTTCGATTCGTATGCAGAGAAGTACTATGCCCCGTTCGAGCCGCTGCTGACCCGAATGCCGGTCTACACCGTGCCCGGCAACCACGATTACGACTACGACATTCGCCTTGGGCAGACGCCCTTCTACTACCACGCCTTCCCACCGTTCCCGGATCCGGACTTCCCGGGGCAGGAGAGCGCAGAGAGGAACCAGTACTATGCGTTCCGGCGTGACGATCTGCAGGTCATCTTCTTGGACACCCAGGTGCTGTTTGGCGTCTCCGGCAGGGAGGCGGAGGAGCGCTGGCTCGCCGAACGTCTGCGTGATCCGCGCTTCGGCGGGACGATCGTCGTGATGCATGTCGCCCCGTACAGCAGCAGCTCGGTTCATCCGACCGACAGCCTGCCTCCCCGCCAGCAATGGGTGCCGCAGTTCGAGGCGGCGCGTGTCCCCCTGGTGATCTCGGGGCACTTCCACGGCTACGAACGCCTCGCCGCCAACGGGATCACCTATCTGGTGGCAGGTGGGGGGTCGTCCACGCTGTACGTGATTGGCGAACGCGTCCCTCAGAGCCAGGTAGCGGCCCGACGAACCCACTTCGTTCTGCTTGAGCTCGATGACCAGGTGATTCGAATGACAGCCCACGCCCTTGGAGGGGAAATCCTGGATAAGGCGGAGGTTCCGCTGCCGCCCAACGCTGGATGACGCGCTCAGCCCGCATTGCCTGGGCCGCGGTTTTCACGGCAACCGCCGGGTGTCGGCGCCGTACTACAGGGCACTGGCAAACGGTGCGTCAAGAGACCCCCGGCTCGCCAGGTCGCTCCGACCGAAGGTAGACATCCTTCCTTCCAAGCTGGGATGAAGCTAACACTGGACATCGCCCGCTCCGTCCTGTAGTCTGGCTGGCGGGGATCGCTCCAGCGCCGCCGAAGCCGACCAGCCCATCCCGGGTGGCCCGATAGCCCGGGCGAAGCGCGCCGGTGCGCTCGGGAGATGCCCGATGGCGGGAACGCCTCGCCTTCTGCGCCGGCCTGCCACCGAGCGCTTGACCGAAAAGGAGGAAGCATGGGGCAGCTCGACACGCTCGTCAACGACTTTCTTTCCCAGCGATCGATCGCCGTCGTCGGGGTTTCCGATCGACGCGAGACTGGCTGCAACGCGGCGTATCAACGCTTCAAAGAAGCCGGCTACCAGGTGACGCCCGTCAATCCGCGTCTGACGGAATTCGGCGGCGCGGTGTGCTACCCCGACCTGAAGTCCATGCCTGTTAAGCCGGACGCGGTCTTCATCCTGGCCAACCCCACGGTCACGGACCAGATCGTCCAGCAATGTGTTGAACTCGGCGTTCGGCACGTTTGGATGCATTGTATGATGGGCACCAAGCCGGGGTTGGCGTCCGGGATGACCAGTGTCTCTCAAGATGCGGTCCGCCTGTGCCAGGAAAACGGGATCGCGGTGATCCCCGGGAGCTGCCCGAACCAGTTCCTCGCCCCCGACTTCGGGCACAAGATGATGCGCGTGTTGTGGGGGGCGCTGGGGTTCATGAAGGTCAGCCGCAGCGCCCAGGGGTAGCCCCACACCGGAACCCCGGTTGGCAGCAGGTGCTGAATGAAGCGGGTCTTGGTGGCATACGCCACGCACACCGGGTCAACCGCCGAAGTTGCGGCGGCCATTGGCGAGGAATTGGCCGGGGCAGCGCAGGTCGAGGTCCGGCGATTGGCCGACGTCAAGTCGGTTGAGGGCTTTGACGCCGTCGTCGTCGGCGGCCCGATGATCCTCGGTTGGCATCGCCAGGCTCGCGCCTTCCTTCGCCGCAATCGGCGAGCGCTCGACCGGATCCCCTTCGCCGTCTTCGTCACAGCCATGAGCCTGACGGATACCGACGACCGCCAGGTCAAGGGCGTGCCGGTGGTGGTGGATCGGCGCCTCGCCAAACCTCCGCAGCGCGCAGGCCGGCTGTCGTTCAAGGAACGGTATGCCCGGGTGCCAAGCTACCTCGGGCCAATTCTGCGTTCGGTCCATCCCGCCCGCCCGCGCTCCATCGCCGTCTTTGGCGGCCGATTGGAGTATGGCCGGATGAAATGGTACGAGGTCGTGTTCGTCATGGTCTTCCTGAAGGCGCCGGCGGGGGACCGGCGCAGCTGGGAGGCGATCCGGGCTTGGGCCTCGGGGCTCCCGGCCACGCTCAGCCTCGACTAGGCGGCGCGCCTCGACAGACAGCCAAGCCGGTACGAACCATCAGCCACTGCCGGCACACGTTGGGTCCAGTGCGTCCGATGGTGGAGAGCGAGTCTCCAGGGCACATGAAGCCGGCGAGCTCAGCCTGGGGTGCCATAATCGCCAGGTCACAGCGGGCGCCCAAGCGATGGGCAAATGCATCGCAAAGGGCGGAGAAGCTGGGCTTCTCCGCCCTTCTATCTGCCTGACATCCCAGAGAGCCCGGCTGCTGTGCTCACCCGTTGCGGTGCAGCTTACCCGCCCGCTTGGCGTAGCGTTCGGCGAGGGCAAAGACCTGCAGTCCAACCGGGATGGCCAGCAATCCGATCAACAGTGCCGGAATGATCGACTGCATCAGCAGGTCCAGCCCGGCGTTCTCCAGCAGGGCGGCGCGCACCCCTTCCAGCACGTGCGTGGCCGGCGAGAGCACGGCCAGGGACTGCAGCCACTCGGGAAGCACCTCGACCGGGTAGTACACGCCCGAGATCAGCAGCAGCACGGCGATGATCACGTGGGTCATCTGCGCCCCGCGCTCTGGGAAGAGCAACGGCAGGATTGAGCCGATGATGCCGAATGCCGATGAACGACAGACTCCCGGCGAGCATCACCAGCACCGCTCCGGGCAGGTTGGCCTGGCGCAGGAAGCTGAAGGGAGACTTGATGCGCCGATGGTGCTGGCACTTGCAGGGCAGACCACCGCGGCCATTGCAGTTGCCTGTACCGTGAGTGTATGATGGCATCATCAGCGCCCCCTGCGAGGCGCCAGGTCGGCTGTCATGAACCGGATCGAGGGGTCACCATCGCCCGGAACGGCTGCGCGGCATCGAACGGATCAGATGTTCGACCTCACCGGAATGCGCACTCAGGGCGTTGGGCCGCGCGGTCGGGATCTCTGACGGGGGGCGGGGATGCACCAACTTCCCCCGTTCTGCTGCTGGGGGCAGGCTGCCGTGTTTGCGGACCGGGAGGAGCCTCAAGGCGGACCTGCTGCATGGGTCTGCGCGAGGCAACCGGGTGGCTGGAATCGTGGCACCGGGGTGCCACACCGCAGGACGAGAGCCGGTGCCCCTTGGATGGCGCATTCGGCCGGGGAGCTGGCGAGCGTACAGGAACCGGGAGGAAGGACAGTGAACAAAGTATGGAAGGTCCTGCAGTCGAAGGGAAACGGGGTGTGGTCGGTGGGGCGGGAGGCGAGCGTCTTGGATGCGCTCAGGGCCATGGACGAGCACAAGACAGGCTCGGTCTTGGTGATGGAGGGTGAGCGGCTGGTGGGGATCTTCACGGAACGGGATCATGCGCGCAAGCTGGGGCTTGGGGCGATGGCCCCTGCGGCTGTTCTCGTCCAGGATGTCATGACCACGGAGCTGATCACCGTGACGCCTGCCCACTCGGTCACCGAATGCATGTCCATCATGACCGAGAAGCGCATCCGTCACTTGCCCGTGGTCGAGGATGACCGGGTGATCGGGCTGATCTCGATTGGGGACGTGGTCAAGGACATCATCGAGGAGCTTCAGTTCATGTTGCAGCAGATGGAGAAGTACGTCTCAGGGCTTCGTTGACACGAGGGGCCGGAGTATGAGCATCGGCTCCACCGTCCGATGCTGAGGCTACGGGCGATAAGGGGAAAGCTGCGGAAGGGAGGGAACGTGAGGCGCAGGCTGGTCGTTCAGGCGGTCTTCTGGATCGCGACCTACATCGCCCTGGCGATCGCGCCGTTGGTGTTGCTGAAGCTGGGCGAGGTCCCGCCGGGGCGGGAGTACTGGCGCGAGCTTTCAGTCGCCCTTGGGTTCGCCGGGCTGACGATGCTCACGCTTCAGTTCGCGTTGACGGCGCGATTTCGGTCCATCAAGGCTCCCTACGGTGCCGATGTCATCTACCACTTCCATCGCCAGATCTCGCTGGTGACCTTCGGGCTGATCCTGGCGCATCCCCTCCTGCTCTTCATCTTCTCGCCCGCCACGTTGGGGCTGTTGAATGTCCTCGCGGCGCCCTGGCGGGCGCGGCTGGGCGTGCTGGCCGTCCTATTGTTGCTCGGGCTGATCCTGACCTCTGTATGGCGGAAGCGTCTGGCGATTGACTACTCGGCGTGGCGGATCTGGCACGGTCTCTTGGCCACTGGGATTGTGGCCCTGGCGATGGGGCATATTATCCTGGCGCGGCACTACCTGAACCAGCCGTGGAAGCAGGCGATCTGGGTGGCGTACGGTCTGTTCTGGGCTGGTCTGCTCGTGTACGTCCGGATCATCAAGCCGATCCTCTTGCTGCGGCGGCCCTTTGTGGTGGAGCGCGTGACCCCCGAGCGAGGCGCCGCCTGGACGCTTGTGCTGCGCCCGGATGGGAACCCGGGATTCGGTTTCATGCCAGGGCAGTTCGCATGGTTGACGGCTGGCCGCTCGCCGTTCGCCGAAGCTGAGCATCCCTTCTCCTTCTCGTCGAGCGCTGCCGATACTGGGCGGATCGCGTTCACCATCAAGGAGCTTGGCGACTTCACGCGCACGATCAAGGATCTGCGGCCCGGCCAGCGCGTGTACGTCGATGGCCCCTTCGGGCACTTCAGCGTCGATCGCCAGCCGCACGCGGCGGAGTACGTGTTCATCGCCGGAGGTGTGGGTATCACTCCCATCATGAGCATGCTCAGGACGCTGGCGGACCGCGTGGACGTGCGGCCGCTGCTCCTGTTCTTCGCGAGTAAGGATTGGGACAGCGTCACCTTCCGCGAGGAGCTCGAAACGCTGATCCCGCGCTTGAACTTGAAGATCGTGCACGTCTTGGAGAAGCCCCCTGCCCAGTGGGACGGAGAGCGGGGCTTCCTCTCGCAGGCCGTGCTGGAGAAACACCTGCCGAAGGAGTGGGATCGCAATGCGATAGAGGTCTTCCTGTGTGGGCCGCCGCCGATGATGGCGGCCGTCGAGCAGGCGTTGCTCAAGCTCGGCGTTCCGCTCGGGGATATCCATTCCGAGCGGTTCAATCTGGTCTGAAGGAGCGCGACATGCGGCAACGGGTGTCGACCTGGCTGGCGATCTGCATCGGCCTGCTGGTCCTCATCCTGGCGCTGGCTTTTGCGTGGATGCAGACGGCGTAAGGATTCGCTGGGACCGCCGAGGGCCTGTGCGCCGAGGGCCATGAGTGTCAGGGGACGGTGAAACACCGCTCACCAGGGCAGGTGTGCGCTCGATCGGAGGCGGCGTGGCATCATCTCTCCTTGGGCAAGGTGGCAGAGGCACTACGGGCTGACCGGGCGCCACCGCGCTCCCGCCCGCCACCTCCCGCGTGCGCGTGGGTAGAGCGGCAGACAGGTGGTGCGGTCCGACCTGGCGTGCCGCAGCCGAGCGGGCCGCGCCCAACTGGCTAGCGCACGATCAGCACGGGGCAGGGCGCGTGGCTGACCACCTTCTGGCTGGTGCTTCCCAGCACCAGCTCGGCAATGCCGCTCTGCCCCCGCGATCCCATCACGATCAGGCTGCTGTTCCAGGTCTTGGCGAGGGTGATGATCGCTTCGGCCGGCGAGCCCTCAAGCAGTTCCGTTTGAATCTCCGACGGCACGTTGCCCGCTTCGGCCAGAGCCTGCTTCAGGGTTGCCTCCGCCTCCGCCAGGCGCGCCTCGATCATGTGGTCAATGTTGGGCACAGCCCAGTAGGCGGGGATCGGATCGTAGGCCACGACGAAGCGCAGCTGCTTCGATTGCACGGCCCGGGCGAGATCAGCCGCCACCCGGACCGCGCGCAGCGATTCCTCGGAACCGTCCACTCCAATCAGAACCCGCTCGAACACAGCAATCCCTCCTTTCGGCGCCCACCATGCGCCGCCATCTGAACCGGAACCCCGGCAGCGGCCGGCCCGACGGGTGTGGGCCATTGGCCCGACCCAGGGTTCCGGGTAACCGATAACGGAGCTGCGCCCCTCCAAGGGGGCAAGCCAACCCCTGCTGGAGCACGGGCGTTGGGTCGGGACCCCATCCTGGCCAGGTCATTCGGACCTTTCCAATGGGGAGATCTCTGACGGTGTGATCTTCGGGGAGACCCAGCCAGGCGGAGCGTGCGATACCCCACCTCGTCGTGCTGGATCCTGGAGTGTGGGCAGCGAGGGCAACGCTCGAGGTTCACGTCTGGCGCGCCCGTCGCCCATCTGCCCCTTCTCCGGGGCCGGGTCGCTCCCTCATCTTCATTCTACAGTATCTTGGCGCCCCTTGCGCGGTGAGAATGCCAACAACGGGATGTTCCCGCACCCGACGGGTTTGCGCGCCTCACACCATGGCTGCCCTTCGCGGCCCGGTCCAGCCGATCACGCCCGAATGCTGCGCGTTGGGATTGGCACAGCCAAGCTACCCTCCCGATCCCGGCAAGGTGCCGGAGCACCTTCCTTGTCAACCCGAACCGCGGAGCCCGTCTGGGTCAAGGTTGTCTGCAGCCCGCAGGCGCGTGATCCCCAGCGCGAGGGAGCGGTCAGGGCCATGAAGCTACCGCGCGTGTTTCGCTCTGTGAAGGGGCGGGGGAGTGCGATCCACCCGGCCTGGGCAAGCCAGGTGCCTGGCCGGCCCGGACCGAGGGGTCGGCATGCGGCCACCGGCAGGGAGGACCCATGGTGGCTAAATTGTGATACGATTAGTCCGAATTGCTGGGCCCTGGAAGGCTGAACCGGGAGCATCCGTCGCGTGGAAGGCATGGGTGTAGCAAGCGTCTGACCACGCGCCGCAGGGCCCGCCATATGGTGGGGCCGGTGCGAAGTTCATACGCATGGCGAAGTCCTGACGGTCCAGGTTCAGGCCGAGGGTGGCCCACGCGGAGGGAAGAAGCATGAGCCAGGTACGCTTGCTGGTGGGCACGCGCAAGGGCGCCTTCATCCTGACGTCGGATGGGAAGCGC
>JBFYRF010000053.1:0-18746 GCA_041302385.1 Anaerolineales bacterium | reverse complement strand
GCCAGCGGCGCCGTACCTGCTCTGGCTGCTCCCGCCCCAACTGCTGCTGAACGCCCTGCTGGCGACGCCACTCCTGTGGGGCGAGGAGTTCGGTTGGCGGGGCTACCTGCAACTGCGCCTGTACCCGGGCCGGCCGCTGCTGGCCGCCCTGGCCACCGGCGTGATCTGGGGGTTGTGGCACCTGCCGGTCAACCTGCGCGGCTACAACTTCCCCGGCCACCCCGTCCTGGGCATGCTCGTGTTCACGGTCAGCACCATCCTGCTCTCGATCTTCTTCGGCTGGCTTCGCCAGCGGACCGATTCGATCTGGGCACCCAGCCTGGCGCACGCCGCCACCAATGCTGTCGGCGGGTCACTCATGCTCCTGCTCTTCTTCGGCGGCGGCGATCCGCTGTACGTTGCCTACCTCGGAATCCTGGGCTGGGTGCCGTTGGGGATCTTGGCGGGATGGATCGCCTGGCGCGGCTACCCCAGGGGCCGCGCGCCGGTGGGGGCCCGCTAACTCGGATTCCCCTCCACGGCCATTGGTCCATGCCTGCCACTCCACCCTGCCGGCCTGGGCCTCAACCTGCCAGCTCAGCCCGACCGGCTTGCGAGCGCCAGCCGCTCGCAAGCCGCAGTGCACAGCCGCTTGCCTTGGGCGGGGTTGAGGGGAGTCTGCCACCTGTCCTGCCGCATTCCACCGGGCAGAGATGGGCGCCGGCGACCCCCTGGGGCGGAAGCCCCGTGGCGCATGCCGGCGCTGCGCGGCAGCGCCCCCCGCCGGGACCACGTAGCTCCCACAGGGGCATACAGGTACAATCGGCGGGCGGGCAGCGCCACGCCGGACTGCCCTGCGGGAGCAGCCGTTGTCGGACCCCCACCCCGTGCTCTGTGACTACGAGGGCTCGGACTACCAGCAGAGCTTCTGGGATCGAGGCGGGCGCGCCTACGAGGATGCGGTTGAGGCGATTGCGCTGCGGCGCTTGCTGCCCGGCGCAGGATCACGCCTGCTGGACCTCGGCGCCGGGGCCGGGCGCAATGTGCCGCGCTATGTGGGATTCGAGCAGGTGGTGCTGCTGGACTACTCGCGCACCATGCTTGAGCAGGCCCAGGCTCGCCTGGGCCTTGGCGACCGCTACCTGTACGTTGCCGCCGATGGCTACCGTCTGCCTTTCGCCGCCGGGCTGTTCGACACCGTGGTGATGGTGCGGGTGCTGCACCATATGGCTGACCCGCAAGCGGTGTTGCGCCAGGTGGGCGGCGTGCTGGGGGCACGCGGCACATTCGTGCTCGAGTTCGCCAACAAGCGCAATCTGAAGGCCATCGGGCGCTGGGTGCTGCGCCGTCAGGCGTGGAACCCTTTCAGTCCCGAGCCGATCGAGTTCCTGCCACTGCACTTCGACTTCCATCCCGGCACGGTTGGAGGCTGGCTGGCTGACCTGGGGCTGACGGTCGAGCGCACGCTGACGGTCTCTCACTTCCGCTCGGCGCCGCTCAAGCGACTCGTGCCGCTGGCGTGGCTGGTGCGCTTCGACGCCTGGGCCCAGCTCACCGGTGGCTTGTGGCAGCTGACGCCCAGTGTGTTCGTGAGGGCGCGGGCAGACGAGAAGCCGCCTGCGGCGCAGGGAGCCTTCTGGCGCTGCCCAGATTGCCGGTCGCTGGCCCTGAGCCGGACGGAAGCCGGTTGGGCCTGCGGCGGATGCGGCGCGGTATGGGAAGTGCGTGGCGGCATCCACGACTTCCGGCGGCCGCTCACCGGGCACGGCGCGCCGAAGCTATAATCAGCCAACCCGGACAACGGCCGAGGGAGACTTCCAGCATGCTGCCGCAACGCAATACCCACACCGTGCAGGTCGCCGGAATCGAACGCCACCTCCCGCTGTTTGAGGTCGCACCGGGGCTGCGCATCGCCGTCCTGAACATCTTGGGCGACACGGAATTGGTGCAGGCCTGCGCCCAGGCGCTGCAGACCGCGCTGCATTCGACCGCCTTCGACCTGATCGTCACCGCCGAGGCCAAGAGCATCCCCCTGGCCCATGCCCTGTCGGTGCTCACCGGCAAGAGCTACATCGTGCTGCGCAAGACCTACAAGCCCTACATGGGTGAGGCGGTGCGGGCCGAGACGCTCTCCATCACCACCGGCAAGCCCCAGCTGCTGATCTTGGACGAGAAGGACCGAGAGCGGGTGGCGGGGAAACGAGTGTTGTTGCTCGACGACGTGATCAGCACGGGCTCAACGCTGCAAGGGATGCGCAAGGTTCTGGATCTGGCAGAGGCGAAGATCGCCGCCGAGGCCGCCATCTTCACCGAGGGCGATCCGGGGGACTGGCAGCACATCATCTCCCTCGGTCACCTTCCCCTGTTTAAGGACGCCTAGCTCTTTCGACAACGCACTGAACAGCGGCCCCTCCCGGAGAGACCAGCCGGGAGGGCCGCTGCGTTTCACGTGGAACCGGGGCGGTCGGCCGCACCTATGGGACGGCAGGCGGAGATGGACATGCTGACAAAGCGCGCGGCGACGGCGCGGGCCTGCTCTGGCGTAAGCGGGGACCAGTCCTGATCCGCAGCGAGCGCCAGATCGGACGGAGCGCTGCGATACGTGATTTCCAGCCGGACCGCCTCAAATCCAGCTGCCCGCAAGGCATCCTGAAGCTGGGAGCGGGTGAGTGCACCAGCAGAACAGCTTGCCCAGTCAAGCCGGGCTCGGATGGCTTGCGCCGAGAGCGGGAAGCCCTCCAAGTCAGGATCGATGACGATGTCGGAGACTGCCAGGCGCCCGCCGGGGCGAAGCACGCGCAAGGCCTCGGACAGCGTCCGCGACTTGTCGAGAGTCAGATTGAGGACGCAGTTGGAGAGGATCACATCTACGCAAGCGTCGGGCAATGGGATGCGTTCGAGCTCGCCGTCCAGGAAACGAACGTTGCCAGCGCCGGCCTCGGCCGCATTGCGCCGGGCCAATGCGAGCATGTCTGGGTTGGCGTCCAGCCCGTAGACGAATCCGGTGCTGCCCACGCGCTGTGCCGCCAGCAAGACGTCCAGTCCGCCTCCCGATCCCAGGTCGAGCACGGTCTCACCCGGACGGAGCTCGGCCAGCGCCAGAGGATTGCCGCAACCCTGTGCGCTGGCGACGGCGCCGGACGGAAGCCCGGCCGCCGTCGCCAGATCCGCCTGGGGGCTGCAGCAGGAGGAGCTGGCGCAGCAGGAGCCGCCGGCCGAACGGGCGACGGCCGAATAATGCTGTTGCACTTGCAGACGGATACGATCAGGCGCTTCAGAGTCCATTGATTGCCTCCATGGGCTGAGCTTGGGTGTTGATCGAGAGGGATTGGAGATAGCTCTGCAGCCGGCTGCGGCGAGCCCGCAGGTCGGAGGGATCGATCCGGTAGTAGGCCCACAACCCCTTGCGGTCCACGGTGACGGCGCCCGATCGGAGCAGCAGGCGCAGATGATGCGAAATGGTTGGCTGCTTGACCGGCAGGGCGGCCTCCAGGTCGCAGACGCACACCTCCCCGCCCCGCTCCGCCAGAATGTCGAGAATCTGCAGCCGCACCGGGTCGGCCAGCAAGCGGAAATCCCGAGACAGCCCGGCGGCTGCTTCGGCGTGCAACCGCACGTCGCCGGGGAGCAGACCACACCGCGGAGGTGCAGGACGATGCCCGAGGTTCGCCATGCTGGAACTCCTCCTGAAAGTGGGTCCAGTCTAGTCTATATATCGAAGACTGTCAATGTATGGGGCTGAGGGGCTGGGAGCCAAGCGGGTCGCCGGAGCCCGGCGGCGGGACGGAAGTGGCAGAGAGCCCCCGGCTGCGCCCAAAGTGGCGCAGGGATGTGTCGATAGCTGTGCCCTTCCCTTCCGTCTACAACCAGGTGCGGGACGGTGCCTGTGACGGAACGCGTGGTCACCCTCCAAGCGCTGCGGGCCAACAACGGCGAGACGGGGCGACCGCGCTTCATCGCCTTCGAAGGTGCCGTGTACGACGTCAGCCGCTGCCCGAACTGGCGCGTCGAACTGCGCCAGAGCCAGCACTTCGCCGGCCAGGATCTGACGCAGGAACTCAGCCAGGCGCCGCATGGACCGGAGGTATTCCAGCGGCCGTGTGTTCGCCGCATCGGCGCGCTGACGAAGTAGTTGACTTCGCCCTCTGATCAGGGTGGGCGCGTCTGTTTCTTGGCGTGATGCCCTATCTGCTTTCTGTCGGTCGAAGCTAGTGGAGAGACAGCGCCCGGCGGAGAGGTTCCCCAATGTGTCACGGGCCCATACCGGGGTGCGCCGATCGAACGCTGCGCCCTCGGGTGGCACATGGCTTGGACGACGGCGTGGCCTTAGCCGCAAATCGACTGGTTGGCGAGCCGCTCCGCCTCGAAGGTCCCCCGAAGCCCGTCTCCGTCTGCAAGCCCCAGACTCCACTGGCCGCATACCGCCCCGTCGGTTTACGTCTTGTCAAGTGGTGTAATTAGTGTGCTCCACAACTTCCTTGAGTCGCGGTCTTCCCTTCAGTGAACGGGCGCCAGGTGGAAGACCGCCGGTTGGCAGGCATCCGGCCCGTTGCAGCAGGCAGCCAGGCCCTCGGCGTGGCCGCCCTCGAAGCGGGCTTCGCCGGGGATCGACCATGGGGAGGCGGGCCACAAGTGGAAGGACACCTGACGCGTGCCTGTGGCCGACTGCAAAATGTTCGAGGGGGCACCGTTCGGTGCGCAGCCTGAGGTGAGCCTCCCCCGGTAGTGCTCCACCGGCGCCGGCCTGGATTGGCTCAGCAGCCTGACAGCCGGCCAGGGCCAGCGCGCACATAGCATCGATCGACCGCCATTCGAAGGGGAATGTACGCATCGCTTCCACCTCTGGATTCAGCCCGCAGGTATTTCCCTGCGGGCTGAGCATGTGGTGGGGGCTGTCCGCCGTCGGGCTCACGGCCAGGTGTAGCGCACCAGGTAGGTCAGCGTGTGCTCCCCGTTGGCCGGCACCGGCACGCGGAACTCGATCGTCGACGAGTCGAGCTTGGTGTAGTCGTCGGAGGTGGTCAGCACCTGCCAGTCGCTCCAGCGGAACAGGTGCTCGACGACGCGCACGTCGACCGGCTCGTCCTTGTGATTGCGCAGCGTGATCCGGAAGCCCTCTTCGAGACTGTGATCGGTCGGGCGGGTGAAGTCGGTCTGGATGCGTTCGCCGACAATATCGAAGGCGTCGCCGACGTACAGCCGCACCCGTTCGCCCTTGGGCGTGTGGTCGATGGTGTCCTCGCCGATCAAGAGCGCCGCGCCGTCCACGTCTTGCTGATACACCCGCACCCGTCCGCGCGGAAGATCGGCATCCACTTCTTCGGTGTCGAACTCGACCATCACCATCACCTTCGGGTTCGAGGCGATGCCGTAGGAAGGATCGGTCTGGGCATACCCCTGGAACGTGCAGTACCAGTAGTTCTCCCGGCACTGCAGGCCGTCGTAGACGAAGAACTTGTCAGCGGGCACATTGGCAGCGCTGACGAACTCGATCTGCTTCGACTCGTTGTCGCGCACAGTGACCGGGCGCGGGATCTCGTACAGGTGATACTCGAAGAACTCGCGCTGCTCCACCGGGGCGACGGTCGGCTGGGCGGCCCGCTCCAACTCGAGGGCGTCGGCCGCGAAGCCGGGCTGCGCCAGGCGCTGCAGGTCGCCGGCAATCAACTTGAGCAGGGCATCCTGGAAAGTGGCGCCACTGGTGTTGCTGAGCGAGATCCAGCCATCCAGGTCGATGGCGCGATCGTTCGGGTCGAGCAGCAGCACATAGTCGGCCGCCCACGACATTCCCCCGGTCAGATAGGTGACCTCGACGTCTTGCCGTCCGGCCTTCTCGGCGAGCACTTTCCAGGCGAGGGTGGGCCGGGTGATCAGGCCGTCGGGCAGTTCAGGGAAGGAGAGCTCACGCACGCTTGCAGCTTGGATGACGGACACTTCACCCCCCGGGGTGCGCAGGATAATATCGCCGCGTCCGCTGAGCAGCGTCCCGGTATGGGTCTTTCCGTCCTCGGTGATGACAGCGATCGTCTCGTCCAGGTACTTCTCCAGCAGGGCAGCCGAACCGACCAGGTCGAATTCGTAGTTCTGCTCCAGAACGGCGGTTCCGCCCGGATCGCTCAGGGACTTGAACAATACGCTGGTCGGATCGATCAGCGCGGCCACATCGCTGAAGTCGAGATCGTTGAGCCCTGACTGGAAGGTGAACTGGCGTCGGTCGCGCACCAGCGCCGTTCCCTGGTTGTAGATCGTCAGGGCGACGCCGCTTTCGGAGGCCTCGGCCGTGGGCGTGCCCGCAGGCAAGGCGGGCGTCGGAAGGATGGTGGCCCAGGTGCAAGCTGCGATCAGCAGGCCGACCAGCATCCACGGCAGCAGGCGACGAGGGGCAGACGGGCTCGGGGCGGACATGGCATTCCTCCTCAGGTTCTTGCTTGGACGGTCTGCTCGAAAGACGTCGTGTCGGCCGGAGGAGTTCCCATGAGCGGCGCATCCAGACAGGATCGCTCTGATATAATCGTCCGCCGGAGAGTGAAGCGATGTTCGGATTGGGATCTCGACGGGACGCGGAAGCCAGGGCGCAGGCCGGCGGACGCCTTCCCCCGGGGCAAGCGCTGACCCAGAAATTTCCGGTGCTGCACTATGGCCCAGTGCCGCGCTTCAATCCGGCCACCTGGGACTTGCGCATCTGGGGAGAGGTGGAACAGGAGCAGCGCCTGACCTGGGATGCCTTCCAGCAGCTGCCGCGCACCCAACTCCACATGGACATCCACTGCGTCACACGCTGGAGCAAGTTCGATACGGACTGGGAGGGCGTCGCGCTGCAGACGCTGATCGACCAGGGATTGCTCAAACTGAAGCCGACCGCCAAGTTCCTGATGCAGCACTGCGAGTACGGATTCACGGTCAATCTGCCGCTTGAGGTGGCTCTGGCCGACAACTTCCTGATGGCCACCCACTTCGACGGCCAGCCGATCACACCCGATCACGGATACCCGCTGCGCGGCGTGGTGGGCTCCGTCCCCGGAGAGGACCAGCTCAAGGTCCCGTACTTCTGGAAGGGTGGGAAGTGGCTGCGCGGGCTGGAGTTCATGGCCACGGACCGGCTCGGCTTCTGGGAGCAGGCCGGCTACCACAACGAGGCCGACGTCTGGAAAGAACAGCGCACGACCGGCTGGTGAAGCTGTGGCCGACCCATCGGCGCCCGCATCTGGCGGGCGCCGGGCCGTTATCCGGCGAGCGGCGCGATAATCGATTCGGGGTGGTATGACCGAGGTCGATGAGTACGCCGAGGCACGCCGGCGCATGGTCTCGGAGCAGCTGAGCAGCCGCGACATCCTCTCGCCGCGGGTGCTTGAGGCAATGCGCCAGGTACCGCGCCACCGGTTCGTCCCCGAGGACGAGCGTGACCTGGCCTATGCCGACGCCCCGCTGCCCATCGGCCATCGCCAAACCATCTCGCAGCCCTATATCGTGGCGCTGATGACCCAGTTGCTGGACCTGCAGGGGGACGAGCGCGTGCTGGAAATCGGCACCGGGTCTGGCTACCAGGCCGCCATCCTGGCGGTCCTCGCCGGGCAGGTGTACAGCGTCGAGCGGCTTTCCGAGCTCTGTCAGCGGGCACGGGCGGTGTTGTCGGATCTGGGATTGGGCAATGTGACCCTCGTTGAGGGGGACGGCACTCAGGGGTTGCCGGAGCATGCACCGTATCAGGCCATCATTGTCACCGCCGCCGCGCCCGGGATCCCCGAGCCGCTGAAGGAGCAATTGGTGGAAGGCGGGCGATTGGTGCTCCCAGTCGGCGGCCGCGGCGGGCAGATGCTGGAGCGTTGGCGACGGCGTGGCGGCCGCTTCGACCGAGAGCAGATCGCCCCGGTGGCCTTCGTGCCGCTGATCGGACAGCACGGCTGGTCGTCAGAGATCTCGTCCTTCTTCGGCTAGCCTGACGGAGGGGTTAGATAGAGGACTGCCGTGCCGCGCTCGCCGTCCAGGGCCAACGAAGCCCTCCTCGACCCAGGAGTCTGCTCCAAATCGACCACCAGAATGCAGCGGCTCCAGGCGGCGTCCTCCGCCAGGAGTGATGCCAGGGCATTCTTGGCGGAGTGGAAGAACTCGGCGGAGAAATACGTCGCCGGATCCTGCAGGGCAACCGCAAGCGGGTAGATCCTGGCCTCGAGCAGGTCCTGGAAGAAATGTGTGCCATAGGAAGGGTCGGGGGCAGTTGCATCGGCGGATAGCTCGATCAGGGCACGCGTGTTGTAGATGTCGGCGTAGGTGACCGGGATGCCCAAATCGGGATGGGTGCTTCCCCAGCGTCCCGGGCCGAGCAGCAGGAAGGTCTCGCCAGCCAGCCGGCGATTGAGGCGCCCAATCACCTGGGCGAGCTGACGCCGGTCGGCATCCGCCTGCAACCCAGCGTAGGCCTCGGGCGGGATCAGGACCAGGTAGCGGATCGAGCTCACCTGGCCGTCCGGCATCATGCCCTGGGCGGTGAGAAGTCGATCCCGTTCTGAGATCTCGGTTGGGGCCGGCACCTCGATCAGATCCGCCTGGTTCTGCGGGCGACACTGGACCAGATGCAGGTAGGGCGCCGGTGAGGCGCCGTCTTCCCCCTCCAACTGCAAGACAAATTCCACATCGACCGGGACGCCGTAAGCCCGCTCGAGCGTGTGCAAGGCATCGCGCAGCAACGCTGGGAAGGGGGTGCGCCGCAGCAACCCGTCGAAGGTCAGTGTCAGCTGCTCGGGTTCGAGGCCGAGGGGAAGGCTGACGATATCGGCCAACGTCCCTTCTTCGAAGCGCTGGGCAAGGTAGCGTAAGTGTGGCGTGTCGGCTGACAACAGGTCGGCCACGGGCAGGGTGCGGAAGGCATTGGCGGCCAGGTCGATCACATCGACGTGGTGCTGTGAGTAGCGTCGGATGCGCGCCGGGTCGGCTTCCGGCCGGGAGGCCGGGTGGCTGAGGGCGATCAGCCGGGCGTAGTCACCCCCGATCTGGTCGACGGCGCGCGTCCCCAGGCCCCACACCAGTCGGGCGAATCCATCCTCGCGGCGGATCTGGGGGTTCCAGCGGAAGGCGTTGCGTGAGTAGGCCACGCCAGCGGCGTCGGGTAGCAGGACCCCCTGCTGGCGGCGTCCCTGCACCTGCTGGATCAGGATGGCCATGCGCTCGTCGTAGTCGACCAGGCCCATGCGGCGGCGATAGAGCAACACGTCCGGGCTGTACACGCTGGCATAGATCGAGCGGATGGCGTCCAGCAGGGCGGCAAGGTTCTCGGCGGGTGCGCCCTGATTCGGACAGAAGTGGCTCTCGTATTTGCCGGCGAACGAAGTCCCGAAGGAGTCCTCCAGCAGGCTGGACGAACGCACGATCAACGGAGCCCCGGCCGCCTGATCCAGGATCTGGTGCATCCCTTCGACGATCTCGGTTGGCATTTCGCCGCCGAGCGCCAGGGTGCGGACCTCCGGGTAGTCGACGAGCATCGCCTCGTGATCCTTGTACTTCTGATTGGCGAAGCGGACCAGGCCGTTCATCTGCACGAATTGGCGGAAGACGTCGGCGCCCAGGAACCACGAAGCGGGGAGGCGCAAGCTGAGGCGCACGTCAGGCGGCGCCGACTGACGCAGGATCTTCTCGGCCAGCAGCATGCCGGCCGCCTTGCCGCCGATCTTGCCGCGCCCGTAGCGCCGGGCGCGGATGGCGCGCAGGTCGGACATCTCGAACCAACGACGGGCGATGCCGACGTAGCTCAGGTGATCACTGATCATGGCCTTGATCAGGACGACCTTGATCTCTTCCAGGTGATGATGCATCCGGGCGCGTTCAGGCGGCGGCAACGCTTCGTAGGCTTCTCCCTGGGCGAAAAGCATGTCCCAGGGCGCCAGTTCAGGGTGGAAGGTGAGCGTCACGTCTTCGGCGGGAAGCCGGTCGGCCAGGGTCTGGCGCACCAGCTCCTCGAGCAGATCGTGCGGCAGGTTGTAGGCGAAATAGAAATCGGTCAGTTGTTGGCGGGTGATCCAAACCCGCTGTTGCCAGACGTCGGGCGATTCCTGTGCCTGCGGATCGGTGATGCCCTCGCGCACCTGGGATTCGCGCGCCTTCTCCAGCACCTCATTTTCGAAGACCTCACCGAGGATCACGCCACGCTGGAACAACTCGTGGCGCATCCGCTCACGAATGCGATCCGCCAGGATCGGATAACGCGTGAGCTCGAGGTAAACGGTGAGCACGCGGGGAAACTGATCGGGATCGAGGGCCATGACGGGTGGGGTCCGGTTGCCGTGCGCGGGAACCAAAAGAGGCGGGGTTCCCCGCCTCCCAGGTTGTGCGGCGGAGTCGGCTAGCGGCCCAGGTGCATCGGCATCACGACGTGCAGGAAGTCGTCGCGGCCCACCGGGCGAATCACGCCGGGGGCGGTCGAGGCGGAGGTTTCCAGGGCAACGTTCGGAGTGTCGATCACCGAGAGTACGTCCACCAGGAAGCGCACGTTGAAGGCGATCTCCACGGGCTCGCCGTCGACGGTGGCCTCGACGACCGTCTCGTTGGATCCGGTTTCAGCGGCAACCGCGGTCACCTCGAGGTTGCCGGGCTCGCTGCCGCTGCCGGGCGTGATGCGCAGGCGTGCGCTGTGCGCCGCCTCGCGGGCGAAGATGTCTGCCGCCTTGCACGCCTTGAGGAAAGCCGTTGTCGAGAGTACGGTGCGCGTCCTGGAGTTGTCGGGAATGATGCTGCGGTAATCCGGGAAGGTCCCGTCGATCAGCTGCGATACCAGCTCGACGTTCTTGGTGCGGAAGATCACCTGGTTGCGAGCCGCCGGCAGCGACATGCTGACCACTTCGTCGCCGTCGCCCAGGATGCGGGCCAACTCGGCCAGGGCGCGCGACGGGATCACCACCTTGACCGCCGCCGCGCCAGGGCTTGAGAGATGTGCGGTGCGTACGGACAGGCGGAACCCGTCGGCGGCGGCCATGGTCAGCTCGCCCGAGCGCAGCTCGGTGTGCACCCCGGTGAGCACCGGCCGGGCATCGTCGCTCGAGGCGGCAAACACCACCTGGCTGATCATCTCTTTGAGGTCGGTGACATTGAGCGTGATCCCGTCGTCCAGGTCGGAGGGGGGCAGCGGCGGGAATTCCTGAGCGTCCAGGCACTTGATGTCGTTGTTGTAGGCGCCGCAGACGACATGCAGCGTCTGGGTGCGAAGCGTGAGATCCATCTCCACATGATCGTTGGGGAGCGTGTTCACCAGGTCGACGAAGGTGCGCGCCGGCACGGTGGTGGCGCCATCGTCCTCGACCTTGGCGCCCACCCAGCAGGAAATGCCCATCTCCAGGTTGGTTGCCGACAGTCGCAGACGGCCGTGATCCGTCGCCACCAGGATGTTGCCGAGCACGGGCAACGTGCTGCGCGGGGCAACAGCGCGGGCGGCGATGCTCAATCCGCGGGCCAGGTTCTCTTGCAGGCAGGTTACCTTCATGCGGGGTGCTCCCTCCGAAGGGCGAAACCAGGGGGTCGAGGAAGTATACAACGAAGCCCGGCGGCCGACAAAGCCCGGCGGCGTCTTGGAGGATCGGAGCCCCCGGGGCTCGGCACGCAGCTGGACGGGAAGGGAGTGCGCCCGAGCACCAGTAGGCCGCTTGACTGCAGGCCTGCCCCGCTTGGGGGAGAAGGGCGACGGGGTTGGTGCCCGGGCGCACGGCCTGCACCCGCGGCTGCCGCTCGTCGGGCAGAGCCTGCGGTGCAGCGGCCGTGTGGGGGCACCAACGGGTGTGGCTCTGCCGACAGACCCGGCGGTGCCGGGGTTCGCGGTCTAGACCGGTGCACGAACGAGGTGCTGGGCGGGAGTGTGCTTGGCGAGTATGTTGAAGGGCGGGCAGCCCTACCGGGCATAGGCCGGAGGGGGCCGGCCCTTGCTCAGCTCGACAAGCCTCGGCCTGCGATGGCTGACCTGGCTGCCGGAGCCGCGGGGTAACTGGTCCAGGTTGTGGGGCGATCCCTGCGGTCGTCGAGGTAGCGCTGCGGCGGAGACCTGAGCTGAGCATCCCGCGCCTCGTCGGGTGCCGTCAATTGGCAAGATGCCCTGCGCTCTGGATCTGCCAATTGCTGGATTGCGCCAAGCAGCGAGGCACGTCCGGCATCTCTGAAATGAGGGCGCTGAGACAGCGATGTCACGGGTCTGGGTGATGACAGATCTGGGCTCAGGCTGAGGATGGCGTCTCGGGTCTGTCGGGCGACGGGCGCGGCGAGGGGATGGCAAGGGCAATCAGGCTGCCGAGAACAAACGCCGCCAGGGCCAGGCCGTAGACGGCAACATAGCCGCCATCCGAGGAGCCCAGCAGTCGATTGAGGGGGTCGATCAGCAAGGCGCCGATCAGGCGCGCGGCGGCGCTGCCGCCGGCAGTGGCGGCGTTGGCCAGGCCGAGATAGCGCCCGGCATCGGCGCGCGGGACGATGTCGGTCACCAGCGCCCAGCTGGCGCTGAGGAAGATGCCCACCCCCACGCCGAGCAGGACGGCGGCCGGCAGCAACCCCAGAGCGTCGGGCGAGAGCAGGATCCAGAGCGTGCCGGCCGAGGCCAGCAGGCCGGCGAGCACAAGTAGCGGACGGCGGCCGAGGCGGTCGGCAAGCCAGCCGGCGGGAAGCGGGATCAGCAGCAGCATCAATCCAAGAATCGTCGCCACGTTGGCAATGAATCGTTGCGCCTGGGCCTGGGGCATCTCCAGCACATCGATCACATAGAACAACAGGAAGGTGTTCAGCGTGATGAACCCGCCCCAGATCAGCAGCCGGTTGGAGAACCACAGCACAAACGCTGGATGACGGCGGAGCTCAACCAGCGTCCCGCGCAGGCCGACGGCGTCAGCAGCTGGCCGGTGGGCGGGGGCGCGTTCGACCGACAGGCGAGCCGTCAGCGCCAGCGCCAGGCACAACGAAGCGCCGCCGGCGGCTGCGGCCAGCAGTGGGTATCCGGCGGCCACCAGCTGGCCGCCGAGTTGGCGGCCGAGCACGAAACCGAGGATCTCGAAGGCGCTCTTCATCCCCGCCGCGCGCCCATGCTGCACCGCCGGCAGACGGTCGGGGATCAGCGCCTGCCATGGCCCCTGGATGGTGTTGGTGCCGAGTTGGGTGAGGACGACCGCCCCCAGCAACCATGCGGGCGTCGGGGCGACGGCAACGGCCAGCAGCGCCAGCGAAGCAACCGGCGTTCCAATGACCAGGTAGGGCAGCCGGCGACCCCAGGGTGAGCGGGTGCGATCGGAGATCGCGCCGGCGATCGGCTGCCACAGCAGTGCGGTCAGCAGCCCGGCCAGCGTGATCAGGCCGAGGGCGGAGCTCTTGTTGTCGGGTGCTAGCTCGAGCAAGCGATTGCCGAGCAGCGGCGGGTCGAGGACGTTGATCGTGATCCCGATGGCAATCGCAAATGCCGTCAGGCCTGCAACCTGGCGCCAGGGCAGCCGTGTCAGGGATCCCGACTCGGGAAGCGGTGTCGGCGGCATCGGTTGAGCGGGGATGATAGCACTGCGCCCGGTGTGCGCCGGCTTGCCTCAGGCGCCTGGGTGATCGATCCCCGCTAGCCATCCTCCTTCAGGCGGGAAAGAGAACCATGGACCCGATCTTCCCGATGCCGACCGAGGTGCGGCGGAGACGCGGAGAGGTGAACCTCGATTATCGTCCTGAGCGCCGGGGACTAGCTGGAAGAGGCGGGCAGCGTGAACCAGAACATGCTGCCCTGGCCCAGCCGGCTCTCCACGCCGATCTTGCCGCCGAGCAGCTCGACCAGGCTGCGCGTCACACTCAGGCCCAGGCCCCAGCCGGCCTGCTCGCGCACGACCGGGTTGTCGGAGCGGAAGAACTGGGTGAAGAGCTTCGCCTGGTCCTCAGCGCTCAAGCCGATCCCGCTGTCGCTGACCTGTACGCGCAGATAACCGTCATGCACGCCGGCCGCGACCTCGATCCGGCCCCCGGGCGGCGTGTACTTGACGGCGTTGCTCGCCAGATTGGTGAGGATCTGCACCAGGCGGGCGGGATCGGTGTGCAATGTCGGGAGGTTGGCGGGCAGGGCAAGATCGATGGTCTGCTGCCGGGCATCGATCTGCGGGCGCAGCGAGGTCACCACTTCCTGGATGTAGGGCGGCAGGGCGACCTCCGCCAGGTTGACCTTCAGGCGACCGGTCTCGATGCGGGAGATGTCGGTCAGGTCGGAGACCAGGGCCGCCATCCGGTCAACGTTGTCCAGCACGATGTCGAGGAACTCTGCCTGCTGGTCGTTCACCGGGCCGACCATGCCGCGGCGCACCAGGTCGGCATAGCCGCGAATCGAGGTCATGGGGGTCTTCATCTCATGCGAGACGATGGTGATGAACTGGGACTTGGCCAGATTGGCAGACTGCACGGCCTGATACAGCCGGCTGTTCTCGATCGCCACGGCAGCATGTTCTGCCAGGCGGCGCAGGAAGGCGAGGCTCTCGGCCTCGAAGGCGCCTGCGTTGCGGGAGAGCCCCAGCACGGCGATGGGCTGTCCGGCATGCAACAGCGGAAGGGCCAACTGCTCGCCTGCGGCGTTGGCTGTGGGTTGGCGGTGGATGGTGGGGCCATTGCTCAGCGCCGACGCCAGCCCGGGCGCCGTCGGATCGAGCGCCGCGCCGACGCCCTGACCGGCAGCCACCACCATCGGGGACTCGCGATCCACCTGCACGGCGATCCAGCCGGCGTCGGCCTGCGCCCCGCGCTGGGCCCACTCCAGGGTCAATTCGGCGACGCGTTGCGTGTCCAACCGGGTATTGAGTTGCCGGTCGATCTGTTGCAGCGTCTCGAGTTCCTGGACGCGCAAGGCCAGCGCGCTGTCGGTTTGCGTGTACAGGCGGGCGTTCTCGATGGAGATTGCTGCCTGGCCGGCGAAGGCCTCGAGCATCTCGCGGTCGCGCTGGTCGAACAGGGCGGTCCGGATGCGATTGTCGACATACACCACCCCGATCACCCGGCCGTGCGAGCGCAACGGGACGCACAGCACCGAGCGCAGCGCGTATGCGACAACCGACTCCTGCGCCCGGAAGCGATCATCCGCCAGGGCGTTGGTGGTGACCACGCCCTCGCCGGTCTGCAGCACCTCCTTGATCACCGTGCGGCTGACCTGGACGTCCTGCGGGCTGAGGTTCTTGCCCTCGTAGTTGCGCCCCACTTGAACGGCGCGTTCGCTGGACTGCTCGTCAAACAACAGCAGGAAGCCGCGCTCGGCGCCGGTGAGCTGGATGACCGAGTCCATCACCTGCTGCAGCACCTCCTCCAGGCGCAACGAAGAACCGATGGCGCGCGAAACCTCATACAGGGCGAGCAGCCGGGCATGCTCGCTGCCCTTCTCCAGCTGCGCGGCGAGGTCCTCCAGGTCGACCAGCGCCTGCTGGGCCAGGCCGGCCCACTGCAGGTCGGGAGCCCCCTGCAGGCGCTTGAGGGCGCGACGGATGGCCTCCAGGCGTTCGGCCGTCATGCCGAACCCCGCTCCTGGCCAAAGCCGCACAGATCGAGCAGCCGGCACGCGGCGCAGGCCGGGTTCCGGGCGTGGCAGACCTCCCGGCCGTGGCGGATCAGGTTGAGGTGCGCATCCAGATAGGTCTCAGGCGGAAAGGCTTCGGCCAGCACGCGGTGCGCTTGGTCGGCGGTGATTCCCTGCGGCCGCAGGCCCAACCGGCCGGTGAGGCGGTAGACGTGGGTGTCGACCGGAAAGGCGGGCAGGCCAAGTGAGAACAGCATCACGATCGAAGCCGTCTTGGGTCCGACACCCTCGAAATGGGTCAACCAGTCGTAGACATCCTGTGCCGGCGCCTGGCGGAGGAAGGCCAGGTCGAGTGCGCCGCACTCCTGGGTGATCTGGCGCAGCAGGCGCTGGATGCGCGGGCCCTTCTGGGGCGCCAGCCCGGCCGGGCGGATCGCCTCGATCACGGCCTGCTCCGGAGCATCGCGCACCGCCTCCCAGGTGGGGAACTGCTCCCGCAGTGCTTCGAAGGCACGATCGCGGTTCGTATCATTCGTGTTCTGGGAGAGAACCGTCGAGATCAGCTCCTCCAGCGGGGGAAGCGATGGCCGCCAGCGGGGGGAGCCGTAGGCTTGCAGCAGGCGCTCGTGGACGAGCCGGGCGCGCCGGCGATCGGCAGACACACCCTGATTATAGCCACCGGGGAGGTGGCAAATGCCATATTGAAAGGCGTCTGTATTGCCGTTTGACCGACTTGCGAAGACTGCTATACTCATCGGAAGGAAGCTGGGCCCAGCCACAGCGCGTCGGCGGGGACCGCATGACCCCCCAAGGGGGTGCCGGTGGGCGCTGCGCCCGCCGCCACAGCTTCCAGGCAACCTCGTGGGCGCTGCCCGTCCGGTGGTCTGCTCGCCCACATCGGCCGTACGAACGGGATCGATACCGCGCCGCCGGCAATCGCGTTCGGCGGGCACCGGGAGGTTAGCTTGGTCCGTCTGTTCTTTGCGACCGATGTGCATGGCTCCGAGGTCTGCTGGAAGAAGTTCATCAACGCCGCCAAGTTCTACGAGGCGAACACGCTGATCCTCGGCGGAGATATGACGGGAAAGGCCATCATCCCGATCATCGCCCAGGCCAACGGCAAGTACAAAGTCACGCTTCTCGAGCAAGAAACGATGCTCGACAGCCGGGACGAAGCCGAGCACATGGCCGGGACGATCCGCAACCGCGGCTACTACCCCTACGTCACCGATCCTGACGAAGTCGCCGCCATCTCCGCCACCCCCGGGCGGTCGGACGAACTGTTCGTGCAAGAAGCCATGACCACGGTTCAGCGCTGGATGGAGTATGCCGACTCCAAGCTGGCGGGGACAGGTATTCAGTGTTATGTCTGTCCTGGCAACGATGACATGTTCGAAATCGATGCGGTGATTTCGGCCTCCAAGACTGTGCGTTCCGTGGAGGGCGAAGTCATTCAACTGGATGACCTGCATGAGATGGCCAGCTCCGGCTGGTCGAACCCGACCCCCTGGGATACGCACCGGGAAGAGCCGGACGAGGACCTGGAGAAGCGAATTGAAGCGGTGTTGAGCAAGATCCAGAGCATGCCCAACGCCGTTTTCAATTTTCATCCCCCGCCCTACGGCTCGGGACTGGACGAGGCGCCGGAGTTGACCAAGGACCTGCGGCCGGCGTATGCCGGGCGTTCGCTGGTGCCGGTCGGGAGCAAGGCCGTCCTTAAGGCGATCGAGAGGCACAAGCCCCTGCTCACGCTCCACGGCCACATCCACGAAGGCAAGGGCACGCGCAAGTATGGACGCACGCTGTGCGTGAATCCCGGCAGCATGTACGAGCAGGGCGTGCTGCACGGGGTATGGGTCGATCTCAAGGAGAAGTCCGTCGGGAACTATGTCCTGACGACGGGCTGAAGCGCCCCGCAGGTCCCGGAGGCGGAGGGCCGATGTGCCGCCAGGGGAAGGAGGAGGGTATCGGTCAGGAGCGGTCAGGAAGCGGTTGGACGAGAAGTCGCGCGCACGGCATCGCGCGCAGGTGACGCCCAAGGTGCGAGGCGTCACAGCGACGGCAGAACCAGCTAAGGAGCTTCTCGATGAGCGAGGCAACTCTGTTCGTACGAAAAGCAAGTGGTCTGGTGCGGTCGTGGTCGGTATTTGACGCGTTCATCTACGCAACCTTCTCCATCAACCTGATTACGCTTGGTCTGTTCATCTTCTCGTACTGCTGGTATTTCGGTGGGAACCTAGGGACCGCGGTCGTTGTGGGTGGCGCCTTCACGATCTTTGAGGTCCTGCTGTACGCCAGCCTGATCTCCGCCATGCCGCGTGCCGGCGGGGACTACGTCTGGCAGAGCCGCGTCCTTGGGCGCGGCGTCGGTTTCCTGCTGACGGTCACCGGCTGGTGGTTCATCCTGTGGCTGTGGGTCCCACTGTATGGCCAGATGCTGGCCTACGAGTTTCTCACCCCGATCACAGCCATCCTCGGTTTCCCGCAGGCGGCACTCTGGTTCACCACCTACCCCTGGGGGCCGCTGACCAGCATGTTGCTGGTGTGCTTGATCGTCTTCATCTACATCGCCGTCGGCATGAAGTGGTACGCGCGGGTGCAGAAGTTCTCCTTCATTGTCGGCACCATCGGCCTGGCAGTGGTGTTCGCTCTGCTGCTCTTCGGCACCCGGGAATCGTTCATCGCCGGGCTGAACCAGAACCTGCCGGCGCTGTACGGCGTGCCGGAGGGCGACTACTACGCCGCCACGCTGGAAGCCGGGGCGGCGGCGGGCGTAACCTTTGGCCAGTTCGGCTCGATCGCCTTCGGGGCCAGCTTTGCGCTGATCCCGATGATCGTGTTCTTCAACCTGTGGCCGAACTGGGGCTCGACGCTGTACGGCGAAGTGCGCGGCGCTTCGGATTACAAGCGCAACTTCATGGGCATGGCGGCGGCCATCATCGTCACCGCCGGATTGGCGCTGGTGTTCTTCGCCCTGATCAACAAGACCATGGGCTGGGACTTCTACATGAACGCCAACGGCGCCTTCTGGAGCCACATCTTCTACGGCACCGACGTGCCGATCCCGGTCTGGCCCTATCCCGTCCAGTTCGCCACCTTCCTGACCAGCAGCCGGGCGCTGCAGTTCCTGGTTGTGCTGGCAGTCAGCTTCTGGTGGTTCGGCTGGTCGGGCACGGTGTTCCTGTCCTCGACGCGGGTGATCTTCGCCGCCGCGCTGGACCGCATGCTGCCCGAGTGGGTGTCGAAGATCGAGCCGCGCACGCGCACGCCGGTCAACGCCCTGCTG
>JBFYRF010000040.1:0-20071 GCA_041302385.1 Anaerolineales bacterium | reverse complement strand
ATCTGAGCATCAAGACGGTCAAGACCCACCGGCTGCACCTGATGCAGAAGCTCGATCTGCACGACCGGTCCGAGCTGATTCGTTACGCCTTCCAGAAGGGGATCATCACGGCCTAAGCCGGTGGCTGGGGCTGGGGGAGCCTAGTCCGCGACGGCCAGACTTGCGCATAGCCACGGTGCATGGCACGATCGGGCCCGTTCCGCACCGCAGGAGCGGGCGTCTACGTCCTCCGAGGGCCCAATCTCGGCCCCTGGCCTGACGGCTGAAGTGACGCTCCCCACGTAGACTTGGGACACAAGCCAGCGGGGGAAGCGTGCGAGCGCGGACGGCTGGATTTTCTAGGCATTTGATCTGCACCCCATGGGTTTGGGCGGCGGCCACGGCCGCCGCTTGCGCCTTAACCGGGGTGGGCGCCGCCTGGATGGCCGCAGCGTGGGGAGGGACTCCCTGGCTCGTCCTCTGGCTGGTGCTGTGCGCGCTGGGTGCAGCCGGTCTGGGCGCGGCGGCGTTCCGACACTGGGCGGCGCGCGAGAATCTGCTCTGCCTGGCAGAACAGGTGATGCGCGAGCTGGACGGACTGACGCGCTCGCTTGAGCAGGAGCAGCAGCAGATCGAGCGTCTGCAGGCGGCGGTGGCAGATGAAGATCTGCACCTGCAGGTGGAGAAGCGGCTGGGGGGTAGCGCACAACCAGCGCTGCTGGCGCTCATCGGCCAACTGGCCCAGGCCGAGGAGTCGGTCCCCGAAGCGGCGGCCGTGACCAAGTCGTGGATCAGCCGCGCCCGCCACCTTGCCAGCCACACCCAGGTCAAGCTCGAACAGGTGCGGGAGGACGTCGGTGGACGATAGCGCGGTTCGGGCGCCGGACCTGTCGGGCCGGCAGGCTGCCTGGGTCCGCGAGATCGAGACGCTGAGCGAGCAGACGCTGCTGGCCTGCTACCAGTGCGGTCGGTGCTCGGCCGGCTGCCCGATGGTCGATGAGATGGACCTGCTGCCAAATCAGGTCATCCGGCTGGTCCAGCTGGGAATGAAATCGGTGCTCGATTCGCAGGCGGCCTGGGTGTGCGCCGCCTGTCTGACCTGCCACGCCCGCTGTCCCAAGGGCATCGACCTGCCGCGCGTGATGGAAGCCATCCGCATTCTGGCCGTGCGTGCCGGCGGCGCCCGCCTGCTGGCCGGGGACATGCCGGCGCAGGAGCTGGCGGAGGCGCCGCCGATGGCGGTCATCGGTGCGTTGCGCAAGGCCGGAGGCTGAGTCGATGGCGAGCCGGACCTACGCCTATTTCCCCGGCTGCACGCTGCGCTCGCATGCCCACGAGTACGAGCGCCAGGCGCTGGCTGCCGGCCAGGCGCTGGGCATCGATCTGGTCGAGCTCCCCGAATGGAATTGCTGCGGAGCGACCTTTCCGCTCAATGCCGAGAATGTGATGGACCTGATCGCGCCGGCCAGGGTGCTGATCGCCGGCGGGAAGGCCGGCGGGGATCTGGTCACGCTGTGTGCCGTCTGCTTCCACGTGTTGCGCAGGACGGCGAACTTCCTGCAGACCCATCCCTTCGCCCTCGAGCGGCTGAACGCTTTCGTCGAGGAAGGACCCTACGATGGCCAGCTGCGACCCCGCCACCTGCTCGAGGTGGTGCGGGACGACCTGGGCTGGGCGGAGATCCGCCAAAGGGTGACCCAGCCGCAGGCCGGCGTCCGCCTGGCTGCCTACTACGGGTGCATGTTGCTGCGACCCGGTCCGGAGATAGGCTTGGACGACCCGGAGCAACCCTCGGTGCTGGAAAACCTGATCGAGGCCGTCGGCGCGCAGGCAACGTCTTTCTCCCACTCCAGCGAGTGCTGCGGTTCCTATCTGGCGGCCACCCAGCCGGGCGCGGTCGAACGTGCCAGCTTGCGCGTCGTTGAGGCGGCGCGCGCCGGCGGTGCGGCGGCGGTGATCACTGCGTGCCCCTTGTGCAAGTACAACCTCGAGCAGGCGCAGCGCGAGCAGCCCGAGGAATCCCGCCTGCCGGTCGCTTACTTCACGCAGTTGCTGACCATCGCTTTCGGCGTCGATGCTCCGGAGAGTGCACCGTGGATTGTGGGGGCGCCGGCATGAGCGAGGCCCGCCCGAGCGCACTGGTCATCGGCGCCGGCATTGCCGGCATCCAGGCGGCGCTCGACATCGCCAACAGCGGCTACCGGGCGGTGTTGGTGGAATCCGAGCCGTCGATCGGCGGCCATATGGCCCAGCTGTCGGAGACCTTTCCCACGCTGGATTGCTCGCAATGCATCCTGACTCCGCGCACGGTGGAAGTCGGCCACCACGCGAACATCGACCTGCGCACCTACAGTCTTGTGGAAGACATCCGGCGTTCGAAAGATGGGTCGGCCTTTCAGGTACGCATCCGGCGCAAGGCGGCCTACGTCGACTGGTCGAAGTGCACCGGCTGCGGCGCGTGCCAGGAGAAATGCCCGTTCAAGGTGGAGTCAGACTTCGAGCGCGGGGTCGGAGTGCGCAAGGTGATCTACACGCTCTCGCCGCAGGCCGTGCCCAACAAGCCGGTGATCGACGCCGAGCACTGCCGCTACCTGATCAGCAAGCACGAGATTGAATCCGGCACCGTCGCGGCGCTGACGAAATCGGGCAAACCGGCTGAGCCCAAGTGCGGCGCCTGTGCCAAGTTCTGTCCCACGGAGGCGATTGACTGGGACCAGAAGGACACGTACGAAGAGCTGGAGGTCGGGGCGATTGTCCTGGCGACGGGCTTCGACCTGATGTCGCCGGCACAGCTAGGAGAGTACGGCGGCGGCCAGCTCCCGGACGTCGTCGATGGACTTGCCTTTGAGCGCCTTCTGGCGGCGAGCGGGCCGACGGCCGGACGCGTGCTGCGTCCATCCGATGGCCAGGAGCCGCGCAACGTGGTCTTCATCCAGTGCTGCGGCTCACGCGATCCGGCCCGCGGCCAGCCGCATTGTTCCAAGATCTGCTGCATGTACACGGCCAAGCAGGCGATTCTCTACAAACACCACGTGCACGGCGGCGAGGCGACGGTCTTCTACATCGATGTGCGCGCCGCGGGCAAAGGGTACGAGGAGTTCCTGCAGCGGGCGCAGGTCCAGGAGCAGGTGAACTACATTCGCGGCAAAGTCAGTCGGGTGTATGCCGAGAATGGACATCTGGTCGTCAAAGGGGCGGACACGCTCGGCCACCGGTCGGTGGACGTCATAGCCGATATGGTGGTGCTGGCAATGGCGGTACAGCCGCGGCCCGAAACGCGCAGGCTGGCCGAGATGCTCGATCTGGCCATCGATGACAGCGGCTTCCTCTGCGGGCTGGACGAGGAGCTGGCGCCGATCGAAACCCTTCAGTCCGGCGTCTTCCTTGCCGGGACGGTGCAGGGCCCGCGCGACATCCCGGAGTCGGTCGCCCAGGGCAGCGCCGCGGCGGGCAAGGTCATCCAGCGGCTGCGCCAACAAGGCGGGGAGGCGGCGGCGTGAGTCGGGTGGGGGTGTTCGTCTGCCACTGCGGGAACAATATCGCTGGCACGCTCAACGTCGAGCAGGTCGTTCGCGCGGCGGGGGCGCATCCGGAGGTGTCTTTCGCAGCGGACTACCGTTACATGTGCTCAGACCCCGGGCAGGAGCTGATCCGCACAGCAATCCGCGAGCACCAGCTCGATGCCGTGGTCGTCGCGGCCTGTTCGCCGGCGATGCACGAAGCGACCTTCCGCAAGGCCTGCGCGGCCGAGGGGGTGAATGCCTACCGCTGTGAGTCAGCCAACATCCGGGAGCAGGCCTCCTGGGTTCATCAGAAACAGCCAGAGGCAGCTACGGACAAGGCGTCCGACATCGTGCTCTCGGTGGTGGAGAAGGTGCGCCGCAACGCCAGCCTGGCGCCGATCCGGCTGCCGCTCACCCGGCGCAGTCTGGTGATCGGTGGGGGGATCAGCGGACTGACGGCGGCGCTCGATCTGGCGGATGCCGGATATCCGGTGATCCTGGTAGAGCGCAGCCCGGCGCTGGGCGGCAAGATGCGCCAGTTCAGCCGCAGCTATCTCAACCTGGCCGACGGCGAGCAGTTGCTGCAAGATCGGCTGAGCCGGGTCTCTGAGCATGTGCAGATCCAGGTACTCACCTCGGCCGAAGTACGGCAGCTGAGCGGCTATGTGGGCAACTTCGAAGCGCGCGTTGCACGGCAGGAACCGGATGGCGAGGTCGAGTTCACCTTCGAGGTGGGCGCAGTGATCGTCGCCACCGGCTGGGATCCGTATCCGCTGGAACGCGTGCCCTGGCTCGGCGGCGGTTCGCATCCGGACATCGTCGACACGCTGACGTTCGAACGCATGCTGCTCCAGCCCGAAGGGTTGCGTCGGCCGTCCGATGGACGAGTGCCCCAGCAGGTTGTCTTCGTTCAGTGCGCCGGGTCACGCGATCCGGAACGGGGTGTGCCCTACTGTTCCAAGGTGTGCTGCATGGTCGTGGCCAAGCAGGCGCGCGCCTATCGCCAGCAGGTTCCTCAGGGCAGCGCTTGTGTCTTCTACACCGACATCCGGTCTGGGGGCAAAGGGTACGAAGAGTACGTCCAGCAGGCCGCAGAGCAGTATGGCGTGCTTTACCTGCGCGGTGAAGTTGGTCGGGTCGAGGCAGTCGATGGGCAGATCCGCCTGCAGGGCGAGGACACGCTTTCTGGATTGCAGCTTGAGCTGACGCCGGATCTGGTGGTCCTGGCGACGCCGTTGCTACCGGCGGCGGGCGTGCAGGAGCTGGCTCAGGTGCTGCGCATCAGCGCGGATTCGAATGGCTTCCTGAGCGAGGCGCACCCGAAGCTGCGCCCGGTCGAGACGCTGACGGCGGGCGTCTTCCTGGCAGGCTGCAGCCAGGGCCCGAAGGACATCCCCGAATCGGTGGCGCAGGGCGGAGCGGCCGCCGCCAAGGTGATGCAGCTGTTCTCGCAAGAAATGCTGCTGCAATCGCCGACGGTGGCGGTGGTCGATGCCGAAATCTGCTCCGGCTGCGGGGCATGCATCGAGACCTGTCCGTACGGTGCGCGCTCGCTGAGCCGGGTCCGCCCGGTGGCAGTTGTGAATCCGGCATTGTGCCAGGCCTGTGGCGCCTGTGCGGTGATCTGCCCCAACAAGGCGACCGAAGTGGTCAATTGGGATGCCGGGCAGATCCTGGCCATGGTCGGGGAGGTGAGCTGAGCGATGACGCTGCTGGAGGCTGTCGAGCAACGCTCCCACCAGGACCTGCGCCTGTGCTTCCAGTGCCACAAGTGCACCGCGGGCTGCCCGTCGGCTGTGGACATGCTCTTTGGCCCCGATCGGGTGATCCGGCTGCTCCAATTGGGGGAGGATCGACGGGTGCTGGGCAGCCCGGATCTGTGGCTGTGCGCCGGTTGCGGCACCTGTGGTGCTCGCTGTCCCAACGGAATCGACATGGCTCCGGTCATGGAATCGCTGCGCGCCGCGGCGCTGGTTTCCGGCACACGTCCCGGGGATCCGGGTGCGCTGGCCTTCCATCGCCTGTTTCTCGGCGTGGCGCGCCGGCTGGGTAGGTCGCATGAAGCGACGCTGCTCATCCTGTACAAGCTCCGCTCCGGCAACCTGTTTTCCGATCTGGGGTCCGGCATCCGACTCGTGCTGAAGGGAAAAGTGCCATTGCTGCCCCATCGCATCGCCGGCTGGCGGGAGGTGGCCCAGACGATCGACGCCTACACGCCGCGGGCAGGCGAACCGCCCTGCGAGGAATCGGCAAGGAGCAAGGCGTGGAATTAGCCTACTACCCTGGCTGTAGCCTGCACTCCACCGGGCAGGAGTTTGACCTCTCGGTGCGGGCGGTCTTCTCCCGCCTGGGGATCGGCCTGACGGAGCTGGAAGATTGGTCCTGCTGCGGCGCGTCCTCGGCGCATGCGATTGACCCCGACCTGGCCGTGATGTTGCCGGCGCGCAACCTCGCATTGGCGCAGCGCACGGGTCTCGACGTGTTGATGCCCTGCGCTGCCTGCTACAACCGCCATGTGGTGGCCAGCGCCCATCTGGCGGAGGATCCGGCGTTGCGCGCCCGGGCAGAAGAGATGTACGGCAGCCTCAGCGGGACGAGCACGCAAGCGCGGCCGGTGCTGGAAGTGCTCTGCCAGGATCTGCCGCGGGGCGATCTGCTGGAGCAGGTTGTGCGCCCGCTGAACGGTCTGCCACTGGTGTCGTACTACGGCTGCCTGCTGCTGCGGCCGGCGGCGATCCTGCAGTCGGAGGACCCGGAGAACCCGGTGCTGATGGATGAGCTGCTGACCGACCTCGGCGCCGAAGCGCGGCGCTGGTCGTATGCCAGCGAATGCTGCGGCGGGGGCCTGTCGCTGACTCGCCCGCCCGTCGTTCAGCGGCTGGTCGGACGGCTGGTCGAGGCGGCACGCGAGGCGGGGGCGGAAGCAATTGTCACCAGCTGCCCCTTGTGCCAGGTCAATCTCGAGATGCGTCAATCGGGCCACCACCTGCCGATCTTCTACGTGACGGAAGTGTTGGCGATCGCCCTGGGCGTCGGCGCGCCCGCCTGGTGGAAGAAGCACCTGATCGACCCGGCGCCCCTGCTGCGGCGCTACTCGTTGGTGGGCTGAGGATGGATCAGACGATGGACTGCGCGCAGCCTGACGAAAGCGTCCCGACCAAGGCTTCGCCTGACGAATCGCAAGCCGCCCGGGCGGGGCAGGCGGTCGTCGGATCGGCGTTGATCGTCGGCGGCGGCATCGGAGGAATGCAGGCGGCGCTCGATCTCGCCGAAGCTGGCATCAAGGTCTACCTGGCGGAGAGTTCGCCGGCGATCGGCGGGACGATGGCCCAGCTCGACAAGACTTTCCCGACCAACGACTGCGCCATGTGTATCATGTCGCCGAAGCTGGTCGACGTCGGCCGGCACCTCAATATCGAGGTGCTGACCAACGCAGACCTGCACTCGCTCGAGGGCGATCCCGGGCATTTCCAGGCTAGCCTGATCCGCCGTCCACGCTTCGTCAACCTGGATCGCTGCACCGGATGCGGGGAGTGCGCCGCGGCCTGCCCGATCGACCGACCGGATGCCTTCAACTGGGGTCTCTCGCAGCGGCAGGCGATCTTCAAGCTCTACCCACAGGCCATCCCCAATGCCTACGCCATCGAGAAGGCCGGGATGTCGCCATGCCGCGAGGCGTGCCCGATCCATCAGCGCGCCCAGGGCTATGTGGCCCTGGTCCACAAAGGCCGTTACGCCGACGCCTATCGCACCATCCTCGAGGAAAACCCGTTCCCGTCGATCTGCGGGCGGATCTGCAACCACCGCTGCGAAGAGGCGTGCTCTCGAGGACAGGTGGACGCCCCGGTCAACATCATGGCGCTCAAGCGCTTTGTGGCCGATTGGGCCTGGGAGCGACGGCAGGCCGGCGAGACCATCTTGCCGCCGCGGGTGGAATCGCAACCCTGCGGACAGCGGGTCGCCGTCGTCGGATCCGGCCCGGCCGGGATGACCTGTGCCCAGGACCTCGTCCGCCAAGGTCATGCCGTGACGGTCTTCGAGGCGCTGTCCGTTCCCGGCGGGATGATGCGCGTGGGCATCCCGTCCTTCCGCCTCGGCGCCGAGGCCGTGCAACGCGAGATCGACGACATCCTCGCACAGGGCGTTGAGTTGCGTTTGAATGCGCGCGTACAGGACCTCGAGGCGCTATTCGCCGATGGCTATTCGGCGGTCTTCCTGGCAGTCGGAGCGCACCGCGGGGTTCGGCTCCCGATCCCCGGAGCGAATCTGCCGCAAGTTCATGCGGCGACGGATTTCCTGCGCGAATCTCGGCTGGAGCTCGAAGACGTAACGGAACCCGCCTGGGATCCGAGACTACGAGGACAGCGTGTGATGGTGCTGGGCGGCGGCAACGTCGCCATCGACGCCGCCATGACCGCCGTGCGCCTCGGCGCCGCCTGGGTGGGCATGGCTTGCCTCGAAGACCGACAGCAGATGCCGGCGCACTCCTGGGAGATTCGCGACGCGGAAGAAGAGGGCATCGAGGTCTTCCCGGCGCGCACCTTCCACCGGATCCTCGATCGCGACGGCAAGGTGTCCGGCGTCGCCTGCTCACAGGTCGTTTTCCGCGGGTTCGTGGACGGCCGCCCGGACTTCGACGTGCTTCCGGGCACGGAGGAAGAGATTGAGGCGGATTGGGTGATCTTCGCCATCGGCCAGCACCCGGAGAGCGAGTGGCTGACCGAAGCCCTGCCGCTTGCCCGGGGGCGATACGCGCAGGTCGATTCGGAGACCCTGGCGACCGCGCGGCCCGGGGTGTTCGCCGGTGGAGACATGGTCAGCGGGACCAGCTTCGTCGTCGATGCGATCGCCGCCGGCCACCGGGCGGGTGCCTCGATCGACCGCTATCTGCGCGGCGAGGCAATGCCGCTTGCGGCCGCGCTGGGCTCCGTTGCCCGGGTGGAGCTAACCGAGGCGCAGCGGCGGGCGGGCCTGCGCCCGATGGAACGACAGGAAGGTCGTCGTCTCCCGGCCGAGGCGCGACGCGCGAGCGAGCGCGAGTTCGCGGCCGGTCTGACGGAGGAGCAGGCGCGGGCCGAAGCCGCCCGCTGTCTCGAGTGCGGGGTGTGCTCGGAGTGCCTCCAGTGCGCCTACGCCTGCAAGGCCGACGCGATTGACCATGGCCAGACGGAAGAACGGCAGATGCTGGAAGTCGGGGCGGTGGTTCTGGCGCCGGGGTTGGTGCCCATCGACCCGACGGTGCGCTCCGAGTTCGGCTATGGTCGCTACCGCAACGTGGTGACCAGCCTCGAGTTCGAACGCATGCTCAGCGCTTCGGGACCATGGGGCGGGGAGGTCACTCGACCTTCCGATGGAAAGCACCCGGAGCGGGTCGCCTGGATCCAGTGCGTTGGCTCACGCGAGACCTGCGGCGGGCAGGACTACTGCTCTTCGATCTGCTGTATGTATGCCACCAAGGAAGCGATCATCGCCCGGGAGCACGATGCCCACATCGAGCCGACGATCTTCTACCTGGATATTCGCTCACACGGGAAGGGCTTCGAGGAGTACATCGAGCGGGCCGGTAGCGAACAAGGCGTGCGCTACGTGCGCAGCATGGTCTCATCGGTCAAGGAGAACCCGGCCACCGGGGACCTGCGACTCGCGTACGCCACCTACGGGCCCGAGGGTCGCCCTCAGCCGCGCGAAGAGAGCTTCGACATGGTCGTGCTGTCGGTTGGCCTTCGGCCGAGCCCGGCGGTACGGGCGATGCTGGATCGGCTCGAGATCGAGGTCGACCCGAATGGCTTCCCGCGCGGGGCGGCCGGCACCGGCCGCACTTCTCGGCCGGGCGTGTTTGTCGCCGGAAGTCTGGCCGAACCGAAGGACATTCCGGAGACGGTCGTCGAAGCCGGCTGTGCGGCGGCCATGGCGTCGGAGATCCTGGCGGCGGCGCGTGGCACGCGTACCCGCGAGATTGTGTTTCCCGATGAACGCGACCTGTCGCAGGAGGCGCCGCGGGTGGGAGTGTTCGTCTGCCACTGCGGGATCAACATTGGCGGCGTCGTCGACGTGCCGGACGTCGTCGAGGCGGCAGCGCAGCTGCCCGACGTGGTGTACGCTGAGCGCAATCTCTATACCTGCTCGCAGGACACCCAGGAGAAGATCGCACGCGTCATTCAGGAGCAGAGGCTGAACCGGGTCGTGGTTGCCTCGTGTACGCCCCGCACCCATGAGCCGCTGTTCCAGGATACCTTGCGCCAGGCCGGACTGAACCCGGGCCTGTTCGAGATGGCCAATATCCGCGAGCAGGATTCCTGGGTGCACCGGGGCCACCCGGAGCTGGCCACGCGCAAGGCCAAACAGCTGGTGGCGATGGCGGTCACCAAGGCCCGCGGCCTGGAGCCGATTCGACGCGGCAGCGTGCCGGTGGAACCGGCGGCGCTGGTCATCGGAGGAGGCCTGGCCGGGATGACCGCCGCCCGGTCGGTTGCCGAGCAGGGATTCCGCGTGGTGCTGGTTGAGCGCGAACGCCAACTGGGGGGGCACCTGCGCCAGGCGAAGCCTGCAGCACGCGGCATCGATCCCGCACAATTGCTGGCCGAGGCGGTGGGAGCAGTCACCTCCCACCCGCGCATCGAGTGCCACCTGGAGGCGTCGATCGAGGAGATCGGCGGCTACGTCGGGCAGTTCCGCACCCGTCTGCGCCTGGCCGATGGCGCCGAATGCGAGATTGAGCATGGCGCGATCGTCGTCGCCAGTGGGGCTCAGGCTGTCGAGACGTGCGACTATGGATATGGCTCGCTCCCAGGCGTGATCACCCAACAGGCCCTCGACGGTCTTCTGGCGGGGGATGCCCTCCCCGAGGCGGAGGTCGAGAGCCTGCGCCAGGGGGTAGTGATGATTCAATGTGTGGGCTCGCGTCAGCCGGAGCGGCCGTATTGCTCGCGCGTGTGCTGCACGCAGGCCTTGCAGAACGCGGTTCTGCTGAAAGCGCAGGATGCCACGATCCCGGTGACGGTTCTGTACCGCGACTTGCGCACCTATGGCTTCCGCGAGGCAATCTACCGTCAGGCGCGCTCGCTGGGCGTTCGCTTCCTGCAATACTCGGAACATGCACCGCCAGAGATCGCCCAGGGGGAGGGGAGCCTTCAGGTGAGGCTGCGGGTGCAGCCGGAAAACGCCGCCGTTGAGCTCCCTGCCGGGCGGGTTGTGCTGAGCACGGGCATTGACCCCAACCCGGACAACGGGCGTTTGAGCCGCATGCTCAAGGTGCCCCTCACCCGAGAGGGTTTCTTCCTGGAGGCGCATGCCAAGCTGCGGCCGGTGGACTTCGCCGCCGAAGGCATCTTTGTCTGCGGGCTGGCGCACTCGCCGCGCTCGATCGAGGAGAGCATGGAGCAGGCCCGTGCGGCCGCCGTGCGAGTGGTGGGCCTGTTGAGCAAGGCTACGCTGTTGTCGACGCCGATCGTGGCGACGGTCAACCCGCGGCTGTGCTCGGCCTGCGGCATCTGCGTGGATGTCTGCCCCTTCGGCGCGCGCCAGCTCAATCTCGAACGCGGGTGCGCCGAAGTGATCGAGGTCCTGTGCCAGGGGTGCGGCGCCTGCATCAGCGCCTGCCCGAACAAGGCCAGCCAGCAGCGTGGCTTCGCGTTTCGGGAGCTGGCACAGATGGTGGAGGAGGCGATCCGATGAGCGTGACTCCCGGCAATGGCAGCGAGCCAGGGGCGGAGGCGTTCGAGCCGCGCATCGTGGCTTTCCTCTGCAACTGGTGCACGTACACCGGCGCCGATCTGGCAGGCACCAGCCGGATGCAGTATCCGCCCAATGTGCGCATCATCCGGGTGATGTGCAGCGGCGCCGTCGATCCCGTGTATGTCTGCCGCGCCCTGGCGGAAGGCGCCGACGGCGTGCTGATCGGCGGGTGCCACATCGGGGACTGCCACTACCAGGAAGGCAACTACAAGGCGCGGCGCAGGGTGGCCGTGCTGCACAAGGTGCTGCAGAGCGCGGGCTTTGACCCGGAGCGGGTCTGGCTGCGCTGGATCAGTGCCAGCGAAGGGAAACGCTTCGCCGACACCATGCAGGAAATGACCGAGGCCATGCGGGCCAAGGGTCCCACCCCGATCCGGGTGGCAGAGCTGGCATGACCGCCGCCGGCGGACCTGCCGGGGGCGAGGAGGTGGCGAGGTGTATGTCGCAAGGGTGATGAAGGTGGAAGACTCTCAACCCCAGCAGGCGATCCTGTCGCTGCTCGCCGGGTTGCTCAATGCCGGGCACGTGGCCGGAGTCCTCATCCCGGCCGGCGACGCGCAGGGTGACGGGCTGCGCCTGGCGCGCACACGCGACGAGTTCGGCGATTACGATCCCCTCTCGCCGCGGATGTTTGCCAACGCTGCCTGCCGCATTCCGCAGGCGCTGCCCTCGGGTGAGAAGCCGGTCGCCATCGCCCTGCATCCATGCGAGACGCGCACGCTGATCGAAATGGCTAAACGCGGCGCCGTGGATCGGGCTCGGCTGCTTGTCCTGGGGATGGATTGCGGCTTCGCCTCCGGAGGCACTCCGAGAGAGGAACCCATCGGGACGGATGCTTTGCGGGCGCAGGCCCTCGCCTGCGCCTCAGCGGGTCTACCTGCACCGGCGGAGGCCCGCATGGCCTGCCGGCTGTGCGAGCGCCCTGCGGCGGACCTGGAGGGCGCCGACCTGCTGCTGGGCTGGATTGGTTTGGACCCCTATGAGAAGGTGTTGGTGATCGCCGATGAGGCGGGGGACCAGGCTCTGGCGCTGGAGTCGCTGACTCAGCGCTGCGCGACAGAACGCGAGGCCGTTGACCGAGAGATGGCGCTGTGGCGCATGGCAGATCGCCGCAAGCAGGCCGCCACGGAACTGCTCAAAGAGCTAGGACTCGAGGATGGCCATCCGACCGTCGCCGCCGGATACTTGAGCCGTTGCACCCTGTGTGGTGAGTGCCTGCGGGCCTGCGCGCTCGCGGGCGATGACCTGCGGGAAGCGATGAAGCAGGGCAAGCCGGCGTTCATCCAGGCATTGCTCAATGAAGCGCAACGGCTGGCCTCATGTTCTGGATGCGGCTTCTGCCAGGCGAACTGCCCTGAGCACATTCCTCTTTGCGCCATCGCCCACGCGCTGGGCCAGCAGGTCCAGTCGCGCATGCACTACACACCCGGTCGCAGTCTGTCGGACCCCCTGCCGTGGGTTTCCTAGACATGCGCCGACAGCGACCGAATCGACCGCGGCCGGGGGCCGGCGAGGAGGGATATTGCGGATGAGCACCTTCGCCAGGGCTCCGCAGACAGGGCAGGGCACGCTCGCCGGTGCGCGCTCGGTACTGCACAGGCTGCTGGAGACACAGTGCGTTTCCGGCGTCGTTATCGACATTGCCGGCAGAGGGCATGCGATTCCCCAGCGTCGGTTGGTGCACGATAGCGAACAGCTCGACGAGAGTCTTCCGTTCGCTCCGGTCATGCTGACGAGCGGGGCGCGCCTTGCGACACAACTGACCGACCGGAGGGTTGCCCCTGACGCCGAAGGATCGATGAACCCGCCAACGGCGATCGTCCTCCGGCCGTGCGAGGCCAAGGCGGTGGTCGAACTGCGCAAGCTGCGCCAGGTCGATCCGCGGCAGGTGTTGATCGTCGCCGTCGATTGCGTCGGGACTTACGAGGCCGCGGACTTCTCCGCCCAGCAGATTGGCGCCGAGGCGTGGTCGCGCCAGTACAGTGAGAGCTTGCGCGCGGGGGCACCCCAGTCACCCGCATCCCCCTGCTACCGTGCGGCGTGCACGCGCTGCGTCGACGCGGTCGCGCCGGTAGCCGACATCTGGCTGCACGTTCTCGGCGTCCCGGAGTCGGACGAGATCCTGGTCGAGATCAGCGATCCCGCGCTGGCGGAAAGGCTGGGGTTGACGCCGGCCGAAGACGTACCCGGGCGCAACGCGGCGCTGGATCAACTCCGCGCGGTGCGCTCGGAGAAGCGTCAGCAGGACCTGGCGCAGGCGCTGCAAGCGCTCCAGCCTGGCGAGGATGGCACGCCCGGGCTGGCCGCCCTGTTCGACACTTGCCTGCGCTGCCTCAACTGCGGCACGGCCTGCCCGCTCTGCTACTGCAAGGAGTGTCTGTTCCGCACCGATAGCGTGAAGGTCGAGACGCGCCATCTGCTCGACCTGGCCGATCGGCGGGGGGCGGTGCGGTTGCCGGGTGACGCCATCTTGTATCAGCTCACGCGATTGATGCATGTCAGCACCTCGTGTGTCGGTTGTGGACTGTGTGCCAGCGCCTGTCCGATGGACCTGCCGGTGGATCTGGTATTCCAGGCGGTCGGGCGAGAGACGCAAGCCTTGCTCGAGTATCGTCCCGGGATCGACCCATCCCAGCCGATGCCGGTCTCGACCTTCGCCCGCGATGAGTTCGAGAGCCTGGGGGAGCACTAGCCCCGGGGCTGAAGGCGCGGATTCGCCGGCGGGGTGGATCGAGCGGCGAGAGCCAACGTGCGGGATAGGACGAGGGTAGAGATGACGGCAGAGAAACCAGACAACGGCAGCAGCATTCTCGGCGGGCAAGCGGAGCTGATCCCGATCTACGTGATGGGGCAGCGGGTTGACGTGCCCCCTTCGCTGACGATCATGCGCGCCCTGGAGTACGCCGGCTACACGCTTACGCGGGGCGTGGGCTGCCGCGGCGGCTTCTGCGGCGCTTGTGCCACCGTGTATCGTCTGAAAGGCAAGCCCGCGCTCTACTTCGCCCTCGCCTGCCAGACCGTCGTCCAACCGGAGATGTACCTGGCCCAGATTCCCTTCTTCCCGTATCGCCGCGCCGATTACCACCTGGAGGAGCTGCAGCCGACGGCGGCCACGCTGTATCAACTGTACCCGGAGTTGCTGCGCTGCCTCGCTTGCGGTACGTGCACCAAAGCCTGCCCGCAAGGGATCGACGTGCGCGCGTACATGGCGGCGGCAATGCGCGGGGATATTGCTGCCGTTGCGGATATCTCCTTTGACTGCATCGCGTGCGGGCTGTGCTCGGCGCGCTGCCCGGTCGAAGAAACGCAGTACAACGTCGGGCTGCTGGCGCGGCGGCTGACCGGCCGCTATCTATCCCCGGTCTCGCAGCATCTGCTGGATCGCGTGCAGGAGATAGGGGACGGCAAGTTCGTTGCCGAACTACAGTTGCTGAAGTCCCTCGAGAAGGCCCAGCTGGCTGAGCGGTACAACGCCCGCGAGATCGAGGCCTGAGAAAGAGGCAAGCATGACCTACACCGAATCGATGTTGGCCTCCATCGCCAAGGTCGACGCCAGTCGCAGCAGCCGCATGTCGACCCCGTTCCGCCGCATGACCCCGGAAGAGCGGGATGATGTGTTGCGCCGGTTTCACCCGGATTACATCCAGCAGGCGATGCGGGAGATCCGCATCGGCCGCAGCCAGGGCATGCGCACGCCGCTGGAGATGGCCGACGTGCTCGAAGGGCCGGCTCAGATTGACCCCGCTACGTTCCAGCTCGGTGCGCCGGACCTGCTGTGCGATGTGCTGGTGATCGGCGGCGGGGGAGCCGGCGCCAGCGCCGCGCTGCTGGCCTCCGAGAACGGGGCGCAAGTTGTCCTGGCCACCAAGCTGCGCTTCGGCGATGCCAACACCATGATGGCGCAGGGCGGCATCCAGGCTGCCGATAAGCCGGACGACTCGCCCGCTATTCACTACCTGGATGTCGTCGGCGGCGGGCACTTCGCCAATTCCCCGGACCTGGTGGAGGCGCTGGTGAGCGATGCCCCGTTAGTCATCCGCTGGCTGGAAGAGCTAGGCGTGATGTTCGACAAACTGCCGGATGGAGCGATGAACACCGTGCACGGCGGCGGGACTTCGCGCAAGCGCATGCACTCGGCGCGCGACTATTCCGGAGCTGAGATCATGCGCGTGCTGCGCGACGAAGTGCGTTGCCGATCCGATCGCATTCAGGTGCTCGAATTCAATCCGGGGGTCGAGTTACTGGCCGATGCCAGCGGGCGCGTGACCGGAGCGGTGCTGCTCGATCTCGAGACGCGCGAGTACCGCCTGGTGGGCGCCAAGGCGGTCGTGCTCGCTACCGGCGGCGGCGGGCGGCTGCACTACCAGGGATTCCCAACCACCAATCACTACGGGGCCACAGGCGACGGCGTCGTGCTGGCGTATCGCGCCGGGGCGAAACTGGCCTTCATGCACACCATGCAGTATCACCCGACGGGCGCGGCCTATCCCGAGCAGATCCTCGGACAGCTGGTGACTGAGAAGGTGCGCGGGTTGGGCGCCCAGGTGTGTAACCTGCACGGGGAGCAGTTTGTGTTTCCCCTCGAGACGCGCGATGTCGAGTCCGCCGCCTTCATTCGCGAGTGCGTCGAGCGCGGCAACGGCGTCGCAACCAACACCGGCCAGCAGGGCGTGTGGCTGGATTCGCCGATGATCGATCAGATCCACGGCGCCGGGACGATCGAGAAGGCGCTGCCGGCGATGGTGCGCCAGTTCCGCAACTTCAGCATCGACATGACCCGTCAGCCGATCCTGGTCTACCCGACGCTGCATTTCCAGAACGGCGGCGTGGCGCACGCTCCGGACGGCTCGACCGGCGTAGCCGGGCTGTTCGTCGCCGGCGAGGTGTGCGGCGGCGTGCACGGCGAGAACCGACTGATGGGCAACTCGCTGCTCGAGATCACGGTGTTTGGGCGTCGCGCCGGCCGTTCGGCCGCAGCCTACGTCCAGGGCGTCGAGCTCGGGGAGCGAACGCTGGCTCACCTGTCGGCCTGGGAGCAGGCGCGGCGCGAGGCCGGAGTCTCCGGCGGCAGGCCGTCACCGATCCTGCTTCCCGACTACACTCGCCATGTACGCCAGGTGCGTCAGGATCCGCTCATTCCGGTTGGGTAGAGCCCGTAGGGGACGCGGCGGGGAGGTGGCGCTGCCCCGCTCAGTTCGCCCTAAGCAGACGACAGGTGATCCAGCGCCCGTCGTCGAGCGGTTGCACTGCCCGAGCCCGCTGCAGGTCCTCCAGCGCCTGGTGGACGGAGGCGGGCGACCAGCGGAACAGGCGTTGGATCGAGGTGGGGGTAGCTGCACCAACCGAGTCGAGCAGGCGGCGCGCCAGATGCGCCCGGGCCAGTTCGCTGGCCAACGGATGCGCCTGCTCGAGCAGGCCTGGATACCAGCGGTCGACCATTTCGTAGATGAAGGCGTAGTTCCAACTGCCGGCCTCGGCCACGCCAATCGGCAGAATCCACAGCCCGCGCTGCAGCTCGACCAGGGCGCGTTCGAAACGCGATTTGGCGCCCGGCGCGTCTAGGTGGGCCGCCAAGCGCAGCTGGAGGGTATGCTGAGCCCCGTGGCGCAACAGCACATCGCCGACCAGCCTGGCCTCGCGCGAGATCCGGCCCGATTCGTAGGCCAGGACGTAGTCGTCCAGGTCGCCCAACCGGTCGGACAGCGCGTAGAAGTAGGGCAGGCTAGGCAGGCTGACCAGCGTGGCCTTGCCTCGCAGCAGCTTGGCGTAGTGCCACTTGTGGGCGCCCAGCAGTGAGTCCTTCCAGCGCCAGGAGATGTGTCCCGGGTCATCGTGGAACTCGGCTACCGGACGGTCGCCGGCCACGGCAGTCCACAGGCTGGGCAGGTCGACGCCCTGGATCGGCCAGAAGTGGATGAAGCCGCGCTGACGCACGAACTGCACGGCCTGCGCCGGGGAGCGCAGGCGCAGGCCGCGGGCGGTGCGGAACGTTCGCTTACGGTAGGCCGCAAGCGTGCGATTGAAGTGACGAGGGGGTTCGACCATTGCGGGCCGAGTGTACCATTCACCCTTTGCCAGGCATCGGCGGGCCCAACGGCTACTGGCATGGCTGGATATAATCGTGGGTATCCCCTGGTGCTTGCAGGGGGCTGGGCATATCCTGTGCCAGGAGCCGTGGATGACCCTAAGCCGTCGTGCGCGTGAGATCGTCGATTCGCCGACCCTGCGATTGAATGAGGAGGCGCGCCTGTTGCGCGAACGGGGGCAGCCGGTGATCCACCTCGGGATCGGCGAACCCAAGAACCGGACACCGATCTCGGCTGTGCTGAGTTCGGCCAGCCAGCTCGGCAAGGGCGAGGTCAAGTACACCCCCACCGACGGCCTGCCGTCCTTGAAGAAGGCGATCATTCGCTACACCGAGGAAAACTACGGCCGGCTGGTCGATCCGGAGAACGTGATCGTTTCGACCGGCGCCAAGCAGGCGCTGTTCAACCTGCTCTATACCCTGCTCAACCCGCAGGATGAAGTGATCATTCTGGCGCCGTACTGGGTGAGCTACCCCGAGATGGTCAAGATGGTCTACGGCATCCCGGTGGTGGTTGTGCCCGAGGATGGGACCTTCCACCCGCGCCTGCAGGATGTCGAGGCGGCCATCACCTCCTACACCCGGGCGATCATCGTCAACACCCCCAACAACCCTTCCGGCATGGTATTTCACGAGGAATTCATTGCCGCTATTGTCGAGATCTGCGAACGGCGGGGCATCTACCTGATCATGGATGACATCTACCACAAGCTCGTGTTCGACGGCCGAACCGCGCCGCCCGCCTACCGCTATACCAACAAGGACGTTGAGAACACACGCATCCTGGTGGTCAACGGGATCTCGAAGCTGTATGGAATGACCGGCTTCCGCATCGGATGGGCGGTCGGCCCGCGCAAGCTGGTCGAGATCATGACCAACGTCCAGGCTCAGACCACCTCCTGTCCCTCGCCGCTGCTGCAGTCCGCCGCCGAGGGAGCGCTGAATGGCGTGCAGAACGTGGTGGAGAGCCTGCGCTTGAAGATGCAGAACAACCGCGACGTGGTCATGCAGGAGATGACCTCCTTCACGGGCGTTCGCCTCAATCGGCCGGAGGGCACCTTCTATGCCCTGCCGGACTTCCGGGCGTACAACCCGGACTCGGTGGCGCTGGCCGATTTGCTGCTCAAACGAGCGCTGGTGGTGACGGTGCCTGGACGCGAGTTCGGGATGGAGGGACATCTGCGCTTGAGCTTCTCGGGGACCGTGAAGGACCTCACGGAGGGAATCGCCAGGATGAAGTGGGCTTTGGATCCCGAGTCGCCCAACGAGATCTACATCGGTGACCGCAAGCTGGTCAGGGACTGGCTATGAACAACCTGCTGTCCATTCGCACGCCTGCCCAGGCGCAGGCCGGCGCGCTGAAAAGCGACTTTGGCCTTGAGGCAATCGGCCTGGTCAACCTGAATCAGGTGTACTGGAATCTGCCGGTGGAAGCGCTGGTGGAAGAAGCGCTCTTTCGCCGCGAGGGCCAGCTCACGCAGGCCGGCCCGCTGATCGTCAACACCGGCAAGCACACGGCCCGCGCCGCCTCCGACAAGTACGTCGTCTCGGAGGATTCGAGTCGGGACCACGTGTGGTGGGGGCAGTACAACCGGCCGTATGCGCCGGCGGCCTTCGATGAGCTGTTCTTCCGGCTGCAGGGTTACCTGCAGGGGCGCGATGTCTTTGTCCAGGACTGCTATGCCGGCGCCGACCCGGCCTACCGCATGCCCCTGCGCGTGATCAGCGAGCTGGCCTGGCACAGCATGTTTGTGCGCACGATGCTCATCGCGCCGGAGACGGCCGATGAGTTCAAGCAGCATGTGCCGGACTTCACCGTGATCGCTGTGCCGTCCTTCCGCGCCCTGCCGCAGATCGATAGCACCAACACGGGCACCTTCATCGTCGTCAACTTCGAACAGCGGCTGTGCCTGATCGGGAACACGGGCTACGGCGGTGAGATCAAGAAGGCCGTCTTCACGGTGCTGAACTACCTGCTTCCCTTGCAGGGTGTGATGCCGATGCATTGCTCGGCCAATGTCGGCGCGGCGGGTGATGTGGCGCTCTTCTTCGGCCTCTCCGGCACGGGGAAGACGACCCTTTCGGCGGACCCGACACGCCAGCTGATCGGCGATGACGAGCACGGTTGGAGCGACGAAGGGGTGTTCAACTTCGAGGCGGGCTGCTACGCCAAGGTGATCCAGCTCTCGCCTGCGGCCGAGCCGCAGATCTACGCTTGCACCCGGCGCTTCGGCTCGATCCTGGAGAACGTGGTGTACGACCCGGTGACGCGTACGATCGACCTGGATGACGAGACGCTGACCGAGAACACGCGCGCCTCGTACCCGCTCGAGTTCATTCAGAATGCCGTACCCGAGAAGCGCGCCGGACACCCGAAGAACCTGGTGCTGCTCACCTGCGATGCCTCCGGCGTGATGCCGCCGGTGGCCCGGCTCACGCCCGACCAGGCGCTCTACCAGTTCATCTCCGGCTACACGGCCAAGATCGCCGGCACCGAGATCGGCTTGCGCGAGGAGCCCGAGATCACCTTCAGCGCCTGCTTCGGCGCGCCCTTCATGGTCCACCACCCGATGGTCTATGCCGATCTGCTCAAGCGCAAGATCCTGCGCTACGACGTGAACTGCTGGCTGGTCAACACCGGGTGGGTAGGCGGTCCATATGGCGTTGGCAAGCGCATCAGCATTGCCTACACGCGGGCGCTGCTGAACGCCGCCTTGAACGGCAAGCTGCTCGACGTGGAGTATGCCCGCGATCCAGTCTTCGGCTTCGA
>JBFYRF010000035.1:0-4274 GCA_041302385.1 Anaerolineales bacterium | reverse complement strand
TCGGCGACGCTCAACATCCTCTCGATCGACCTGCATTCGCACACCCTGGTGATCACCCGCAACAACCCCGCTCCCGTCCTGCTGCTCGAGGCCGGTCAGGCTCGGCTGTTGTGCGAGCCTTCCGAGGCAGTCGGCACGCGCCGGGATATCCGCCCTCAGATCATTGAGGTGCCGCTGACCGTCGGACTGGTGGCGGTGGTCTACACCGACGGCCTGGTGCACGCCGGCAGCCGTACGGGTCGTCAGGCGGACTGGCTGGCAGAGCTGCGCGGCTTGAATGACTCCGGCTGCTTCGACCCGCAGCACTGGGCGGACCATTTCCTCGATGCCGCCCTGAAGCTGGATGACGGCCGGCCAACGGACGATGTCAGCGTGGTGGTGGCGATGATCACGCCTCATATCGGGGATGAAGCCCGCCGCCTCTCTCTGAGCGTCCCGCTCTAGGTCATCGCGCCAGGATCCTTGCATGCCTCCCACGGCTGCGGGCCAAGCCGCCAGCGACATCGTTGTGGTCGGGCCATGCGCCTCCGGCAAGTCCACCCTGGTCGAAGGCTTGCGCCAGAACGGCCTGCAGGCGCGTCAGATCGCCCAGGAGCACTCGTACGTGCCGGCGATGTGGCAGATCCTCTCCCGGCCGAGAGTCCTGGTGTATCTGCATGCCTCATACGCCGCATGCACCACCCGCAGACACCTGAACTGGACAGAAGGCGAATACCAAACGCAGCTCGGCCGCCTGGCCCACGCCCGTCAGCACTGCGACATCCTGGTGGAAACCGACGGGTTATCGCCTGAGCAGGTGCTCCAGACCGTGCTCGCTGGCCTGGGCCGTGGCGCGGGGCCGGGGACGGTATAATCTGCCCGCCCAGAACCCCGCCGCCGATCCGCCCCATTACCCCTGCCCAGGACCGTGACCGCCGTACAGCCGTCCGGCTGCGGCAGGAGCGCTGCACACCGGCTCGGCGGACTTGGGCAAGTCAGAGAGGACACAGCACGCATGAGAAAGAGACGCTGGCCACGCCTGGTCATGATCGGCCTGATCATCCTGCTCGCCGCCTGGGTGGTGTGGCCGCAAAACCCGGGGCTCCGCATCGGGAGCTTCGAACAGCCGCTGCGCCTGGTGCGGGGGCTCGACCTCCAAGGCGGGTTGCAGGTGCTGCTCGAGGCCGACCTGCCGGAGGAAACCGAGGTCTCCGCCGAGCAGATGGCCACGGCGCGCACCATCATTGACAACCGGGTCAACGGACTCGGGGTGACCGAGCCCATCGTGCAACTGGCCGGGTCGCGACGGATCCTGGTCGAGCTCCCGGGCATTGGCGACACCCAGCAGGCTGTCGAGACGATCAAGGAAACCGGCTTGCTTGAGTTCATCGCCTTGACCGAGGAAGAAGCCATCGGCATCCTCCCGGACCAGGAGCTGGTCACCGATTTTGGAGGCGCACCGCCTCCGGTCGCCGGCGAAGTCGAGCCCAGGGTCTTCCACACCATCATGACCGGCGCCCAGCTTGAAAATGCGGGCGTGAGCCAGGACGAGACCGGAAGCATCTACGTTGTGTTTGCCCTGGATGACGAGGGCAGTGAGATCTTCGGGACCTACACCACCGAGAACGTCGGCGGCCTGATCGGGATCCTGCTCGACAAGCAGTTGATCTCGGCGCCGATCATCGACGAGCCGATCACTGGCGGGGACGTCAGCATACGCCGCACCGGCGCCTCATTCTCGGTCGATGAGGCGAACCAGCTGGCGATCCAGCTGCGCTACGGCTCCCTCCCGGTCCCGCTGCGGGTCGCCGAAAGCACGGCCGTCGGGCCGACCCTGGGCGAGGACTCCCTCCGCAAGAGCGCCATCGCCGGCCTGATCGGCATGCTGGCCATCATGACCTACATGGCGCTGTACTACCGCCTGCCCGGCCTGGTGGCGGATGTGGCGCTGCTGGTCTACGCGCTGATCACCTTCGCCCTGTTCAAGATCATTCCAGTCACCCTCACCCTTCCCGGCGTGGCCGGCTTCATCCTGTCGGTCGGCATGGCCGTCGACGCCAACGTGCTGATCTTTGAGCGGATGAAAGAAGAGCTGCGCGGCGGACGCACAGTCGATCAGGCGATCGAGCAGGGTTTCTCGCGCGCCTGGCCCTCGATCCGCGACTCGAATTTGTCGACGTTGATCACCTGCGGCATCTTGTTCTGGTTCGGCAGCACCTTCGGCGCCAGCCTGGTCAAGGGATTCTCGCTCACCCTCGCCCTGGGTGTCCTGGTGAGCATGTTCACCGCTATCTTCGTCACGCGCGCCTTGCTGCATCCGATCCTCGAACGATCGGCCTTTGCCCGCAACAAGCGCTGGCTCGCGATCTGAGAACGGAGCTGATATGGACATTGTCGGCAAGCGATATTGGTACTTCGGCCTGTCTCTGCTGATCATCATCCCGGGGCTCATCGGCCTCGCCGTGTGGGGCCTGCCGCTGGCGATTGATTTCACCGGCGGCAGCTTGTTGGTGGTGGAGTTCGAGCCGGGGAAGACCCCCCAGCCGGCGCAAGTGCTGGCCATTTACGACGAGCTCGGCATCGCCGATCCGCTTGTCCAGTCGGCCGGAGAGACGCAGATCCTGGCTCGCAGCAAGTTCATCGAGGAGGCCGCCAAGTCCACCCTGGTGGCCGAGATGGAAACGCGCTTCGGCGGGGAGGTGACGGTACAGCGCTTCGAGACGGTTGGCCCGGCCGTGGGGGCCGAGGTGGCCCAGCGGGCAGCCGGAGCAGTCGCGCTGGCGGCGGTCGGGATCCTGGCCTACATCACCTACGCCTTCCGCCGGGTACCCCACGCCTTTCGCTACGGAGCGGCCGCCATCGTGGCCGCCCTCCACGATGTGCTGGTCGTGGTGGGTGTGGAAGCGTTTCTCGGCCACTTCCTGGGCTGGGAGGTCGACGCCCTCTTCCTGACCGCGCTGCTGACCGTGATCGGCTTCTCGGTGCACGACTCGATCGTGGTCTTCGACCGCATTCGCGAGAACCAGCGCTTGCACCGCCGGCTGGAGTACGCCAAGCTGGTCAACCACTCCATCGTGCAGACGCTTGCTCGCTCGGTGAACACCTCGTTGACGGTCGTTCTGGCGCTGACCGCCCTGCTGCTGTTCGGCGGCGTGACCACGCGCCACTTCGTCACCATCCTGCTCATCGGAGTCCTGATCGGAACCTACTCTTCGATCTTCAACGCCGCTCCCCTGCTCGTGGTCTGGGAGAAGCAGGAGTGGAAGACCTGGTTCCGCAGGCGCAGGCCCCAACCTGCCGGCGCCTAAGTCGCTCGCTCCTCCCCGTCCCTGCCCTGCGCAGGGACGGTTTGCTTTCGGCGGATCTCGCCGGTGGCCTTCTCGACCTGGCTCGCTGCACCCGGGGATGCCGGCCCACCGTCTGCTTCGAGTGGGCCGACAGGGATGACGGATGCGGGCCTGGCTCATTGCCGTTGTCTACCGGAATCGGGCGGGCTTGTCCACTTGCTCTGGCGGCTGCGCTCCGTGGATCCAGGCGGTCGCGCACCGGCCCCCTTACGGGCGATGGCCCTGCACCGCCGGCTTAGGCTCCCGGTCGAGGGCTGGCGCCGTCGCAAGCCCTCGCCTGCCCAGCCTGGTCACGTTCGCCGCCGGACTGGCTGTGCCCTGGCCATCCAGCCAGCCCGAGGCGCGCCCGGCAAGCCTCACGCTCGGGGGGTCGGCCAGCGGGCTCGCGGCCCGGTCAGCAGGGCGCGTCAGACCCCTGAAGCCCACCAGGCGGCGAGATGTCTGCCTCGGCTTGGACGCAAACGAGAGCGGTGAGCCGAACCCCGACGCTTCGTCCAGGGGCCAAATGACGATCATGGGGAGTGGCGTCGGGTGGCAGTGGCGCGCCGAGTTCATCGGTTATCGCCTGTCCCCTATCGCACGAGCCATCCGGTCCTGCCCGCAACTCGAGCGCAAGCGACGAGCCGTCATGGAAGCTGACGACCCCCACGATGGGCATGGGAGGCGGGTAATCCGCAGCGATGCCGCTTGGGGGAAGGACCCTTGCAGCGAGACACTCCATCGGAGACAGCCAGCTCCACGCGTCCCTGGCGGGAGGTCGAGCGGGGTGCCCGCCTGGCTTGTCTCCGATTGGGTCGGGGTTGCGTGCGCCAGGGCAGCTGCCGCAATTGCCGGCGCAAGTGGAGCCGTCGCCGCCAAGACATGCAGGATGAGTGCTGGGGCAGACGCAGCCTTTGGGGACTGCGCAGCCGGCGGAGAGCCGGCGGATATTCGCAGTACGAAACCGGC
>JBFYRF010000014.1:0-6442 GCA_041302385.1 Anaerolineales bacterium | reverse complement strand
ACCTTTGGCCGCCGCTGCGGCGATGCCGCAGCCAGACGGGGAAACGTGACGGCATTCAACGCCGCGACAAGCACCATCGTGGCCAGGATCCCGGCCGCCAGCATCGCCAGCCAGCTCATGCCCGCTTTCCGCTGATCCGGTGGAGCCACGGACGGAGCACCGGCGGCCAGGGCAGGTCGTGGCGGTGCATCCAGCCCAGGACCATTGCGTTCAGCAGCCAGACCGCGATCCACTCTGGAAACTGCTGGCCGTAGTTGCCGGCAAGGAAGAACCCAAAGGCCAGCATCGAGAGCATCACCGCCCAGCCGCTCGAAGCCAGCACGGCGAAGGCAAGTCCGAGCAGCATGCCCAGCACCGTCGGGCCGACGCCCAGCGTCAGCCCGGTCCAGATACCGAAGGTGACCGTCACGGCCTTGCCGCCCCGCCACCGTAGCCAGGGGGAAAAGGCGTGTCCCAGGACTGGGGCCAGCGCGACGGGCACAATCGCCCAGCCGGCGATCCCCAGGCCATACCAGCCAAACCCAACTGGAATCGCTCCCTTGAATCCATCCAGCAGCAGCGCAAGGAGGGCCCAGCCCCAGCCGGCCGCCCGCAGCACGTTGGCCGCGCCCGGATTGCCGTCTCCATAGCCTCGGACATCGCCCCGCCCGGCGATGCGGCCAAGCACGATCGAGAAGGGGATCGCGCCGAGCAGGAATCCGGCGAGGGTCAGCAGGATCACCATCGCCGCCGCTCAGCTCGCCAGGCGAGCAGGGCGAAGGTGCCCATCGCCAGAAAGCCGCACAGTGCCGGCCCAGGCTGCTCCCAGAACACCCCCAGCGCCAACCCCTGGAACACCCAGGTCAGGCTGTAGATCGCCAGCAGCGGCAGGCGCGGCAGGTCCCTTGGCCGTAACACAAGGGTGAGTCCGAAGCTGACCAGCCACCAGCCGGCGTAGTTGAGCAACGGCACGCCGAAGTAGGCTCCAGGGGTCTCCCAAAGCCACAGCCCCCGGGCGACCATCTGCGGATCGAGGTACAGGTCCCAGGCAGTGAACGCGGTCGCCGCCAGCGCGGCGTGCCTCCAATCGGCTGCGCCCGGCCCACGCGGCGCGATCGACCGGGCCACTGCCCAAGCAGGAATCAGCATCATGTACCAGGCGAGAGGGACGGAAAGCGGGATCTGCAGCACTTGCGGCTGAAGCCGGGGAGTGTAGTGGTACGACCCGAAGGGCAGGCCGGCCTGCACGCCGATCCATTCGACCAGCCAGACGGCGACTACCAGGGGCAACAGCAGCCGCAACCAGCCTCGCCAACCCCAGGCGGTGACGAGCGGGATGGAGGTGACGGCGGCGTGGGCCAGCACGCCGAGCGTCGCCATGGCAGCGAAGGTTCGCGGGCCAAGCGTCCACAGAAGGATCGGCGTGGCGATCATCGCCGCCAGCCAGAGCCCAAGGCCAGTTTGCCAGGCACGCTGCGCGGCGCGCGGTACATCCTCCCCACCGCGCCAGAAGGCAGCACGCGCCAGCTCGGTCAGGCGGATTGGTCGGGACTCTGCGGAAGACATGGAGCCGGAGGGGGCCTCACGCGACGGCGCGTGCATCTTACCATCGACCCTGCAGCCGGGCCCGCCGATCCGCAGAAGTCAGCTCCCTCGAAACCCGCCCAGCAACAACCCCTGCGCTCCCCCGCCCGAGGCAGCGCGGCCGCCGTCGCAGGCTGGATTTCACGCCGCCGGATCGGCTCCCAGCAGCACAATCAGGCCGAGGGCGCCCATGTTGCAGAACAGCAGCGGCGCCAGCACCGGCGCCCCGCGCACGAAGCGCTCGATCACAAACTCGTTCATCGTGGTCAGGTCCAGCTCGACGTGCAGCCCGGCGCCCACCAGCCCAACCAGGATCATCAGCAGCATGCTCACCAGGAAGACCCGCAGGTCCGTGGGGGAGGGGTGGTCGAGCACACCCAGCACCAGGGCGACAACCGTGGCGAACACACCGACTGCCGTCGGGATCCACAACCAGGGATTGTTGAACCCGGTGCGGGCATGGTCCAGCACTGAGCTGATCACCGTCGCCAGCGACCCCATCGAAACCCAGAAGAAGTACGCCCGCGTCTTGCTGTACGGCAGCCGCAGGCGCCGCCGCGTTGAGAGCAACAGCACGCCACTGTCGGGCGGGGATTCGACCCAGGCGGCGCTGATGCCAAGTACACCCACCAGGGCGAAGGTCAGCGGGCCGAGGATGGGCGGCGCCCAAACCAGCAGGTCGATCGAGACGCGCTCGCCGAGGGGGGCGGTCGGCAGGATGGCGCGCATCCAGTGGAAGTACGCCCCGAGCAGCCCCACCCCGATGCTTGCCAACAGCACGACGGTCGCCAACCAGGTAGCGATTCGTCGGTTGCGAATGGCGATCAGCCCAGCCACCAGCAGCACGACCCCTGCGGTCAGGCCGAAGATCACCGGAATCCACTCGTTCGGGCGGATCGTCCCGCTGATCAAATGCGCCAGGTAAGTGTCAATCCCTAGAAAGATCAGGTTGACGGCCGCCATCAGCAGCATCCATTGATCGCGAGTGAGCGGCAGCCGGCGGACGAACGCCAGGCGGGGGTGAATCGCCTCCAGCATGCCCATGGCCTACGGCTCTTCCGCGCCGGCCAGCTTCTCGGCGGCCAGCTCTCGCAGCTCGGCCAAATCGCTCAGCACCTCATAGATGCCGTGCCATTGGGTGTAGTCCGGACCCTGCATCCACACGCCAAACTTGGCGGTTCGGCCCCAATGGTGCCAGAGCTCAAAGTAGGTATAGTCGATTGGCTCGTCGAACGGCTCAGCCGTCAGCAGCCCGCGGTCCTTGAGCGGCTGCATGATCTGGTCGCTCTCGACCACCCGGGCGTTGACCGCTTCGGTCGCTTTGTCAGCCGCCTGGTAGAAGTCCGCGATGAACACCTCGTTGTGGCACTCGTGGCAGACATTTTGCATCTGCACCAGATTGTCCTGCCAGTCGGGACGGCGCTCGCTGATCGGCGCGAACAAGTACCAGCTCAGCCGGTCGCCCACGTCGTGCGTGGTGCTGCTGGCGCCGAAGCCGCTGAAGTGGCACAGCGCACAGGTGGCCGCGGGGAAGTCCTCAACCGTGAGCGTGCCGGCATCGGCTTCCCAGTTCCAGGTGTGCCCCATGGTCGCATAGGCGATGCCGTGGGGCGACTCCTGATAGATCTCCCACTGCGGGTGGTCGGGCCCGATGTGGCAGGCGTTGCAGGTCTCCGGCTTGCGCGACTGCTCCAGGCTGAAAGTGTGACGCAAGTGGCACTTGGAGCATTGCCCGACCGAGCCATCCGCCGCCGGGTCTCCGACGGAGTGGCAGGTCTCGCAGGCGAAGTGGGTGATGTCCGGGCCTTCAATGGCGAACAGCGCGTTGCGGCTTTTGTCCGGGGCAAACGAACCTTCGGGGATCGCGGCATACATTGCCAGGTGCTCCGGAGAGAGCTCCTCAGTTCCGGCGTAGGCGACGTAGGCTGGTAGCGAGTGGCGACTGTTGTAGAACTGGGCAACCTCGGCGCTGTGGCAGCGCTGGCACATGGCGGTCGTCGGCGTGCCGAGGACATGCGTGCCTTCGTGCTCCACCGCCTGCGGATAATCCGCCGGCACCTGATGGCAATCGATGCAGCGGACCTGGGCTGCGGCCATGGTGCTGATGCCGTACTGCTCGACGATGCCCGGGGTGGTGCGGCGGTGGCAGACGACGCATTCATCGGTACTTTGCGCCAACGCGTTGGGTGGGCGGCCGGACTCTCCAGTCGCCGGTGTGGAGGCGACCAGCGCCCGGGCGATCAGCGCACTCCCGATCACCGCCGCTACGACCAGCAGGCCAATGATCAGGACCCGCCACGTCCGCCAGAATCCCGATTTCTCCGCGCTCATGCCACCCTCCTCGAGACCCCTGAGCCACACCCGGCCGAGGGCAGGGCGATGCCCTGATAGGGTAGTGCCATTGCCTTCATTATGGGGTCAGTGAGCCCCGGTTCTTTGCGCCAGCGCAAAGAACGCCAGCTCGCGCCAGCGACCTGGTGGTCATTCTCCGGCCAGCTGCACGAGGGCTGCCGGATCGTGCAGCACCAGCCGCCGCCGTTCGGCGAGGAGCCAGCCTCGCCGCTCCCAGCTCTTGAGCGTCCGGCTGACGGTGTACAGGGTGGTTCCGCTGAGGCCCGCCAGGTCCCGGCGGGTCAGCGGCAGGTCGAGCGAGATCCCCTCGCTGCACGGCTCGCCGGAGCGGAGTGTCAGCCGCCACAGCGTGCGGGCGATACGCTGTTCGACCGGCAACGTGCAAGCTTCACGCAGTCGAGCATGCGCATCCTGGATAGCTTCGGCTGCAGTCTTGAGCAGATTGATGGCCACCTGGGGATGGTCGTGCAGCACTTGCTCGAAGTCCCGGGCGGAGATGGCGAGGGCAACGAGGCGGCTGAGGGCCACCGCGCTCCCGGGGTAGGCCGGCCGCCCCAGCGTCGGCAGCGCGCCGATCAGGTCCCCAGGTCCCAGAACGTGCAGGAGTACCTCCGCCCCTTCAGGCCCCGACTGCACGCCTTTCACCAGCCCTTCGAGGATCAGATAGTAGACGAGCGCCGGCTCCCCTTGGCGAAAGACGTACGCGCCAGAGTCGTACTCGCGCCGAGAGAACCGGGCATGGATCTGCTGGATCTCGCGAGCCAGGAGCCCCGCCAGCAGGGCGGAGGAGCTGAAGACCATGGAAGCAGGCGGCTTGTCGTCGCGGTTCAGCATCGACCCGCAATCCGGGTTGAGTCGATCATGGGCGAGACCATCTCTACTCGTACTTGAGGGCGGCGACCGGCTGCAGGGTGGCGGCGCGCAACGCCGGATACAACCCGGACAGCAACCCGATCCCCGTGGCGAAGATCAGGGAGAACAGCGGAAGCCAGGGTGGAGTGTAGACGGCGACCCCCGGCGGGAGCCCGCCGGTCTGCGCCGCCTGCCCGGCCAGGTAGCTCAGCGCCACAGCGTTGATCACCTGCCCGGCCGCCCATCCCAGCGCAACCCCCCCCAGGCCTCCGATCAATCCGATGCCGGCGGCCTCTCCCAGAAACACACTCAGCACATTGCCGTTGGTGGCGCCGACGGCCTTCATCAAGCCGATCTCCCGCGTCCTCTCAAGGATCGACATCGTCATCGTGTTGGCGATGCCGATCGCCGCCACCAGAAGCGCGATCGCCCCCACCCCGCCAAACACCACCTGCAGCACCAGGAAGAAGCTGCTGATGCCCTGGATGAACGACATCGGGGTGAATGCCTGGTACCCCAGGTTGGTGATCGCCTCCGACAGCTCGACGACCTGCGAAACGTCCTGCGCCTTGACGACCGCCATCGGGTAGCCCTCACGGTTGCGGTCGATGCGCTGACCGCGCGCCCAGGTGTTGATGGCGGTCACCTCATCCAGCGTCATGTAGATCGACCAGTCGGGCTCGTCCCTCTGCTCGCTGAGCACCCCGGCCACCCGGATGGGGAACGTGCGCCGGGTCTCGTTCCCGTCCTGGTCGTACTTGGAGGCGGTGAACTTGAGGCGTTGGCCCATCAGCTCCGGCGGCGGGGGCACGGGCTGGTCGGGGCGCTGGCGCGGGTCCCAGAACGATTGGGCGACCATCGCGCCGACGACCACCTGACCGCGTCCGAGCGCCAGTTCGCCCTCTTGCAGCTCGTACGAGAGAGTGCTCAGGTAGTCCGGGGGAACCCCGATGATCGACGGATAGGCCTCGAGCCGCCCGAGATTGACCAGACCGCCGGAGTAGTCTCGCGGGAAGACGGCGGCCACGCCGGGCAACGCCGCCAGGTCCTTCAACCCTTGCTCGGTGATCGCCGCCTGGATGGCCGGCTGTGCGCCGCCTCCGCCGCCCATGACCGGCGCGCTCATCATTTCTCCGTAGTTCGGAGAGACCTGGATCAGGGTCAGGTCGCTGATGCCCCCCAGCTGTTGGGTGGCGTTGCGCTGCAGTCCGATGCCGAGCGAGACCAGCACGATGACGGCGGCGGTGCCAATCACGACCCCGATGGCGGTCAGCGCCACCCGGGCTTTGCGCCGCCCCAGGTTGCCCAGGATCAGGCGGATCAGATCGATGAGCCGCATGCTATCCCTTGGGGATCATCGCCGGGGGAGCTTCCTGCGGCATCGACTCCTCGGGGATCCCGGGTTGCGGTGGGGCGCTGTCCAGCCCCAGCAGCCCCAGCAATCCGCGCCAGAGCTTCTGCCAGAAGGTCTCCGGCTCGATGACCTCCGGGTACACGCCTCCCGGCTCATCCATCCCGCCGAACTCGCCGTCCATCGGTTCGGGCGCCTCCAGAGCCTCGACGTCCAGGGTCTGCGCCAGCGACTGCGGCTGGTTGAAATCGTCCTGGTAGTCAATGCGCACGTCGATCCTCTGGGGCCCCACCTCAAAGGGAGTGAAGAGCACATCCAGCGTGT
>JBFYRF010000328.1:0-9522 GCA_041302385.1 Anaerolineales bacterium | reverse complement strand
TGATTCGGCACTCGCCCCCGCAGGACGATGTTCCGAGCCAGATGGCGCTCCTCCAGCAGTTGGCCGTGCTCGCGCATCAGAGCCGCCAGACGGGCCTGACTATAGGGCACCCGCACCTCGATCTCAGTCATTCCCTGGTACAGCTCAAGCTCGATGGCACTGAGCAAGGCCTCGCTTCCCGAGCCGGTCAGCGCCGAGACGGCCACCCCCCGCTCGAAATCGTCCACCTGGTCAAGGATGAAGGCCGGATCCGGGCGCAGATCGACCTTGTTCAGGGCGGTCACCATCGGAATCTCGCCTGCCTGGATCTCCTCCAGCGTTCCAAGGACTGCCTTCGCCTGCGCCTGCGCGTTGGGATGCGTGATGTCCACGACATGCAGCAGCAGATCCGCCTCGCTGATCTCCTCCAACGTGGCGCGAAAGGCGGCGATCAATGAGGTCGGCAGCTTCTGAATGAAGCCTACCGTGTCCGTCAGCAGGACCTGGCGCCCGCCGGGGAGCTCGATCCTGCGCGTCGTCGGGTCAAGCGTCGCAAAGGGCTGATCGGCGACAAACACGTCGGCCCGCGCCAGCCGGTTGAGCAGCGTCGACTTGCCAGCGTTGGTGTAGCCGACCAGGGCGACCGTCGGCAGGGCCGCCTTGCGGCGCTGCGACCGGTGCCGTTGGCGGTGGGCGCGCACCTTGTCAAGCTCCCCTCGCAGGTGGGCCATGCGCCGGCCGATCTCCCGCCGATCCACCTCAAGCTGCGTCTCGCCGGGACCGCGCAGGCCGACGCCGCCGACCGAGCCCGACCGGCCGGCGCCGCCTCCTGCCTGGCGTGCCAGGTGGGTCCAGGCGCGTGTCAGACGCGGCAAGCGATAGGCATACTGCGCCAGTTCTACCTGGAGCGCCCCCTCCCGGGTGCGCGCATGCTGGGCGAAGATGTCGAGGATCAGGGCAGTCCGATCGAGCACCCTCACATCCTCGCCGAAGACCTGCTCGAGCTCACGCTGGTGGCGCGGTGAGAGTTCGTCGTCGAACAGCACGATATCTGCCTGCGTCTCTTCGACAAGGCTTTGCACCTCGCTGACCTTGCCTGACCCCAGGAAGGTCTTCGGGTCGGGAGTGCGCAGCCGCTGCGTCGCCTGACCGACGACGGTCAGCCCGGCGGCTTCGGCCAGCAGTTCCAGCTCGGCCAGGGACTCTTCGACTCCCAGCAATCGGCTGGCGTCGGCCAGGTCCACACCCACCAGGAACGCCCGCTCGCGTCCGCTGCGGGTGGGGATTGGGGTTGCCCGTTGACGATACTGCGCCAGTCTGGACTTGGGCACTCTTGCCTCCGCAGGGCTGAGTGTACGGCCAGGCGGCGCGCCTGCCAAGGGAAGCCAGGTTCCGCCAAGTCGCTTGCCGAACATCAACCGAGAACTCAGCGCTCACAATTCACCGAGCCGCCTGCTGTGAGCGCCGCAACGCAGTCCCCGCACCTCGCCCGGCTGCGCAGAAGGGACATCGCGAGTTCCCAGGATTGGCGAAGGATCCCGGGCCAGGGAACGCGGCAATGGTTCAGGGCTCGAGCGCCACCTGTTCGAGCCAGGCCAATAGAGTCTTCCCGACCTGCGCCAGGCTGGCGGCCGAGACCTTGTCGAGCGTATCCTGGGTCGTGTGCCAGTAGGGATAGTCGATGTCAATGATGTCGACAGCAGGGATGCCGGCGTCCACGAAGGGTACGTGGTCGTCGAGGATCTTGCGCCCGGGTTCGGCGATGAAGGCGGTCATACCTGCCTGCTCGGCGACTGCCCAGATCTCCGCCGCCAGGTTGGGATCCGAGTTGGCCTCGAGGTACAGCTGCAGGTCGGCGTCGCCGACCATGTCGACGATCACCGCCCGGTCTGGCGGGCTTTGTCCCTGGGCGATAAACTCCGTCGACCCGACGATCCACGGCCAGCCATCGATCCGCCCGCTGTCCTCCCCGTCGAAGAACACCAGCTGCACCGGTTCACGCAAATGCTCCTGCGGAATCACGCGGGCCAACTCGAGCAAGACCGCCACGCCGGAGGCGCCGTCGTTTGCGCCAGGGACCGGCGCCTGAGGAGAGACCGCATCCCGGTCGGCGTACGGCCGGGTATCATAGTGCGCCCCTAGCAGCAGTCCACCCGGCCCCCCTGGACCCGCGCGCCCGATCAGGTTCCGCAGGCGAACGCCGCCGAATGCGAACTCCTGCACCTGAGTCTCCCACCCGGCCGTCTGCAGCTGTCCGAGGATCCAATCGCCGGTCTGCCGGTGCGCTTCGCTGCCCGGGATGCGCGGCCCAAGCGCAACCTGCGTAGCCACGTCGGCCAACGCCCGCTCCGCATCGAAGTCGGCGGCACCGTTTGGCGTCGTCCCCACCGCCGTGCAGCTGCTCAGCAAGACTGCGCATCCGAGCATCAGCCAAGACCGAGTCCGGGTGCGCGTAGCCTGTTGTTCCTTACAGGTGGGATATTTCGGGTCGGATGTGTGCACGGGTATGGCTATGCGCATCGGTTCGAGTCCCAATCCCCCATGAAACCGTCCACCGCATGCATGGCCCTGTGTGCAAGCAGCGCCGCACGCTCCTTGCGCGCCTTCGGCGCTGCAGGTCCAGGCGTTGGCAGCAGCCCGAGATTCGCCTTCATGGGCTGGAAGCGACGGCGATCTGCAGTCGTCACGTGCCGGACCAGCGCGCCGAGCATGGTCTCCGCTGGCAGCTCGAAGCCCGCGTCGCCCCGCGCCAGCCGCGCTGCGTTCCGGCCCGCCAGCATGCCGGTGGCGATGTTGCCCAGGTAGCCCTCTACGCCGGTCAACTGGCCAGCGAGCAGGATTTCGGGCCGAGCCCGCAACTGGAGCGTCGGCAACAGAACGGCCGGCGCGTTGACGAAGGTGTTGCGATGCATCTGGCCATAGCGTAAGAACCGCGCCGAGCCCAGCCCGGGGATCAACCGGAAGACGCGCTGCTGTTCGCTCCAGACGAGGTTCGTCTGAAAGCCGACCAGGTTGTACATTGTGCCTGCCCGATCTTCCTGTCGCAGCTGGACAACGGCGTGCGGTCGGCGGCCGGTGCGCGGATCGCGCAAGCCAATCGGCCGCAGCGGGCCGAAGGCCAACGACTGAATGCCTCGCTCCGCCATCACTTCGATCGGCAGGCAGCCCTCGAAGAAATCCCCCAGCCCTGCCCGGACGCCTTCCCGCACATCCCGCTCGAACGAGCGTAGCGGGACCCTCTCTGCGCGCTGCAGGGCATCGACGAACACCGCGTATTCTTCCGCGGCGAGTGGGCAGTTGAGGTAGTCGCCGTCCATTCGCTCGCCGCGCGCGAAACGCGAACCGCGGAAGACAATGTGCCGGTCGAGGCTGTCCGCATCCACGATCGGCGCGATGGCGTCGAAGAAGTACAGGTAGGCCTCGCCGGTCAACTCGCCGAGCGCCTGAGCGAGAGCGGGGGAGGTCAGCGGACCGGTGGCACATACAACCCAGCCCGGCGGGAACTCCTCCACCTCGCGCCGCTCGATGCAGATACGCGGGTGGCGCTCGATCTGCTCGCTCACCTGTTGGGCGAAGGCCGCCCGATCCACAGCCAGCGCACCGCCAGCCGGGACACGAGCCTGCTCAGCACATCGAGCCAGCAGCGACCCCAGCCTGCGTAGCTCCGCCAGCAACATCCCAGATGCCCTGTCGGGCAGGCTCGAACCGAGCGAATTGGAGCACACCAGCTCTGCGAGCCGATCGGTCTGGTGGGCGCCGTTCTGGGTGTGAGGCCGCATCTCGGCCAGCGTGACCTGCAGGCCGTGCTCGGCCGCCTGCCACGCCGCTTCCGCGCCCGCCAGCCCTCCGCCGATGACCAGAAGCTGCGCACCCATGGGGCCGGTATTCTACCATCGCCGGGTCGGCATGCTTCTTGCAACTCGTTTGCGCAGCCCTAGGTCATCCTGTATACTCCTGCGAGGCGAGCCATGCTACAGGTCCAAGATACCTCCATCCGACCCCTGACGACGGCGCATCTGGCGCAGACCATGAGCTTGCTCACTTTGTCCAACCTCGAACTGCGGGACAAGGTGATGGCCGAGCTGGCGGGCAACCCCGCCCTGGAGCTGGTCGAGGAGCGCGTCTGCCCGAGCTGCCATCGCAAGCTGGTCAGCGGGCCGTGTCCCCACTGTGCCCGCCCATCCGGCGACGATCAGCCCATCGTCTTCCTTTCGCCGCGCCAGTCGACGCCCGGGATCGGCCGCAGGCTGCCCGAAGAGGAGGGCCTTGAGCAGGAACCGGCGGCGCCCGAGGATCTGGGACTCCATGTCCTCTCCCAACTGGCCGCCGATCTGGAGGTGGCGGACCGCCCAATTGCGGCCTACATCCTGGCCAGCCTGGACGAGGACGGCTTCCTGCAAGAGCCGCCGCCGATCATCGCTCGCGCCACACGCTCGAGCCTGACCCAGGTCGACCGAGTGCTGCAGGCGATCGCCGCCGTTGACCCGCCCGGTCTGGCCACCAGCGGCCCGCGCCAGGCGCTGCTCGCCCAGCTGGCCCATCTGCCGTTTCACAATGCCACCACCGACACGGCACGCACGATGCTCGAAACCTGCTTCGACGAACTGGCTCGCCACGAGTATGACCGCATCGCTCGCAAGCTCGATCTCTCCCCGGCCCGTGTGCGAGAGGCGGCCGAATTCATCGCCCGCAACTTGAATCCCTACCCGGCACGCGCCTTCTGGGGCTCAGGCCGTCAGCCGCGCACCAGCGAACCTGGCGTCTACCATCAGCCGGACATTCACATCACGCACAACCCGTCCGCCGATGACGGCAGCCTGATGGTCGAGATCTTCGCGCCGCTGTCCGGCTGGCTGCGCGTGAATCCGCTGTTCCGCCAGTCGCTGCCTGAAGAGGAAGCTCCGGTCTCCGAAGAGTGGTCCCGCCATCTCGAGCGGGCGGCGCTCTTCGTGAAGTGCCTCCAGCAGCGCAACCACACGATGCGCCGGATGATGGAGATCCTGGTGGACCGGCAGCGCGAGTTCATCCTGCAGGGTGACCGCTACCTGCAACCACTCACCCGGGCCAAGCTCGCCATCGACATCGGCGTCCACGAGTCGACCGTCTCGCGTGCCGTCTCGCACAAGTCGGTCGCCCTGCCCGACGGCCGCATTATCCCGCTCGACCGATTCTTTGATCGCAGCCTTTCCGTGCGCGATCGGATCAAGGAGATCGTCAGCCTGGAGTCCCGCCCGCTGACCGACGACGAGATCGTTGTCCGCCTGGGGCGTGAGGGGGTGCACGTCGCTCGGCGCACGGTGGCCAAGTATCGGGCCATCGAGGGCATCTTGCCGGCGCGCTTGCGCCACCGCAAGCGAACGGACGCCGCGGCCCGGGTCTGAACATTGTCATCCAACGTCGCGTCGACCAACCCGATCGCCCGGCTGTTCAAGCCTGACCTCTCACGAGACCTCTTCCGGGTGCTGGCCGACACGACGGACGATGCGCTGATCGTGCTCAGCGGCGACGCCGGCCGCCTGCTCACCTGCAATCACACGTTCCTGCTGCTGTCCGAGTACTCGCGCAGCGACGTCGAGGGCATGGCACTGTCCCTGCTGTTCGCCGGCGAGCCAGGGCAGCGCGTGGCCGAAGGCCTGCGCGCTTCTTCCCAACACCGTGAAACGCAGTTAGACGACACTCTGCTTGAGCGCCGTTCCAGCGGTCCGCTTGAGGTCGATCTGAAAGCCGTCGCTGTCGGCACGGCCCGCTCCGCGATTGTCGTGCGCCTGCGCCCCTCCGCCCTCAGGCTGGCGGCGGCTACCGCCGAACAGGCGGCGCGGGCCCGGCTGGACGCCCTCAGCCGGATGACCTCGGCGTTGGAGGTTGAGGCCGCTCGGGGTCTGCCCGGCGTGCTGACGGCTGCGCAGCGCTTGCTGTCCTGCGACGTTGTCGGCCTGTACCGCCTGTCTCCAACCGCGCCGGAATACCTGCGGGTCGGCGATCTCCCTGCCAGCTTCCCTGCGACTCTCCCCCCGGCCCAGCTCGAGCCTCTTCGCCAAGAGGCATCCTGGATGATCGGGCAGCGCCCGGGCCACCCGATCCACAAGGCCGCCCGTGCCGCCGGGCTCGCGGCGCTGCAGGCTGCAACCATCGGCGAGTCCGAGGCCTGGGTCGGGGTCGCCTTCGCAGGCTGGAGGGACGCCGCCCAGGTTCCACCCGACGCACCCGCCCTGCTGGGTCTGGCCGCCAGCCTGTGCCACAGTGCGCTGCGTCTGGCCGGCCTAACGGCTCAGGCCTCGGCACAGGCCAGCGAAAGCGGCCAGGCCGAGCGCGAGCTGGAAGCCATTCTGGATGTCGCCGGCGAGGCATTCCTGATGTTGGATCGCGAGCTGCGCGTCCGGCGCTGCAACCGAGCCGCCGCCGATCTGCTGGGCTACCAGCCGGCGGAGCTGCTCGGGGTTCCCGTCAACGACTTGCTCATCAGCCCCGATGACCTGACGGCGACGCTGCTGGACGCTGCCGGCCACCGTCGTCCGGGCGAGCGTCCACAACTGGTGCTGCACCATCGCGACGGCACCCCCTTCCCGGCGCATGTCCGGGTTTCTCCGGTCGAGCACGACCACGAGGAAGTCTCCCTGGCACTCTCGATCCAGGACCTCTCCGAACGCGAGGCGCTGGCCGGCCAGAGCGAGGTGCTCCATCAGCGCGCCGTGCTCGGCGAAGTCAGCGCGATCTTCGCCCATGAAGTCCGCAATCCGATCAACAACATCAGCACCGGCATTCAGCTGGTCGCCTCCCGCCTGGGGGAACAGCATCCGCTCTACCCCTCCCTCGACCGCGTGCATAAGGAGTGCAACCGGCTCGATCAGCTGATGCGCGACGTACTGCTCTTCGCCCGGCCGCTCGAGCTGAAGATGGAGCCGGTCGATCTGGCCGCGATGATCCAGATGCTGCTGCAGCGCTGGAAGCCTCGCCTGGGACAGGCACAGATCCGCCCGCACGCCGAACTGCAGCCCGGGCTTCCGCCGGTTCCTGCAGACCCCCGGGCGCTGGAGCAGGTGCTGGTCAACCTGATCTCAAACGCTATCCAGGCGATGCCGGCAGGCGGCACGCTGTCCGTTCGGCTCTTGGCGAAAGCAGAGCCCGAGGCGGGCCCAAGCGTCGAGCTGCAAATCGCCGACACCGGCCCGGGAATTCCGGCCGACCAGGTGGCGCGCATCTTCGATCCGTTCTTCACCACCAAGAAAGAGGGCACGGGCCTCGGCCTGGCGATCAGCCGCCGAATCGTGGCCGCCCACAAGGGGAGCATTCAGGCCGAGTCGTTTCCGGGGGCAGGGACTCTGTTCACCATCCGCCTGCCCGCAGGAAGCCCAGTCGGCCGCGGGAAGGGTAGATGACCGCCACCATACTGATTGTCGACGATGAGGAAACGGCGCGCTCGTTTGTCGCCGAAGCCCTGCAAGACGCGGGCTACGAGACGCTGCAAGCCGGCACCCTGCAAGAAGCGGCGCGGTCCGTCGATCAGGGTCAGGCTGACATCGTGCTGCTCGACATGATGCTGCCGGACGGTTCCGGCCTGACCTTGCTGGATCGGATCGTGCTGGAGAACCCCTCCCCACCGGTCATCCTGCTTACTGCCTACGGCGAGGTCGACACAGCGGTCGAGGCCATGAAGAAGGGAGCCCAGGACTTCCTGCAGAAGCCGGTCGACTTCACCCGACTGTTGCGGGCGGTCGAGCGCGCCCGGGAAGTCGTCGCCCTGCGGCGCGAACTGGCGCTGCTGCGCCGCACCGCTCAGGCCGATGGGGATTGGGTGGTCGGCGACACGCCGGCGATGAAGCAGGTGTATGACGAGGCGATGCGCGCCGCCCAGGTATGCGCCTCGGTGTTGATCACCGGCGAGACGGGCACCGGCAAGGAGGTGCTGGCGCAGGCGATCCGCAAGGCCGGCCCGCGCGCCAACCATCCGTTTGTGCCGATCAATTGCGCTGCACTGCCCGATACCATGATCGAATCGGAGCTCTTCGGCCATGAGGCGGGCGCCTTCACCGGCGCCACCAAGCGCAAGCCCGGCTTGATCGAGGTCGCTGACGGCGGGATCTTGTTCCTGGACGAGATCTCCTCGACGAAGACTGACATGCAAGCCAAGATGCTGCGCGTGCTCGACGAGCAGCGCTTCCGCCGCATCGGGGGCGTCACCGAAATCACCGTCGATGTGCAGGTCCTGGCCGCCTCCAACCGGGACCTTCCAGCAATGATCCATGAAGGGGCCTTCCGGGAAGACCTGTACTACCGGCTCAAGGTCGTCGACCTTCACCTGCCTCCTCTGCGCCAACGCCTGGCTGACGTCCCGGCGCTGGTGGGTACCTTCATCCGGCAGATCAACCAGCGCACCGGCAACCAGATCGCCGGAATCTCGCCGCGTGCCGTTGACGCCCTGAAGGCCCACAGCTGGCCTGGCAACATCCGCGAGCTGCGCCACACCATCGAGCGCGCCATGCTGTTCTGCGACGAGGATATTCTCGACGTCGGCCACCTGCCCCCCGACCTGCGCTCGCTGGTCGCCTAAGGCACTACTGGCACGCTAGTTGCAACAACCGTCTCCTGACGCAGCTTGTGCAGGAGGCGGCAATGATTCCCCTTACGCTCCACGACCTTCAGATGATCATCGTAGTGACGATGCTGGCCATCGGCATCCTGTTTATCCTGCTCGGGACTTTCATCCTGGTCACCCGCAGCTACGGCAAGGAAGTCCGTACCCTGGCCGCCCAGACCGCCAAACTCGGCCAGAAGGGGATCGGCGACGAGATCAGCGGCCTGGTCAGCAGTGCCTCCGAGCTGGTCCTGTCGATCAACCAGCTCGTGCGGACGGCGAACGGGATCGGAGTCTTCCTGATCGCCTTCGGCACGCTGCTGGTGCTGCTCTCCTACTGGGTCACCACGCAGATTGCCCCGGCTGGCTTGCTGGCCGCGTGAGGCAGGGGATGCTCAACGACAGCCAACTCGTCGCTGCGCTCGGGCAGCGTCTGCCGGCGCCTGCCTGCGCCGATTTGCTCACCCGGCTGCTGCGTGTGCCTTCCGTCTGGAACGCCCTGCACCAGCCAGATGTGCTGGCTCAGATCCTCGACACGGAATCCCTCGAGGCTCTCCGGCCGGCCGATGTCCTCACGGCTCGAATCCGCCCTCGGCGACTGACCGAGGAAGCCTTGCAGCTGCTGCTTGCAGGCAGCGAACAGTCCGAGCCTGACGAGTCTCCCTTGGAGCGGGTTTCGGCCCTTTGCCAGGCACTGGTCTGGTCCTCCCAACGCGGCGAGCCTGGTGCCTGGGGATCCCGCCTGGCCGACGATCCGCTCTGGCGCGACGCTCTAGCATGCGCCTGGCCGGACCTGGCCGACACAGCTGGCTGGTTGCAGGCAGCCTTTGCTGTCGATGACCTTGCGCTGCAGAATGCCGCCGTCAACGCCCTGCTGGCCAACTCCGCTCCGCAGAGCGCGGTGGCTCTGTTGCGCCAGGCGCTGGGTGCTGCGTTGGGCGCTTCGATCTCCCGTGTCGATCAGATGGGTG
>JBFYRF010000308.1:0-11550 GCA_041302385.1 Anaerolineales bacterium | reverse complement strand
ACGCATGCCTTCCGGCCTGGGCCAAGTCGGCATGAGCGCCTCGATGGCGATCAGCTTCGTACCTCAGGTGCGAGCATCGTTTGCCTCGATCCGCGAGGCGCAATGGATTCGCGGGCGGGAGGTCCGCGGGGTGCGCGACCTGGCGTTGGTCGTGCATCCAATCCTGGTGCTGAGCCTGGAGAGGGCACATGCCAGCGCCGAGGGGCTGGCCGCCCGGGGCTGGGGAGCGCAGCGGCGCTCCAGTGGGCGCCGGCGCCTCGCCAGCCTGAGTCTGCTGGGTGTAGCGGCCGGGCTGGCCTGGTGGAGCGTCGCGCCGACCGTGCCCCTGGCCGGGCTCGTGCTGACGCTGATCTGCATGGGTGCACTGCTGCTCCAGTGGCGCACCGAGGGCACACATGCCCGCTATCGGCCGGAGACCTGGCGACGCATCGACAGCCTGGTCGTCGGAATCGTGCTGGGCAGCCTGTCGGTCTTTCTCCTGATGATGACTGCGGCGCCGGAGTTGATCAGCTACACACCGTATCCAGCCATCAGCCTGCCCCAGATGTCGCTGCCCTTGGTGGTGGCGGCGGCCTGTCTGGCCTTCCCGGCCGTGTTCATTCGCCATGATCCGCATTGAGCGTCTGACCTACACATATCCGGAAGCAAGCCGGCCGGCGTTGCAGGGTGTCGGGCTGGAGGTGCGGCCTGGTGACGGGCTGCTGCTGACGGGCGCCTCGGGCTCAGGGAAATCCACGTTGCTGTGGTCGCTCAACGGGCTGGTGCCGCACTTCTACGGTGGCCGCTTTGCCGGCCGGGTGCGCGTGGCCGGCCTGGATACCCGCCAATCGCTGCCGTCGGCGTTGGCGGCGCGGGTGGGGACGGTCTTCCAGGAACCGACCTTCCGCTTCATCGCCTCGACCGCCGGCGATGAGATCGCCTTTGGGCTGGAGCTGGCGGGGCTGTCGACGGCGGAGATCCGGCGCCGGGTGCAGGAGACGCTAGAGCGCCTGGAGATTGGCGAGGTGCGTGACCGGCCGCTGGACCGCTTGTCCGGCGGTGAGCAGCAGCGGGTGGCGATCGCCGCCGCCCTTGCCCGCCAGCCGCAGGTGCTGCTGCTGGACGAGCCAACCTCGCAGCTGGACGTGTTCGGCGCCGCCTCGTTGATCGAGTGGCTGACGGATCTGCGGCGCGATCTGGGCCTGACAACGCTGATCAGCGAACACCGGCTGTTCCGGCTGATCGAATCCGTGGACTGCATCGCCTACCTGGCGCCGGATGGACGACTGGCGGCATGCGGAGAGCCGCGCACGGTCCAGGAATCCATGCCGTATGCCGTGCCGGAGCTGGAGGCAGCCCGGCGGCTGGGCCTGACGTGGGACACCAGTCCGGCGGCGAAGGATGGGTTGCGCCGCAACCTGCTGCGTTTGCCGGCCCCGGCACCTTTGGACCCGCCAGGAGATCTCCACCTGCAGGGGTCCGGCCTGCAGCTCGGCTACAATGGCCGGTCCGTCCTGCGCGGCATCGACCTCGAAGTGCGCCGAGGCGAGATCCTGGCCGTGCTTGGCCGGAACGGCTCAGGCAAGACCTCTTTGCTGCGCGGCCTGATGGGGCTGGAGCGCCTGCAGGCTGGCGAAGTGTGGCTCGACCGGCAGCGCATCGATCAGCTGCCGCCTGTGACGCGCTCGCGGGAGATGGCGTTCGTCCCGCAGTGGCCGGCTGCCTTGCTGTTTGCCGACAGCGTGCGGGCTGAGCTCGACCTGACGCTGGCCAACCACGGCCTGCTGCACGAGCCGCCGGTCGCTCCCGGCGAGCTGCTCGAGCGGCTCGACCTGATGGCCGTCGCCGAGCGTTCGCCGCGTGACCTGTCGGCCGGTGAGCGGCAGCGGGCGGCGCTGGCAGCGGTGATGGTCGCCGGGCCGCGGCTGTTGCTGTTGGATGAGCCGACCCTGGGTGTCGACCCGCTGGCGCAGCGCCGCCTCGCCCGGCTGCTGCTCGACTGGCGCCGGGACGGGATCTCCATCGTCCTGGCGACGCATGACATCGAGTTCGCCGCCCAGCTGGCTGACCGAGTGCTGCTGCTCGATGCAGGCCGGGTAGTCGATCAGGGGCCGGCGGCTGAGACGCTCTTTCGCCATGTGGAGCTGCGGACCTCGCTGCAGCGCCTGACCGGGAGAAGCTGGCCGGCCAGCCCAGCGGATCTGCCGCCTGCCGGCGAGCGCTGAGGAGGAACGGATGCCGACCTACGCCGAAGCGAAGGCGTGGAATTCGCCGGACGATCCCGTGCACGGCTGGGATCATGTGCAGCGGGTATGCGCGCTGGCCGAGTGGCTGGCGCGGCAGGTGGGCGCCGACATCGAGATCGTGCGCACGGCGGCCTGGCTGCACGATGTCGCCGGCGCCGCGCCCGAGGCGGGGCAGGCCGACCGCGCCGGGCGGACGGCCCACGAGCAAGCCTCGGCCGAATTCGCCCGCCAGCGACTCACCCAGGAAGGCTGGAGCCTGGCTCGCATCGAGGCCGTGCTCCACTGCATCCGCTCGCACCGCTTCCGCAGCACTGAGCCGCCGGCCTCGCTCGAAGCCCGCGTGCTGTTCGATGCGGACAAGCTGGATGTGCTCGGCGCCTTTGGCGCGGCGCGCACGATCGCCTATGCGGTCCAGGCTGGCACGCCGATCTATGCCCGGCCTTCGGAGCGCTTCCGCTCGAGCGGCGAGGCCGAGCCGGGCGAGGCGCATTCCGCCTATCACGAATACTGGTTCAAACTGCGCAAGATCCTGGATCAGCTGCACACCGAGCCGGCGCGGGCATTGGGGCGGAAACGACAGGCGGTGCTGACCGCCTTCTTCGAAGCGCTGGCAGAAGAAGCGGCCTTGGCCGAGCCGCCGACGGATCGGGGCTAGTCCGTGCCGCGGTCCGCCCTGGCTGGTATCATTTCGGGTAGGAGACCATAAGCTTGAACGATCAACGTGTGCAGATCTTGCTGACCAATGACGACGGGATCCGCTCCCCCGGCCTGTGGGCGGCGGCCGAGGCGCTTTCCCGCCTGGGCTACGTCACGGTGGTCGCGCCGCGCGAGCAGTGGACCGGCGCCGGGCGAAGCATGCCGATCTCTTCGGATGGCTTGATCCGCGAAGAGCAGGTCACCGTGGGCGGGAAAACGTGGAAGGTCTTTGCCGTCGGCGGTACACCGGCCCAGGCTGTGCAGCATGCCGTATTGGAGCTGACGCCCCGCAAGCCGGACTTGCTGGTGGCCGGGATCAACTATGGTGAGAACGTCACGGTCGGGGTGACGATGTCCGGGACGGTGGGGGCGGCCATGGAGGGCGCTTCCTTCGGGATCCCTGCCCTGGCAATCTCCCTGCAGACCGACAGCAGCTTCTTCCACAGCCATTCCGCCGACATCGACTTCCGCATCGCTGCCCATTTCGCCGCCTACTTCGGCGGCCTGCTGCTCCGGCTGCCGCGCGTGCCCGACGTCGATCTACTCAAAGTGGACGTGCCGGCGGATGCCACGGCTGCCACCCCTTGGAAGATCACCCGCCTTTCGCGCACCCAGTACTACCACCCGGTGGCGCCGGATCGGAGCGTGCCCGGTGCGTCCCAGCGGGTGGGTTACCGTGTGGCCGTCGACCATACCGCCTTGGAGCCGGACTCGGATGTGCACGTCCTGCGCGTCGACGGCTGCGTCTCGGTGACGCCCATCAGCCTGGACACGACCTCTCGGGTGGACCTGCGTTCAATGGAAAACCAGATCCGCGCCGCTGCCCTGTAAGGCGCGGCCGCGGGGTTGACTCCGCCTCAGCCTGGGTTGCGCATCTGTGCGAGCAGGCTCAGCATCTCGGCGTGGATGTGGCCGTTGCTGGCCACCAGCGACAGTGGCTGGCGCAGCATGTCGGATGAGCCATCCAGGCGTGTGACCACGCCGCCCGCCTCGCGCACGATCACCACGCCAGCGGCCAGATCCCAGGGCTGCATCTCAAGTTCCCAGTAGCCATCGAAGCGGCCCGCGGCGACGTAGGCCAGATCGAGCGCGGCGGCTCCCAGCCTGCGCACGGCGCGCGCCCGCAGGTGAAACTCGGCGAACTCGCGGAAGTTGTTGTCGGGGTGGGTGTGGATGTCGTAGCGGAAGCCGGTCACCAGCAGGCTGTGCAGCAGGTCGTTGGCGCTGGAGACTCGGATCGGCTGGCCGTTCAGGCGGGCGCCCTGCCCGAAACTGGCCTCGAACAACTCGTGGCGCATCGGATCGAGGATGGCGCCGAACACCGGGATGCCCTCGAAGGCCAACCCGAGGGAGACGGCGAAAATCGGTACGCCGTGAGCGAAATTGACCGTCCCGTCCAGGGGATCGATGTGCCAGGTCCATGGACGGTCGGTGGCGCCGCCGCGTTCCTCGGCAAGGATCGCATCGTCCGGGAAGGCAAGCTGCAGCCCGTCAACCAGCAGTGCCTCGGACTGGTGATCGAACTGGGTCACCGGGTCGATGGCGCCCTTCAGGTGGATTTCCTTCTGCTGACCGAGTCCCTGGCGCAGCACTTCACCCGCCTCGGCGATCAGGCGCAGGGCGAGCGTGCTGCGGGCGGCGATGGACTGCGGATCAGGTGAGGTCATGGGTGGAGCGGTCAGGCCGAACCAGCGCCGAATTGTACCCCACCCTGCCGCTCCCGATGGGTGCGAGCGGCAAGGCACCGACATGGCCGAGGCCAGCCGGGCGGTGACTCCCTGAACCCCCAGCTCCATAATATCAATATGGACATTGACAATTCTTAGCAGAGTAGTACTATGGGCTAAGATAATCCAGCGCTATATCAACTCCACGACGGTCAGGAACGGAGCGCCGAATGAACAGCCTGTTGACGGTCTGTCCGGTGTGTGGCGACAAGCTCGAAGTCAGGCGCCTGCACTGTCGGAGCTGCGACAGTGCGCTGGAGGGGCACTTCGACACCGGCCGGCTTGGCCGGCTCTCGCCGGAGCAGATGGCGTTTGTCGAGACCTTCCTGCGCTGTGAAGGCAAGCTCAACCGGATGGAGCGGGAGCTGGGTCTGTCGTACCCGACCCTGCGCTCGCGCCTGAGCGAGATCATTCGCCAGCTCGGGTTCCCGGTTGGCCCTGAGGCCAACGGCCTGTCGGCCGAGGAGCGGCAGCACTTGCTCGACGACCTGGCCGGTGGACGGATCAGCGCCGAGGATGCGATGCGCCTGCTGGAAGCCGAGTAACTGAGGGACGGGGGCAGCGATGCACACGGAACGCTTGCAGCTAGGAGCCGGTGACCGCCTGCGGGTGTCCCAGGTGAAGGGCGACCTGCGCCTGGCGGCATCGGAGGGCGCCGAACTGCGCCTCCAGGTCGGCGAGGCTGGCGCGCTAAGCGTGAGGCGGCAGGCAGACCTGGTTGAGGTCGAATGCCGCTCTGGCTGTCTGCTGTTCGTGCCGCGCAATTGCCCAACCTCGGTCGGTGAAGTGGGTGGAGATCTGCGCCTGTACGGCTTGCCGGCGGACCTGGAGGTCGAGCACGTTGGGGGAGACCTGAACCTGCGCGAAGCGGGCGCGGCGAACGTTGGCCGGGTAGGTGGAGATCTGGTCGCACGCAAGTTGAGCGGACGGCTGCAAGCGACGAGCGTCGGTGGAAATGCCCAGTTGGAGGACCTGCGCGCAGACGCTACGCTGCGCCAAGTCGGTGGGGATCTCCGCCTGCGTCACGTGACGGGATCGGTGGATTTGCAGGCCGGTGGCGACATCTGGCTGGAGCTCTCGCCAGCGGCGGGAACCCACAGCACGGTTCGCGCCGGTGGAGACCTGCGTTGCGTGCTGCCGGCCCAGGCTTCGGTCTGGATCGAGGCGCGCGCCGGCGGCGACCTGGCTTGGCCGGGTGGCGTCGAAGTGGCCCAGCAGGGGGACAGGACACGCCAGCGCCTCGGCGCAGGCGAAGCCGAACTTGCGCTTGAAGCAGCGAACGATCTGCGAGTGCGGCAGACGGGGGAGGGCGAGCGACGCGAGGAAATCGACCGCTTTGTCGAGGAGATCAAAGACTCGGTCCGTGCCCAGGTGGAGGGAGCCATGGCGGCTGCAGCCTCGGACCTGAAGTCCCTCGAATCGCTGCCGGATGGGGCAACGATTGCCCGGCAGGTTCAGGAATCGCTGCGCGCGGCGGGGATCGGGGGCCCGGCACCCCGGCCGGCGCCAGCGGGGCGCGGGCGCCCGGCAGGGCGCAGCGGCGGTCAGCCGGAGAACGCCGAACAGATGGCCATCCTCGACATGTTGCAGGCGGGGAAGATCAACAGCGGGGAAGCCGAGCTGCTGCTGCGGGCGTTGGAGACGGGATCGTGACTGCAGCCGCCCTGGTCGGCGTCCGGCGGGCAGCGCGCCCGAACCTGCGGCCGGTCAACCCGCGCTCGGACATGGCCCAGGTGGCAGACCTGATTGGCCTGGCATTTAGCGGGGAACTGGATGCCAGTGGACTGCAGATGATCCGCGAGATGCGCGCCTTCGGACGGGCGGGCTGGCTTGGCTATCAGCTGTCCCGGTTGATGCTTCCCCCGGCGGCGCGGCCGCACGGCTTCGTCTGGCAGGAACAGGGGCGGATTGTCGGCAACGCCAGCTTGCTGCAGGTCGAGGGCTATCCTCAACGCTGGGTGCTGGCCAACGTGGCCGTCGATCCGGAATGGCGCCGGCGGGGCATTGCCCGCAGGCTGGTCGTGGCAAGCCTGGCCGAGGCGGCGCGCCTGGGTGCACGCTTGCTGATCCTACAGGTGGCGCAGTCAAAGCGTGAGGTGCAGGCCTTGTATGCCAACCTGGGATTCGCCACGACCAGCGTGCGCACGCACTGGAGTCGTCCGGCCCGCCTTCCCGCGCCGCAGGGGGAGCTGCCGGATGGACCGCAGCCGCGCCCGCCGACGGAATGGGAAGAGCAGTGGACCTTCCTGCGGCAGCTGCATCCTGAGGGCCTGATCTGGCCCTTCCCTCCGGAGGATGATCTGTTTCGCCCCTCCGGAATGAGCGCCTTCCTGAGCGCCGGACGGGTGCGGCACTGGCTGTGGCGCCAGGACGGTGAACTTGTGGCCAGCCTGACCGCTCAGGCGCGGGCCGCGTTCCAGGAGTGGCGGCTGGTCCTCAGCTGCGCGCCGGCCAGGCGGGGCAAGCTCGAAGGGGCGATGTTGGCGCACGCTCTGGCGGAGCTTCCCCCCGACCTGCCACTATCGCTCGAGTACCCCACCGGGACGGCCGATGCCGCCCTCGAGGCGCTCGGCTTCCGCGCGGGCAGGGCGCTGACCTGGATGGCGCTCGATCTGCCAGCCGAGGCGCAGGGAGTGCCAGGATGACGAACGAGCGCGATACCCTCTCCATTCTGCAGGCCGTGGAAGCCGGCGATCTAGATGTTGAGCAGGCGATCCGGGCGATCGAGTCGGGTGAGCCGGCGAGCGCCAGCGGGACTCGGGCCGAGCCAGCCACACCGACCGCCTGGTTCGTGCTGCTGGCCACGGCCATCGCGCTGACCGCTGGCGGCGGCTACCTGGGATCACTCGGCGGCTGGTGGTGGCTGTTGGCGGGGCCGCTGCTGCTGGTGGGAGGTGCGTTACTCCTCGTGGCGCTGGCCTCCTACCGGTCGCCCTGGCTGAGGCTGCACATACGCTCGGCTGGGACCGACTGGCCGATCAACCTTGCGATTCCGCTTCCCCTAGGACTCGTCGCACGGCTGGTGCGAATGGTGAGTCCATGGGTGCCGGAGGCGCGCTGGCGGAGCCTCGATCAGGTGCTGCTGGCGATGGAGGATGAGTTGCCTCCAGGTCACTCGCTGGTGGTTGACATATCGGATGAGGTGGATGGCGAGCGGGTGGACATCCATTGGGTTTGAGGCGGAGGCCGCCATGGCGACGACCGAAGAAAGAATGAAGATCCTGAAGATGGTGGAGGAAGGCAAGATCACTGCCGAGGAGGCGGCGCGCTTGCTGGCGGCGCTGGCGCGCAGCGACCGGCGCCGGCCGGCCACCGGCCAGGACGAAACACGCTGGCTGCGGGTGAGCGTCACCGACATGGAGTCCGGCAAGCAGTCGGTCAACATCACGCTGCCCATGAGCCTGGTCAATGTCGGCCTGCGCATGGGGGCGCGCTTCGTCCCGGATCTGGACGGCCTGCAGATGGAGGAGATCGCCCAGGCGGTGCGCGAAGGTGCGATGGGCAAGATCATTGACATCGACGACCTGGATGAAGGACAACATGTCGAGGTCTACCTCGAATGATCCCGGCGCCGAGGGGAGCCAAGCCGCGCCTCCCACTGGGAGGCGCGGCTGTTTTGATCGTTGAAGGCAGAGCCGCCGGCGAGCGTGCTAGGGAGCGAGCATGCCCAGTTCCCCCAGGATCGCCGCCAGAGTGAAGGCCGCGCCCGACACCATGAGTTTGACCGAGAGGCTCAGAACCAGTAGGACCAGGGCCGCGACGACCGGCAGGAACACGGACCGCCAGCCGCGCAGGTTCTGCGCTTCGCTGGCCCCCATCCACAGCGCCACAAGATGATAGAGCGTTGCCAGGAAGCGAGCGACCGGGCCCGCCGGGGTGAGGGCGAGGATGCCTTCCAGCACCCAGGCAACTTGGGCGAAACCCAGGCTGCGCAGGGTAGGGCTGAAGCCTCCCCGTGCGCGCAGCACCCGACCGGCGGTGACCACGGCCAGAACGGATACCAGCCAGCTCGCGACCCGGCTGGGCATCAGCCATGCGTGGGGCGGTCCCATCAGATAGCCGGCTAGAGCGGAGCCCAGGATGCCGATCAGCAGGGCGGGCGCGGTCATGTAGGGATCGTCGGCGGCGCGGCGGAACGCCCGTCGATCGAGCACAAGGGCGTGAAGCGCAAGCGACACCCACTGCCCCACGCGCGCCATCCCGGTCTTGAGCGTTGACCATGCCCATTCGTCGACCGCGGGCGCGCGGCGTGGAGGCGGAGCGGGCGGCAGCCCGCGGCGGGCATTCAGGATGGCGAAGACGTCTGCCGAGTTCTCGGTCTCTGGGACCACAAGGTCGGGCGGGTGGAACAGGAAGGCGTCCGTCTGCTCGCCCCCCAGACCGCCGTGGCTGCCGATCAACTCCTCCATGGCAGCCACCGTGCCATCGGGATACACCGTGCTCATCACGATCAGATCCCCGGCGTGAGGGTAGTCAGCGATGCGCCGCACCTGCCGGCCGCGCAGCTCCGGGTCGCCATACGGCAGCAATGGATCGTCACCGCTGACCTGTCCGGTGTGCAGGTTGCGCTGGCCGCGCTTGCCAAACACCGCCGGCGTGCCGTCGGGAAGATAACCCATGACGAAGCCGACGCCCTCGTGCTGGACTAGGGCTTCGACCATCCCGGGATAGGCCTGGTCAAGCTCGGACCGGGTGAGCTTGCGGGGATGCAGATCAAAGTACACCTGACCGAGGTTGCCGCTGCCGCACACAGTGACGTTCGCCGGGGCGGCCTCGACCGCCACCGTCCCCAGGCTTGCCTGCCCGCTCCAGCGTTCCCCCTGCTTGACGACCGTCTTCCCGATCCGGCCGCCCAGGTCCTGTTGCTGCATCGACTGGAACTCGCGATTGACCGCCTGCACGGAGATCGTGCCGTCGTCTCCGCCGGCGGTCTGTGAGACCTGGGTGCCGTGGGGAAGCTGGCGCTCGATGAAGGTCTTCAGGTCGTAGCCGTAGCGCTGCAGGAAAGTCGCCCCGAAGGACTGACCGTGATCTGAGAGCAAGATCAATTCGTACGGGCGGGGCGCTTTGGTGGCGATCGTCCGGCGGATCCGCTCGATGGCGCTGTTGTAGCGGCCGAGGACGCGGAAGGCATCGCCGGTCCAGGGGCCAGAGTGATGGGCCACCTCATCGTAGCCAGGCCAGGTTATGTACATCGCCGGAGTGCCGCGCACGATCTCCAGGACGCCCAGATAGCAGGCGACATCGCGCATGAAGGTGGTCGTGGCCGCACGCAGGAAGGGGTAGCCCATGTGGAGCCGGTTCAATCGCGGCCGGACGTTGCGCACGCGCTGGATCAAGCCTTCGCAGAACTCGAGCGCCGCGTCCCCGAAGTAGACGACGATGGCGCGGATCAGGAAGTACGGATTGACGACGAGCAGGTAGATATCCTGGGCGCGTCGGCGGCCGATCTCGGGGTCGTCCGACTTGATGTCTGCCAGGGTCAGTAGCGAGCTGAACGCGTCGCCATTGAGCATGTTGTTGATGCTGCTCCCGTCGCGGAGCAGGCCGTTTCCATGGGCATAGCGGGCATTCAACTCACCCGCATCCCGGCTGGAAACATACAACTTCTGCTGCTGCTTGTCGTACCAGCGGAAGGAGGGGATGTTGTGATTATCCCCGAACAGGATGCCCGCCTGGCAGGCCGAGGTCTGGGAGGGCAGGCCGCAGTCGATGCGCGAGAGCCGATAGCCGTCGACCTCCATCATTTCCTTGATGGCGGGCAGGTAGCCCTTCTCGATCGCCTTCTGAATGTGCCAGTAGCTCAGCCCATCGATCTCGAGCATCACCAGGCCGCGGGTGGGTTCTGCGCCGACGTCATATGGGCGGCGGCGGGCGAGGGCCTCGACCCGGCGCTGGTACACCGAGTTCTCATCGTCGACGTTGAGCAGGACGATGATGATCGTGTTGACCAGGGCGATGAACAGGCTGGCCAGAAAGGCATCCAGGAAACCGGAAACCTCGAAGCCAGGAAGCAGCCGGGAGGTCAACAGCAAGAGCAGTGGGTTGATGATCAAGCCGGCGACGAAGGTACCCAGGAAGCCGAGGGGGAGTGCCAGCAAGAGCAGCGCCGGGCGCAGCAGAAAGTTGGCGAGTCCCAGGACCAGGGCCGCGCCAGCAGCCACCACCCAGAAGGAGACCCCGTCGGCGTCCTCGATTGTGATGCCGGCAAAGATCGCCGCCGCGCCGAGCAGCGACAGCCAGTCGACGAACCACAGCAGGATCATCCGCAGGAACCGCCGGAAGAAGCCACCCAAAGCTCTCATTTTCCGCTCCCCTGGCAACCCTGAGATGTCCGGCTGAAGCGCGCCGTCATGGGTCGCGCCGCCTGAACCCTAGATGGCTTGCCGACAGGTGGATTCTACCTGCTTAGGGCCCACAAGCAGATCCCTCGGCGAAAACCCGGCCTCGGGATGACAGGCCTCTGCGCACGGGTCATCCCGAGCGCAGCGAGGGATCTGCTTTCTCTCCTTCGCATCCGCCTGGCCAGCCCGGAAGCAGAACCCTCGGCGCGAACCCCGGCCCGAGATGACGGCCCCAACGAACCGGTTATCCGAGCGCCTTGCCTGAGCGGAGCGAGGGGCAGCGAGGGATCTGCCTTCCTCCCCCACTTGGCTGCCCGCAGGCAAGCTACCCCCCTGCGTCGGTCATCCCCATAGAGGGCCGTCGAGCGGTGGCGGTGTCTCAGGAGGGAATCTTGCGCCTCGCGAGCGGCGGATGCCGGGCGGATTCGCGCCGGAGGTCCCCGGCCAGGCCGCTGTGCTATACTGCCGTCCACAGTCACCCCTGGACGGCGCTGCGAGCAGGCTCGGGCCGGGATGTGACGGCGGGTTGAGAGGAAGGCCCCGAGTGTCAGGCAGCAA
>JBFYRF010000289.1:0-5594 GCA_041302385.1 Anaerolineales bacterium | reverse complement strand
AGGCCTACGATTCCGGAGTCAACTTCTTTGACAACGCCGATATCTACGCCGAAGGGCGGGCCGAGAGCGTGATGGGCGAGATCATCCGAGAGCTGCCACGCGAGAGCCTGGTGATCTCGAGCAAGGTGTTCTGGCAGACCATGCCCGGCGTCAACGGCCGCGGCTTGTCGCGCAAGCACATTCTCGAATCCTGCCACGCCTCGCTCAGACGCCTGGGCACGGAATACCTGGACCTGTACTTCTGCCACCGCTTTGACCCCGAGACCCCGATTGAGGAGACGCTGCGGGCGATGGGTGACCTCGTGCATCAGGGCAAGATCCTATATTGGGGAACCTCGGAATGGCGGGCGGGGCAAATCGCCCAGGCGCACGGCTTGGCACGAGCGGGAGGGCACATCCCCCCGACGGTCGAGCAGCCGCACTACAACCTGTTCGTCCGGCGTATCGTCGAGGACGAACTGGTCCAGGCCGCTGACGACCTCGGGTTTGGCCTGGTGACCTGGAGTCCGTTGCGATCCGGGCTGCTCAGCGGGAAGTACGGCGGCGCATCGGCCGAAGGTGCGCGGCTCTCATTGCGCAAGTACGCCTGGCTAAAGGGCATCCTCACCGAAGACAATCTGGAAAAGACGCGGCGACTGCAGAAGGTGGCAGATGGGTTGGGCGTGACGCTGCCACAGCTGGCAATCGGCTGGCTGCTGCGGTTGCCGCAGATCACCAGCGTGATCACCGGGGCGACGCGCCCGGCGCAAGTCGAGGAGAATCTGCAGGCGATCGACGTGCCGGCGCGCCTGACGCAGGCGATGCAGGACGAGATCGAGACCATCTTGGGGAACCAGCCTCGGCCGGAGGCATGAGGCTGCGCAGGTGGCCCGGTGCCCCGCCGCAGGGAGGCTGGGGCATGGGACTTGCAGTCTTCAGAATCATCCAGCGAGCGAATAGAATCGAAGCATGGTCAAGCCCAGCCTGATCGTCCGCCGGCGCAGACAGCGAGCCGTGCATCGCCGAGGGGTCGGCCGGATGGGTATCCTGGCGCTGGCGGCGCTCGGGGTGCTGGGGCTCTCGCTCGGCCTGCCGGTGATCCAGGCGGCACAGGCCGCCGTTGCGCTGAGCGAAGGGCTGCCCCAGGCTGGAGCGCTTGAGTTCAGCCTCTCCCCGGAAGCCGGCGGTTTCAAGCCCCTGGAACTGTGGGACCGCTCGGGAACCGTCCGGCTCCTGACCGGCGAGCACCCGGCGGCGGCGGAGGCGCGCTGGCTTAGGGTCGACGGGAGCAGCCTGGCGAGCGGCCGCGTTCCCTTCCTGTTGGCTTCGCTGGCGCGCAACGGCATCGCGGCCGATGCGACGCAGGCGGAACGCCCGGATTGGCTGGCGGCAGTGGCCGGTGCTCCCGACCGACCAGGGCTTGCCACCTACCTCGCTGCAAGTCAACTGCAACCGCTGACCGACGGGCGCTTCCCCGATTGGATGCAGCGGCTGCGCAGGGACTACCTGGCTTCGCGCGTGGTCCAACGCCACAGCCCGGAGCAACTGCTCGAGTGGTACATCAACACAGCCGATTACGGGAATTTCGCCTTCGGCATCGACGCCGCAGCGCTGGTGTACTTCGGCAAACATGCTGGCGAACTCAGTCTGGCGGAGAGCGCCATCCTGGCGGGCATCCCGGAGCGGCCGGAGCGGAATCCGATCGATGCGCCGCAGGCAGCACGCCTGGCTGGCGAGCAGACGCTGCAACAGATGCTGGACCTGGGGTGGGCGGATGCCGCCCAGATCCAGGATGCCCAGCGTGCCAGCGTGAGCCCCAGCGGGGTGCCGGTGCGGGAGGCGATCCAGGCGCCGGATATCGCCTGGTTCGCCCTCGACCAGGTTCGCGACCGGTTTGGCGAAGCGGGGCTGGCGCGCAGCGGTCTGCGCATCCTGACCACAGCCGACGCCGATCTCCAGCGGCAGGCGGAGTGCGTGCTCGCTACCCATCTGGGTCGACTGGCCGGCGAGGCGCCGACCTATGTCCAGGCGGCGGCCGACGGACAGGCCTGCCTGGCCGCCGGGCTGCTCCCGACTCTCCGCCCGGGGGATATCCAGGTCGACCATCAGGTCTCCTCTGGGAGTGTGATCGTGCTCGATCCATCCCGCGGAGAAATGCTGGCACTGGCCGGAGAGGCCACGCGGCCCGAGCTGCCGCCACAATCTCTCGACCCGCTGATCTACCTGACGGCGCTGGCACGCGGCTACACCCCGGCGACGATGCTCCTGGATATTCCGGGTGGGGAGAGCCCAGACCCAGCGACAGCCGGCTACCGCGGGCCGGTCCGGCTGCGCTCGGCGTTGGCGAGCAGCTTCACCGGCGCCACTTCCTACCTGCGCGATCGGGTGGGGGCGGAGAATGTCCTGCGCACTGCGCGCTCGATGGGCATGCTGCCGGAGTCCCAGGCTGCCGCCGCGCTCGATCAGGCCAGGCCGTCACTGCTCGACCTGGCGAAGGGCTACGCGATCGTTGGCGCCGAGGGACGGATGGTGGGAGCCTCCGCCGGGCGAGTTGACGGCCAGGCGGTCGAGGGACTGCAACCGAGCGCCCTGCTGGCGGTCGACGATCCGATCCAGGGGACCGTCTACGCCTACCAGCCCGAAACGCGCTCCGTGCTCAGCCCGGCGCTGGCCTACTTGATGATCGACATCCTGGCTGACGACTCCGCCCGCTGGGCGGGCTTCGGACGGTCGAGCCCGCTCGAAGTGGATCGGCCGGCAGCCGTCACGGCGGGCGCGGATGCAGCCACCGCCGATAGCTGGACCCTGGGTGTCACCCCCGACCGGGTGGTTGGCGTCTGGCTGGGCAATACCGATGGAAGCCCAATGCGCTCGATCGACTCGCTCAATGGGGCGGCGGCTGTCTGGCACGCCATGCTGCGCTATGCCCACGCCTCACTCCCCAGAGACAGCTGGCCGACCCCGCCGGAGATCAGCCAGGTCGAAGTCTGCGATCCCTCGGGAATGCTGCCGACTGTCTACTGCCCAACTGTCGTGCGTGAGCTCTTCCTGCAGGGAACGGAGCCGACGCACTATGACACACTGTATCAGCCCTACCGCATCAATCGGGAGACCGGCAAGCTGGCTACGCTGTACACCCCGGCCAAAATGGTCGAGGAGCGGGTTTTTCTCGTCCCGCCGCCTGAGGCGGCGGCCTGGGCCGAATCCGCCGGGCTTGAGCCGCCCCCAAGGGAATATGACACGCTGATCGAGGTCAGCCAGGGGCAAGATGGCGTGAGGATCAACTCGCCTGCGCCTTTTGCCTATCTACGTGGCGATGTCACGGTGACCGGAGAAGCGGAGGACCCGGATCTCGACTTCTTCCGGCTGCAGGTCGGCCGCGGCCTGAACCCGACAGAGTGGATTCAGATCGGCGAGGATCAGACGAGCGCCATGCCCTCGGGCGGACTGGGGATTTGGGACACCTCAGGCATGGAAGGGCTTCAGACGCTGCAGCTGGTCGTCGTGGCGGAGGACGGAACGCTGCGCACGGCGGCAATTCCGGTCACGGTGGACAATCTGGCGCCTCAGATCGAGATCCTCACTCCGGTGGAGGGCGAGGCGCTGAAACTGGGTGAAGCCGTGATCTTCGAAGCTCGCGTGACGGACGAGGTCGGCATCGCCGTGGTCGAGCTGCTGATCGATGGCAAGGTGGTGGCTCGGCAGGAGCGGGCGCCGTTTTCGACGCGCATTGAACGGCTGACGGCGGGTGAGCACCGGCTGTCGGTGCGGGCCACCGACCTGGCGGGGAATGGTGCGGAGAGCGAGCCCGTGCAATTCACAATCACACCCTGAGGGTGCAGCACGCAAGAACGATAGAGCCCGAGGCATTTGCCTCGGGCTCTATGTTGGGCAGGCTCCAGGCGCTAGCCGATGATGACCTGGAAGACGAAGTTCACGCCGGTCTTGGCTTCATTGGGGCCAAGAGTCACGCTAAGGTACGGACTCGTGGCTGGCGGGAAATTGGGATTGATCGGATCCAGGCCGTAGGGGCCCTTGCTGTCGATCGATCCGTAGTCGACAGTCACGCAGTAATTGCCGGCCGGGAGTCCCGTGAACGTGTAGGCGCCGCTGGAGGAAGCGTTGGTCGACTTGTAGCCGGACGAGGAGCACGAACCTTGTCCGAGTTTCACTTTTGCGCTCTTGAAGAGGCCGCTCTGGATCGTGATGGTTCCGGAGATCGAGCCGGTGGGCTCGGGCGTGGGCGTCGGGGGTACGGGGCAGACGCCGGGATCATCGGCGGCCGGGATGAACCCAGCCCCCCAGCGGCAGGTGCTGTCGACCTTCGAAACGGCCTTCAGCGGGTAGTTGCTGCTGTCATTGGCGGGCGAGCCGGCTTCGGCCAATGTGAAGCGGTCATGATAGTCCGCCCAGGCCGCATTCTGGACGCCTTCGTCTGTCCAGCCGCCCCACAGGAACTCGCCATATTGGCCGATCAAGGAGTTCTTGATAGCGATCTCAATCTCGGAGGCGCCGCTGGGAGCCCGCCGGATCCAGGCGGCGTCCGGGTCGGGTCCGTAGCCTTCATCGAAGACCATCTCGTCGTACCCGGTGCCGGAGGTGACCGGAGCGTCGGTGAGCATTGGGCGGGTGGCACCCACATCGTTGTTTGTGTCGCGAAAGGCCCGCACACCGTCGCTCGTCCAGGTCGAGTCGGGCGGGGCCTCGCCGGCGATCAGCCAGTCCCCGCGGCCATCCTTGTCCATGTCGATCTCGATGGCGTAGAGCGCCTGGCTGCCCTCGGGCGGCAGTCCTTCAACGAACAGGGTGAAGTAGATCCACGGCGCGCCCACGGCATACTCGACCCGGGTGAGGTCGAGGTGCGCCTGGTACTCCATGGCGTCGGCTGAGAACGGTCGCTCCAGCCAGTTGCGGGTGTAGTCATCCCCGATTGCGCGGCGCTCGTTGGCCAGCGCCTTGGACGATCGGTCAGAGACGAAGTTGGTGGCGCCGCCCGGATTTCCAGGCTGTGTGGTGTGGACCACCGGCGGGCGGCTGGTGGGCGACGGCTCGGCGGTCTCAGTGGCCGTCTCCGCTGGGGCGACTGTCTCTGCCGGCGGCAGCGGGGTAGTTCCTTCCGGTTCAGCCGGCTGGCCGGGTTGCGCCTCGACCGCGGCCGCAGTCTGCGTAAGGGCGACGGCGACATCGATCGACGGCGCGGCACCCGTCACATTGCAGCTCAGAGCCACAAGTGCGAGAGCCGACAACCCTAGGACGAAAGTGTGGGCATGCCTGCGGCGCATCCAGCTCCTCCTTCTCCCGGTTCCGTATGGGGCGGCGAGTACACGTACCAGTCTACAACTGTTCGGTTGCTGGGCAAATCGCTGGGCACAGGGGTCAATCTGGGTGGAAATTGGACTACGCAGGCAGGCTAGTCGAGGTCCCAGGGCGCCCGATCCACATTTTGGCCGGCGAGGGAGGCGCGGATCGGGTCAGCCAGTTCGGGCAGGAGCTCGGCGATGGAGGCCACCAGGCCGAAGCAGCCGGCCAGCATCATGTCTCCAAAGGGCACCGCCAGGTGAGGCTGCAAAGCCGAGCCTGCGAGCATTCCCCGCCGAGGGCCCGTCACGATCAGC
>JBFYRF010000285.1:0-10074 GCA_041302385.1 Anaerolineales bacterium | reverse complement strand
TTCCCTCCCGCGCCGCGCTCCGATGGCCCGTCGGTGCAATTCCGTGCAGGATTTGGAGCGCAACCGCGAGGTCTGTTTGTCTGGGCCCGGCTGGTTCAGGCTCAGGCGCGCAGATACGCCGCGGCGACCAGAATCACGAAGAGCAGGCTGGCGGCGAGCTGGCGCATGCCGATGAAGGTCGGCCGCGCCCCGATGCCCGGTCGGAGAATGCCGTCAATGGCATCCGCCAGCATGAGGCCGAAGGCCAGCGGCACCATCCCCGGCACGACACGCCCTGCCGCCAGCAGGGTGGCCGCCACCAGGTTAAAGAGATGATAGGCCAATGTGCGGCGGCCGACGCGCCAGCGCTCGGGCGTTGAAGGCGCGGCGGGCCAGCGTCGCTGGTCGAGACGGAGATAGACCAACACGATCGACGCTGCCGATTGCAGCCAACACAGCAGCCACAGGATCCAGCCGGTGCGATCCATTGGGCCGCCGGCGACCCAGTAGGCCGCGGGCGCGGTCAACGCCAGCACCCCTGCCCCGACGAGCTCGATCCCCATCTGGCCGCGCTCGGCTCGGCGGCTGACCAGCCACAGGTGCCAGGCGAAGACGAGCACGGCAGGCGCCGCCAGCAAGAGCAGCAGCTGGCCGAACCCCAATCCGGCCAGCCCAGCCAGCCCAAGCAGAACTAGCGCGCCGTAGATGGCGGCCCACACGAGGGCGGGCAACCGGTCGCTCGCCGGCCGGCGTCCGCTGGCGACCTTGACCAGCAGGGCAATCGGCTGGCGCGAGAGGAAGGCGGCGAAGGCCGTGACGAACAGCAGCCAGAGCGCCGGCGGAAACGCGCCCGCCGCGGCCGCGCCGATCACCAACGGGCCGATCCACCAGATCCACGACCCGTGCTCGGTGGGCAGCGCATAGTGTTTGCGGAAGATCCGACGGAGACCGGAACTGCCGGACATGGCAGCAGGCTCAGCCTGCTGCAGTGAGGCGGTACACCCCGCCGCGGTGGTCGATCAAGTAGGCGGCCCCCGCCGCGTCCTGGCCGAAGGCGGTGATGTTGAAATCGGTATCGAACAGCAGTTGGGACTGCCAGCCGGAATCGCCGCCTGGCAGCAGACCCCACACCCGCCCGCTGCAGTAGTCCCCGTACAGATACACGCCGTCCCATTCGGGCAAGGCGGGATCGCGCACCACCACGCCCCCTGTCACCGAGCAGCCCTGGTCGTGCCCATACTCGACCACCGGATCGACCATGCCGGGCGCGGCATCGCCCGAGAAGGAGTGCAACCCCTCGCGCAGGTTCCAGCCGTAGTTCTCTCCACCGGAGGAAGCGCTGGGCTGGTAGTTGATCTCCTCCCAGTCTCCCTGCCCGACATCGCCAAGATACAGATCGCTTGTGGCTGGATCGAAGGCGAAGCGCCAGGGATTGCGCAGGCCGAAGGCCCAGATCTCCTGATAGACCTCGCCGCTGCCGGCGAATGGATTGTCGGGCGGGACGCCATAGGGCTCAGCGCCGTCGACATCGAGGCGGAGAACCTTGCCCAGCAGCGTGTTCAGCGACTGGCCGTTGCCCAGCGGATCTCCGCCGGATCCGCCATCTCCCGTACCGATGTACAGGTAACCGTCCGGGCCAAAGGCGAGTCCGCCGCCATTGTGATTGGCATACGGCTGGTCGATGGTCAAGAGGCGGCTCTCACTGGCTGGATCGGCGTTCCCGCTGTCGGGAGATACGGTGAAGCGGGCGACGACCGTATCGCCGCCCAGGTCGGTGTAGTTGACGTAGAACTGCCCGTTCTCGGCGAAGCGCGGATGGAATGCCAGGCCGAGCAGGCCCTGCTCGTTCCCGTCCGATCCAATCCGGCTGCGGATGTCGAGGAACGGCGGATCCCTGCGCAGCCCGTCGGCTACGACCCAGATCCGCCCGGCCTGCTCGACGACAAACAACCGGCCGTCGCCGGCGTGCTGCAGATCGAGCGGCCGCTTGAAGCCGTCACTCACCTGCGACCAGTTGTAGGCTGAGGCGTTCGGTAAGGTGGCCACGTGAGCGGCTGCGGCGGGGGTCGGCGCGGGACGTGAGGCCTGCGCGGTGGCTGGCACGGCCGCCACCGGTGGTTCGGTGGCCGCGGCAGCGCCGACGGAAGTCATCGCCGCCGATACCGTCCCCACCGCTGCGGTCTGGACTGCCGAGGAAGGGCCAGCGCTGCACGCGGTGAGCAGCAACACCAGCACGGCAACACCAATCCATCGAATAATACGCATCCTAAGACCTCTCCGGGGGCGTGGGTACAATTGTACCCGCCGGGTTGCCAACCCCTTGCCCGCTGGATCTCACCCATGCCAAGCGATGCGATTCCTTTCCGGACTCATTCCAACCGGGCGCACTTTGCGCTGCAGGCGCTGCGCGCCGGCGCACTGCTCGCCCGATCGGTCCAACAGGAGCGCGTCGTTCCCGCTGCTGCCAAGACCGATCGCTCTCCAGTGACCGTGGCGGACTACGCCGTGCAGGCCCTGGTGGGAGGCATGTTGCAGGCTGGTTTTCCCGGTGAGCACCTGATGGCCGAGGAGGACAGCCAGGCGTTGCGCGCTGGGCCGCCGGCGATGACCTCGATGGTGGCGGACTACGTTCGCCGGTACCTACCGGGCGCGGCGTTGGACGAGATCTGGAGCTGGATCGATCTCGGCGGCGCATCCAACGAGCAGGCCTACTGGGTGCTCGATCCGGTGGACGGGACCAAGGGCTTCCTGCGCAATGACCACTATGTGGTGGCGCTGGCCTGGATCGAAGCCGGCCAGGTCGTGCTGGGGGGATTGGGCTGCCCGCGCCTGGCCGCGCCGGGCGCCACGTCCGACAGCGCCGGGAGCGTGGTGCTTGCCGTGCGCGGCGAGGGCGCCTGGATCACTGCTCTCGAGTCGGATGACTGGCAGCGGTTGAGTGTCTCACCGGAGGATCGCCCGCAAAAGGCCAGGCTGCTGCGATCGTTTGAGGCTGGCCACACCGATGAGGGCCTGATGGATGACCTCGCCCGGCATCTGGGATGCGAAGCGCCGCCGGTGCGCATGGACAGTCAGGCGAAGTATGCCCGGATGGCGCTGGGGGAAGGTGAACTGCTGTTTCGGCTGCTCTCGCCTGCCCGGCCGGACTACTGCGAGAAGGCCTGGGATCAGGCGGCCGGCTCGATCGTGATCGAGGAGGCGGGCGGGCAGGTGAGCGATCTGCGCGGCGACCGGCTGGATTTCGGGCGTGGACGCGAGTTGACCGCCAACATTGGCGTGCTGGCCTCCAACGGCCGGCTGCATGCCGCCGCGCTGCAGGCGCTGGAAGACCTGGGCGCTAACCGCCGACCGTGAAAATGCGGCGCGACTCGCTGGCCAATCTGCTGGCCGCCTGGCTGGCGCTGCTGACGCTGGCCTGCTCGCTGCGCATCGCGTCACAAGTCTACGAAGGCCTCCCCCACATCGAAGATGAGTTCGCCAATCTGTGGCAGGCGGAGGTGATGGCGCAGGGCACGCTCACTCTGCCCTCGCCGGCAGAGCCGCGCTACTTCGTTATTCCGTTTGTCGTCGACCATCAAGGTCTGCGCTTCGGCAAGTACCCACCGGGTTGGCCGGCAGCGCTATCGCTCGGGGTCCGCCTGGGCGCTCCGGCATTGATCAATGGACTGCTGGCCGCCCTGTGCGTCTGGCTGACCTACCGCCTGGGCAGCCGCCTGGGAGGGCGGAGCGTCGGATTGCTGGCGGCGTTGCTGCTGGCCAGCTCGCCGATGGTGCTGCTGCTCTCCGGCTCGCTGATGTCACATCCGCTCAGCCTGTTTCTCGGGCTGGCGTTCTCGCTGGCGTGGCTGCGGCTCTTCGTTCCGACGGCAGGCGCGGCCGAGCCGGAGCATGTGCCGCGCGGGTTGATCTGGCTGACAGCCGGATGCGCCCTTGGCCTGCTGATGCTGACGCGCCCACTCACCGCGCTGGCAATTGCGATTCCCTTTGGGCTGCACGCGCTGTGGTTGCTGGCGAAGGGGCCGGGTTCGGTGCGCCGCGAACTGGGCGCACTGGCGGGTGTGTTCGTGGCGATGGCGGCGCTGCTGCCGCTCTGGCAGGCGGCGGTGACTGGCAGTCCGTTCACTAATCCCTACACCTTGTGGTGGCCGTATGACCGAATCGGTTTCGGGCCGGGGCACGGACCGCAACCGGGCGGACACTCGCTGCACTGGGCGAATATCAACACCCGCTTCAGTCTGTGGACGATGCAGCATGACCTGTTCGGCTGGCCCTACCTGTCCTGGCTGATGCTCCCGGCCGGCATGTGGGCGCTGCGGCGGCAGCTCGGCCTGTGGCTGTGCCTGGCGATCTTCCCCTCGCTGGTGCTGGCCTACGCTGCCTACTGGGTGGGCGCCTGGCTCTACGGGCCACGCTACTATGTCGAGGCGTTGCCGGGGCTGGCCGTGGCCAGCGCCGCCGGCTTCGTCTGGCTCGGGCGGCTGGCCGATCGGCGCGCAAGCGGATGGGTTCGGGCGCGGCGCCTGGGGATTTCGGTGGCGCTCATTGTGTTGCTGGCCGTCAACCTCGGAGGCTACTTGCCGACCCGCTTGAGCTCGCTGCGCGAGCTGTACGGCATCCGCTCCGCCGACCAGCAGGCCTTCTTGCGGACGCCGGAACTGGCCGGCAAGCTGGTCCTGGTCAACCCGATCTATCACTGGTCGGAGGCGGTAGAGCTGATGCTGCTCACCCCGCCCTTCGAGGCAAGCGACTTTCGGGTCGCCTGGGATCGCGATGCGCAGGCCGAGGCCCGCTTGCGGGCGGCCTATCCGGGCTGGGAAGTCGTCCACTACTACCCGGACCAGCCGGGCGTGCTGGTTTCGGGGCGCCGCTGAGAAGCTGCAAGCCAGGCTGGCTATAATTGACTGTATGGCACGTCTGTTGCTGGTCGAAGACGAAGACACCGTGCGCGAGACGCTGGCGCTCAATCTGCGCGCCGAAGGCCACGAAGTGGATACGGCGGCCGACGGCGAACGGGGCCTGGAGCTGGCGCGCGCCTCCGAGTATGACCTGCTCGTACTGGACGTCATGCTGCCCAAGCTGGACGGCTTGACGGTCTGCCGTATCCTGCGCCGCGAAAGTAGCGTTCCGATCATTCTGCTCACCGCCCGCGGCAGCGAGACCGACAAGATCATCGGCTTGGAGACCGGCGCCGACGACTACATTGTCAAGCCCTTCTCGCTGGGCGAGTTCCTCGCCCGTGTCCGGGCGGCGCTGCGTCGGGGAGCCGTCCAGCGCGAACCGACGCATGAATTGGTGTCAGGCGACCTGCGCCTGGACCTGACGGCGCACCGGGCCTGGCGTCAGGCGGTCGAGATCGCGCTGGCCCCGCGCGAGTTTGATCTGCTGGCAGCGCTGATGCGTCACCGCGGGGCCGTGCTGACGCGCGACCTGTTGCTGGCGCGGGTGTGGGGGGAAGACTACCCCGGGGATGCCCGCACGGTCGACGTGCACATCCGCTGGCTGCGGCAGAAGGTCGAAGAGGATCCGTCTGAACCCCGGCGAATCCTCACCGTGCGCGGCATGGGCTACCGTTTCGAGGGCTGACGGGGATGAACGAGGCATTGGCGGCGCTCGCCGTCCTGGCGCTGATGGCCGGTGTGGCGCTGACGGTGTTGTGGCGGCGTCAGGCCAGAGACACTCGCTGGCTGCGCACGCAGATCCGGCAAGGCGAAGAGCGGGAGCAGTTGCACCTCGCCGCCGCTGATCGCCTGGGCAGGGCCTACCAACAGGCCGCCGCCGCCGCCGATGAATCGCTCTTGGTGGTCGACCCTCAGCTGACCGTCCAGGCCGTCAACCCTGCTGCAACCCGGCGCTTCGGCGAACTGATGCCCGAGTCCTCTCTGATCCTGTACAGCCAGAGCCTGGAGCTCGAGCAACTGGCAAGGGACGCCCTGGGCCTGCGCCAGACGGAGGACCTTGAGCGCGTCATTCGGGTGGAAGACCGCCCACACCGGGCGCGTGCCGTCGCCACACAGGATGGACTGGCAATCGCACTGGCGGACATCAGCGATGTTCAGCGCCTGAGCCGGGCGCGGCAGGACATGGTCGCCAACCTCTCGCACGAACTGCGCACGCCGCTGACCTCGCTGCGCCTGCTGGCGGAAACACTCAACACGCCGGCTGGACGTTCGCCGGAGATGGTCTCGCAGCTCACCGCCAAGATGATCGGCGAGATCGACACGCTGCACCACATGCTGCAGGAGATGCTCGACTTGGCGGCGCTCGAGTCGGGCCAGCAGGTGGTGCGCATGGTTCGTCTCCCGCTGGTCCAGGTGGCGGAGCAGTCGGCAGCCGTGCTACAGGGACAGGCCGAGCGCAAGCAGGTGCGGATCCGGATCGAGGTCGATCCTGACCTGAGGGTGCTGGCGGACGCCGACCAGGCCGGCCGGGCGGTGGTCAACGTGCTGCACAACGCGGTGAAGTTCAGCCCTGCGGCCGGTGAGATCGAGATGCACGGCCAGACGTCGCCGGATGGCACCTGGGTCGTACTCTCGATCCTTGACGGTGGCCCGGGCATCGCCCCGTCCGACCTCGATCGGATCTTCGAACGCTTCTACCGCGCCGATCGCGCCCGCGGCACACCCGGCACCGGCCTGGGGCTGGCCATTGCCCGTCACATCCTGCGCGCCCACGGCGGCCGGGTCTGGGCCGAGAATCGGCTGCCCCCCGACTCGGGCGCTGCCCTGCACCTGGCCTTCCAGCCCGGATAGCACCCCCGCTCTGCATCCCGGTTAACTCCGCTTAATCCGCAGTTGACACAGCCTTAAGTCGGGAGGGCTACGCTGCCTGCATGAGCAATCCAAGCATGCCCCCAAGGGAGTCTGCGCCTGGCCTGCCGAACCGGGTGAGGCGAGCGTCGCACCCAGAACTGGAAATAGGCACGCAGCAATCGATGATGGCGATTGCTTCGCTCGGCGGACGGCTGGGCGGAATCTCAGATCCAAACGGCGGAGCAGGCGGATGGAAGGTGCGCAGACTGCAATGGCGCCCATACAGCCCGAGGAGTTGATTAGCCGCACCATCGAGTGCCAGTATTGTGGGTCATACCGCTACAAGGTGACCTACTACTGGATGGGCAAGACCCTCATCGCCGAGGGGGAATGTGGACGCTGTGGCGTGCGGGGCCGAAGCTTCGAGCCCGGCAAAGCCACCGACGACGGAAAATCCAAGGGGACGCCTGGAAAGTCCTAGGCGGAAGGACCCGCCAGGTTCCCCTTCTTTCTCTTCCTCCTCTTTGTGAGATGCCTGCGTCGCCCAAACCGCAGGCATCGTCATGTTAGGGGCTCTTAACAGCGGCTTGACCCTGGCTTAAGTCCTCAGGCCTAGACTCAGTCCGTATCTCATCTTTCAAGGAGAAGAGGAATCCCTATGACCCGCAAGCTGTACCTCTTGTTTGGACTCAGCCTGGTGCTGGCCTTGGCGCTGGCAGCCTGTGCTGGACCGGCGGCGCCGACGGAGGCACCTGCAGAACCCCCGGCCGCCGAGCCGACCGCGGTTCCGACTGAAGCTCCGATGGTCGAAGAGAGCAACGTGCCCCTGCCCGAGGTGGACCCCTCGTCCGTGAGCGGAAGCATCATCACTGCCGGCAGCTCGACGGTCTTTCCGCTGTCGGAGCGCATGGCCGAGCTGTTCAAGGATGACGGCTTTGGCGGCGAGATCACCATCGACAGCATCGGCAGCGGCGCTGGTTATGAGCGCTTCTGCGTCGCCGGCGAAACGGATGTCGCCAACGCCAGCCGCGCCATCAAAGACAGCGAGGTTGACTCGTGCGCATTGATCAACCGCACACCGGTGGAGTTCCGTGTCGGCACGGATGCGCTGGCGGTGGTGGTCAGCGCCGAGAACGACTTCGCCACCGACGTGACGAAGGAAGAGCTGGCGGCGATCTTCTCGACCGCCCGGCAGTGGTCGGACGTCCGGCCGGATTGGCCTGCGCAGGATATCCTCCGCTTCAGCCCGGGCACTGACAGCGGCACGTTTGACTACTTTGTGGAAGAGATCTTCGACAGTGATGAGGCCCCCATTCTGAACGCGGCCAATCTGCAGCTGAGCGAGGACGACAACATTCTGGTGCAGGGCGTGCAGGGCAGCCCGTATGCGGTGGGCTACTTTGGCTACGCCTACTATGCTGAGAACGAGGATATCTTGAAGGCGCTGTCGATCGAAGGTGTTGAGCCAATCGCCGAGACGGTGGACGACAATTCGTACCCGCTGGCGCGCCCGCTCTTCATCTACTCCGACCCGGCCATCCTGCAGGCCAAGCCCCAGGTGGCCGCCTTCGTCAACTACTACCTGACCCACGTCAATGAGGAAATCGAAGACGTCGGCTACTTCCCGGCAAGCATTGAAGCGTGGGATGCATCGCGCCAGGCGTTCCTGGATGCGCTGGGCGCGGCCGTGATCCTGCTGCCCCCGGTGGATCCTGCCACTCTGAGCGGTGACTTCATCACTGCTGGCAGCTCGACCGTCTTCCCGCTGTCCGAGCGAATGGCGGAGTTGTTCAGCGACGACGGCTTCAGCGGCGAGATCACGATCGACAGCATCGGCAGCGGCGCCGGGTTCGAGCGCTTCTGCGTCGCCGGCGAAACGGATGTCGCCAATGCCAGCCGTCCGATCAAGGACAGTGAGATCGAGAGTTGTGCTGCCATCAATCGCACGCCGGTCGAGTTCCGCGTCGGCACCGACGCCCTGGCGGTAGTGGTCAGCGCCGAGAACGACTTCGCCACCGACGTGACGATGGAAGAACTGACGGCGATCTTCGGCACCGCCCAGAAGTGGTCGGATGTGCGGGCGGAGTGGCCGGCGCAGGACATCCTGCGCTTCATCCCCGGCACGGACAGCGGCACCTTCGACTACTTCACCGAAGAGGTCTTCGACACGGACGAGGCCATTCCGCTGGCAGCCAGCAACCTGCAGCTGAGCGAGGATGACAACATCCTGGTTCAGGGCGTGCAGGGTAGCCCGTATGCGGTCGGTTACTTTGGCTATGCTTACTACCAGGAGAACGCCGACACCCTGAAGGCGCTCTCGATTGAGGGGGTTGTGCCGTCGGCAGAAAGCGTGAACGACGGAACCTATGCGCTGGCTCGACCGCTGTTCATCTACTCGGACGCGGCGATCATGAAGGCGAAGCCACAGGTGGCAGGGTTCATCAATTACTACCTGACCAACGTCAACGAAGAGATCCGGGATGTCGGGTACTTCCCGGCAGGCCCGGCGATCGAGCAGGCGAAGCAGGCCTGGCTGGACGCAACGAAGTAGGGTAAGTAAGGGCGCCCAGGCCCTGGCCGCCAGGGCTCGGGTGAAGGCGGCATAGGGACGCACATCTGTCCCTATGCCGCACTGGCCCGCCGGCCGCCAGCCGGCGCAAGGCGAGGTGCGGATGGAATCAACCCTGGGACTACCGAGCAGCCAGCAGCCGCTGTCCCTCGAAGAAGCGGAATCCCGGCTGCGACGTTCGCGGCGCACGGGCGAGGGAGTCATTCGCGGCTTCCTGTTCATCAGCGCGACCATCTCGATCCTGACGACCATCGGAATAGTGTTTGTGCTGGTGCGCGAGTCGCTGCTGTTCTTCCGGTCTCCAGCGGTGACCATGCTGGAGTTCCTGACCGGGACACAGTGGCAGCCGCACATTGAGGCATTTGGAATCTGGCCGCTGCTGACCTCGACCCTGGTCACCTCGACGATCGCGATGTTGGTGGCGCTTCCGCTGGGAATCTCCGTCGCCATCTACCTCAGTGAGTACGCCTCCCGCCGGGCACGCTCGATCATCAAGCCCGTCTTGGAGGTGTTGGCTGGCATCCCGACCGTGGTCTTCGGCTATTTCGCCCTGACGTTCATGACCCCCCTGCTGCGGGGAGTGCTGGGCCGGGACACCGTCGAGATCTACAACACCGCCTCCGCTGGGGTTGTCATCGGGATCCTGATCCTGCCGCTGATCAGCTCGATGTGCGAGGATGCGTTGAGCGCCGTGCCGCGCTCGCTGCGTGAGGCGGGGCTGTCGGTAGGGACAACCCGCCTGGAGACCGCGCTGCGGGTGCTGGTTCCGGCGGCGTT
>JBFYRF010000276.1:0-6253 GCA_041302385.1 Anaerolineales bacterium | reverse complement strand
TGGCCATCCAGTTCGCCTACCTGTTCGGTGGCGAAGCCAACATCAGCCTGCGTGGCTACACCTATGCGGAATATGCCCGACGGGGCTTCGGCGAACTGGTCTTCACTGCCGCGCTCAGCCTGGGTCTGATCTACCTCCTTGCCCAGATCACGCGCCGACAGTCCGCGCGGCAGGTGCGAGGGTTCAATCTGCTTTCGGCGCTCCAGGTCGGCCTGCTGGGCGTGGTGCTGGTCTCGGCCTTCCGGCGCCTCGTGCTGTATGAGGACGCCTATGGGTTCACGCGCCTGCGGACCTACACCCACGTGGCGATTGGGTGGATCGGCTTGGCGCTGGTGGTGTTCGTGTTCTTGCTCCTATCGGATCGACTGCGCCGGGTTGCTCCGGCGGCGTTCCTTGGGGCGGCCGGATTCGCCCTCACCCTGGCGGTGGTCAACATCGACGCCTTCATCGTGGAGCGCAACAGCCAGCGCTTTGCGGAGACCGAGAAGCTCGATATCCGCTACCTGCTGCAGCTTACCGATGACGCCGTGCCGAGACTTGCCGCGCTCAGCCAAGTAGCCTCGCCACATGACCGCGAGCTGCTGCTGGCGGAGCTCTCCTGCCGTTTCTCCCGATTGGGCCGCTGGCAGGCGACGCAGCCCTGGCCGTCGACCCACTGGTCTCGACTGCGGGCGCTGGAGACGCTGGAGGGGATGGGCCAGCAGCTTGAGCCGTACGTGGTTCGTCCTGCGTTCTGGGGAACCTGGCAGTATGGCCCATTTGTGGTGGGCGTCGGGGCGGATACGTACTGGTGCAGCGGGGCGGGGTGGGACTGATCAGGCCGACGGCTTGTCGGCCAGCACCCACAGCGTGTGATCCTTGCGACGGATGACCGGATCTGCGCCCAGGGTGTGGAAGAGGTCGGCGATCTGCTCGCCGCGGAGGAAGTGGCTGCGCATGAGCGCCAGCTTCTCACCCGCGGCGACGAGTTTGACGGCGAAGCGTTCGATGTCCGGCTCCTCGACCAGCAGTCGGCCGCCAGGCGAGACGACGCGCCACAGATCGCGCAGCGTTTGGCGCTGATCTTGGACGTGGTGCAGGGTATCGACCAGGACGACGCAATCGAAGCTGCTGGCAGGGAATGGCAGCTGCTCCGTCAGGGAGCCGACCCGTGCGAAGTCGCCTGCCAGGATGGCATGCCGCAGCATCTTGATGGAAGAGTCGGCGAGCACGATCCAGCGGCCGTCGCTCTGCAGCCGGCGGCTGACCCGTCCGGTCCCGCCGCCTGCGTCCAGCACCCGGCGGGTGTTCTCACCCACCAGGGAGTGGAACAGGTCATCCGGCGGGCTGTAGATGAATCGGTCGTACCAGGGGGCCAGGAAGTCGAAGTGGTCGAAGCTGGGCATGGAATGCACTCGGCCGGTCGCCCGGCAGGTCTCTGCTGGCAGGTTCGCCAGCCAGCATAACACAGCAAGATCGCGCCGTGCGGCAGCTCGGCGACGGCAGGTGCTCCCCCTCCCGCTGATGAACGTGCCCACAATCCTCGGGCCGATCCGGGCAATCCCACCCGAGATACGCAAGTTGCCGATAACGGCAGCTGTGCATCCGCGAACCCGCGAAAACTACCTTGAAGTGACACATGGTTGTTGACTCGGAAAAGGTTTGCCAATAGATTGGTAACAGCCGGCAAGCGGACAACCGGATGCCGTCTCCCTTAGACAGCCTCGACGTCCAATTGATCGATCAGTTGATGCAAGATGGCCGACTCCCCTCGGCGACCCTGGCGCGCCGGCTGGGCATCTCCGAGCGCACGGCGCGCTACCGCCTGCAGCGTCTGCTCGAGCAGGGCTTGATCCGCATCGTGGCCATGCCGATACCTTCCCGGCTGGGCTATACCGTCGTCGCCGATGTGTTCATTCAGGTCGAGCCCGGCAGCATTCAGCCGGTGGCCGAGGAGCTGGCGCGGTGCGAATGTGTGACGTACGTCGGGTGCTCGATGGGGGAGAGCGATGTCAGCGTGCAGGTCATCGGCCGCGACAATCAAGAAGTGTACGCCTTCGTCACCGACGTGATCGGTCGGCTCCCGGCGGTGCGCAAGACGACAACGGTCATCGTTCCCATGGTCCTGAAGGACGTCTATCAGTGGCGCGTGCCCAAGGCGTCCTGTGCCGATGCCGCCCCCAGCCCGGGAGGCGGGCTTGATCTTGCGCCCGGCGCGAGCAGCGTCCGGCGGTAGGTCACCGACCAGCGCCGGACTGCCCATGTCCCCTCGCAGGTGGGCAAGGGAGCGAAGGAGGCCGCAGGCGATCGACCCGCTTGGCAAGCGTACTTGAGATCGTCTACCCATTCCAGGGATTCTCAATCCGTCCGAGGAGAAGAGACCGATGTCGGCGACACCGGAACCGTCTGCAGCCATTGAAATCAAGCAAGAACGCAAACGATTGAAGCGTGAGCTCACCCTTCTGCCGCTCTTCGGGCTGATCTACTTCACCGTGTGCGGCGGTTCGTTCGGAATCGAACCGCTCGTCGGTTGGTCGGGGCCGGGCCTCGCCCTGGCGCTGATCGTGATCACGCCGCTCATCTTCAGCATCCCCAACATGCTGATGGTGCGCGAGCTCAACTCGATGATGCCCGTCGAGGGCGGCTACTACCATTGGATCAAGCAGGCCTTCGGCGCCTTTGCCGGATTCCTGGCCGGCTGGATGAACTGGGTCGTGTCGTGGGTGGATGTGGCCATCTATCCGGTCTTGGCCGCCTACTATCTAGGCTTCTTCATCCCGGCGCTGCGCGAGGGGATGACGCTGGGCGGCACCGAACTCTCGGCCTCGTTCCTCTCGTGGCTGGTGGCGGCGCTGCTGATTCTGTTGATCACCATCCTGCAAGTGCGCGGGGCGCGCCTGGCCGGGTTGACGACAACCTGGATGACCGGGGTGATGCTGGCCCCGCTGGTGCTGCTGACCATCGTCGGGTTCATCAACTGGTTCCGCAGCGGCGAGACCATCTCCCTTCCGATGCTGCCGGAAGGCGAATCGCTGATCGGGGCTTTCAGTGTGGGCCTGTTCGTTGTGATGTGGAACTACATGGGCTGGGAGCTGCCGACGGCGGCCGGGGATGAGATCGTCAACCCGCGCAAGACCTACCCGCGGGCGATGGTGCTGGTCCTGGTGGCCGCGATCCTGACCTATGCCGGCCCGACGCTGGCCGGGCTATACGGCGGGGCAGGCGCCGATGGCCGCCATCAAGTCTGGGGCATCGAGGAGTACGAAGACGGGGAAGGGATCGGGGTCGTGCTGGAGGAGTACGGCGTGACGCCCGAGCAAATGGAGGAATGGGGTGTCGACCCGGCCAGTCCGGTCGGCTGGGAGTTCCCGGATATCGGCCAGGTGCTTGGCGAGGTGATGGCCGGCCCGGACAGCCCGTGGCCTCGGGTGCTGGGGATCACCGTCACCCTGGCGGCGGTCCTGAGCATGATCGGCCTGTTCATCGGCAACAGCCTGGGCGGATCGCGCGTTCCGTTCGCCCTGGCCGAGGATGGCATGATGCCGCGCTGGCTGGTCCATGTCCACCCGCGCTATGGCACACCGTGGGTGGCGATCATCTTCTGCGGCGTCATCTTCGCCGTCTTCGCCCTGAATGCCTTCGCCTTCCTGGTGGTGGTGGATGTCTTCCTGCAGACGCTGGTCATTCTGGCCGAATTCGGCGCGCTATGGAAACTACGCTTCAGCCGGCCGGACGTCCCGCGCCAGAAGGTCCCCGGAGGATATGTCGGCCTGTTTCTGGTTACGCTTGGGCCCACCATCATTATTCTGCTGGCAATCTACTCTCAGGTAATGGAGGAGGGGCTATCCTCGTTGTGGCTGGCCCTGGCTGCGATCGTGGTCGGCGCCATCCTGTACTTCCCGATTAAGCGCTATCTCAAGCCCGGCGTGCCGGACATCAATCCCTACGAATCCGAAGGGGCGGAACCGCTCTAGGCAGAGTGGAAGGAGGCTAGCATGCGAGTGCTCTTGGTTGGCGTGGGGGGCGTCGGCGAGTCGATCGCCGTGATCGCCCAGGACTTGGCGTGGGTTGACAAGATCGTGCTGTGCGATATCAACCCCAAGCGCTGCCGGGAGGTTAAGGCCAAGCTCCATCAAGCGAAGAAATTCCCGGTGGAGCAGATCGACGCCAGCAACCGAACGCAGATCGTCGAGCTGGCGAAGAAGCATAAGGTCGATCTGATCATGAATGCCGTTGAGCCGCTCTTCAACGAGCAGATCTTCGATGCCTCCTTCCGCTACGGCTGCACCTACATGGACATGGCGATGACGCTTTCCGCGCCGCATCCACAGAAGCCGTTCGAGAAGCCCGGGATCAAGCTCGGCGACTATCAATTCGAGCGGGCGGAGAAATGGGAGAAGAAGGGCCGGCTGGCCCTGCTCGGGATGGGAGTCGAGCCGGGGATGGCGGACGTCTTCGCCAAGTATGCCGAGAAGCGCCTGTTCGACGAGATCGACGAAGTCAACGTGCGGGATGGCGCCAATCTGGAAGTGCGCGGTTACGAGTTCGCCCCGAATTTCTCGATCTGGACGACGATCGAGGAGTGCCTCAACCCGCCGGTGATCTGGGAGAAGGACCGCGGCTGGTTCACCACCCAGCCCTTCTCCGAACCGGAGACCTTCGAGTTCCCGGAGGGCATCGGCAAGCAGGAGTGCGTCAACGTTGAGCACGAAGAGGTGCTGCTTGTGCCGCGCTGGGTGAAGTGCAAGCGGGTGACCTTCAAGTACGGGCTCGGGGACGACTTCATCCGCGTGCTCAAGACGATCAAGATGCTCAACCTGGACAACAAGAACCCGATCCAGGTGGGCGAAGTCAAAGTCGCTCCGCGCGACGTCGTGGCGGCCTGCCTGCCGGATCCGGCGCACCTCGGCGACAAGATGTTTGGCAAGACCTGCGCCGGCACCTGGGTCAAGGGCAAGAAGGACGGCAAGCCGCGCCAGGTCTACATCTACCAGGTGGCCGACAACGAGACCTGTATGAAGAAATACGGCGTGCAGGCCGTCGTATGGCAGACCGCCGTCAATCCGGTGATCGCCTGGGACCTGCTGCAGCATGGTGTGTGGACGGGCAAGGGGGTTCTCGGTCCGGAGGCGTTCGACCCGGATCCGTTCCTGGAGCGCATGCCGAAATACGACTTCCCGTATGGCATCCGGGAGATGTAGCCCGGCCGCTGATTGCGCGCCCGGGGGCCGCCGCCGGCGCCCGGGCGCAATCTCCCTCGGGAGGGAAGGAGCGCAGCCATGCCTCAATCCCTGGATGAGGCCCTCAAGTACTCCTCGCGCTGGATCGATATCCTGAACAAGCCCAGCCTGTCCGAACAGGAAGGCAAGGCGATCATCGACGAGTCCAAAGCGAATTTCGCCGACTACTTCAACAAGGGCTGGCTGGACTACCGCAAGTCGGTCACCGAGGCCGGAGACTGGGCAGCCACCGAGTGGACCGGCTCCGGCGCCATGTTCGAGGACATCCTCGGGCGCAAGTACATCGATTGCCTGGGCGGTTACGGCCTGCTGGCCCACGGTTGGTCGCATCCGGATGTCGTCAACGCCGTCAAGGCCCAGCTCACCCTGCGCACGCCGATGCCAAGTCAGGAGCTGATCGACCCGTTGCGCGGCGTGTTGGCCAGGCTGATGGCCGACATCACTCCCGGGGATATCCGCTACTCCTTCTTCTGCGCCAGCGGCACCGAAGCCATGGAAGGTACGATCAAGCTGGCCAAGATGTATACCCGCAAAGCCGGCTTCATTGTTGCCCTCAAGGCCTTCCACGGCAAGACGATGGGCTCGCTGAGCATGATGGGCAAATCGGACTACCGCTCGCCGCCCGGCGTGCTCTACGGCGGCCCGGTCTACCACGTTCCCTTCGGGAACGCCGACGCGGTCGAGCAGCAGCTCGACATCTGCCAGAAGGTCGGCATCGACATCGCCGCCGTGCTGATGGAGCCGATTCAGGGCGAGGCGGGCGGGATCGTGCCGCCCGATGACTTCTGGCCGCGGGTGCGGGAGTTGACCAAACACTACGGCGTACTCCTGATCGCCGACGAGGTCCAGACCGGGATGGGTCGCACCGGCAAGCTTTGGGGACTCGACCACTGGGGCGTGGTGCCCGACATCATGGGCGTGGCCAAGGCGCTGGGCGGCGGGGTGATGCCGGTGAGCGCCTTCTGCTCGACCGAAGAGATCTGGCAGGTGATGATGTACCCCAACCCGTTCATCCACACCACGACCACGGGTGG
>JBFYRF010000256.1:0-5437 GCA_041302385.1 Anaerolineales bacterium | reverse complement strand
GCCACCAGCAGCAGGCCAACCCCCAGGACCCCCAGGATTGCTGACCGGCTGCCTCCGTCTGCTCCGGAGCCTGCCCCGGGACCGCTCGCCTGCGCCGCGAACTCGACGTACTTGACCTCACCGGCGTTCAGGCGAATCGGCAGATTCATGGCCGTCGTCGGGTTGTACTCCACCGGGACGGCGGCACTGATGTTGTAGTCACCGCTCTCCAGGTCGACGAAGCAGAAGCCGATCGGCTCATCAAAGGCCGTGAGCGCCGTCGTGCCGTCCGTGGCATGCTCCACCGTCGTGGCACCGGTCACGTCGGTCACGCTCAACTGACCCCCGGCGATCGGCTCCTCCCCGGTCTCGTAGCGCGCGTTTCCGTTCCGGTCATGGAACAGGAGCACGCAGATCTCGCCCGTGCCGAAGGTGGGGGTCGGCGTCGGCGCCAAGGGCGTCTGAGTCGGCAGCGTGCTGGGGCCGGCCGTCGGACGGGCCGGACCACCCAGGCCGAGGATCAGCTGAGCCCCCGGACGGAGGAAGTCCGTCGACTGCAATCCATTCAGGGCATACAGCTCTTCAAGCGTCAGGCCGGCCACAGCCGCGATCGTCCACGCCGTGTCGCCATCGCGCACGATGTAGATGATGCGTCCGTCGGGCCCCGGGGTCGGCGTGGGGAAGGACCCCTGGGCGGCCGGCGCGGCGGCATCCACCGGGCCGCGCACTCCGATCCCGCTGGCAGCCGCGATTCCCACGACCAGCGCGGCGAAGGCGAGTGAACGAAACGAACGAGGGGTTGGCATTCCGCTCTGCATTATAGCCTGAGGCATGGGGAACATGGCTGAAGACCCTGGGCGCGACGCCCTGAGCGAAGGCGGCGGCCAATTGGCGGGTGATATACTGCCGCCGGGAGGCGCCATGCCCCTCGATTTGGTGGTCGGCGCGCAGTGGGGCGATGAGGGCAAGGGCCGCATTGTCGACCGGCTGGCAGCCGGCGCCGACCTGGTCGCCCGTTGGGGCGGCGGCGACAACGCCGGTCACTCGGTCACCGTCGGCGATCAGGTCTATCGCCTGCATCTGATCCCCTCCGGAATCCTGCAGCCTCACACCGTGTGCTTGCTCGGGGCGGGGATGGTGATCCATCCTGGCCGGCTGGTGGAGGAGATCCGCCAGTTGCAGGCCGCCGGGGTGAACGTTTCCCCCGCCCGGCTCAAGCTCTCTGTCGCAGCCCACATCCTCACCCCGGCGCATCTGGCGCTCGACGCGGCGCAGGAAGTCGGACGCGGAGGCGGCGAGCTCGGCACCACCCGGCGCGGCATCGGCCCGGCCTACACCGACAAGGCCGCCCGGCGCGGGCTGCGCGCGGGCGCCATGCGCAGTCCCGAAGCCTTTTCCGCTCAGGTCAGGGACTCCGTCGCGCGCGGCGTGGCGTCGCTGTCCGAGGCGGCCGACCGGCCGGTGCCCGACCCCGATTCGTCCGGGCAGGAGTACGGTCAGCATGCTGAGTTCCTCCGCCCCTATCTGTCCGATACCGGACGCCTGGCCGACGATGCGCTGACTCAGGGCAAACTCCTCCTCGGCGAAGGCGCCCAGGGGACACTGCTCGACCTCGACCACGGCACCTATCCCTACGTGACCTCCTCCTGCACCACAACCGCCGGCGCGCTGGCCGGGCTGGGGATCGGCGCTCAGCATCTGCGCCAGGTGATCGGCGTGGTCAAGGCCTTCCAGACCCGCGTCGGCGCGGGACCCTTCCCGACGGAGCTTCAGGGTGAGGTCGCCGGGCGCCTGCGCGGCGCCGGCGACCGGCCCTGGGACGAATTTGGCACCACCACCGGTCGGCCGCGCCGCATCGGTTGGCTGGATGGCGTTCTGCTGCGTTATGCCCGCCGGATTAACGGACTCAGTGCCCTTGCCCTCACCAAGCTCGACATCCTCTCCGGCCTTGACCCTCTGTGCCTGTGTGTGGAGTATCGCCGCCAGGCGGGCGACGAGGCGCCGCTCGGGTTGGCCGACCTGGAGCAAGTGGAGCCTAGCTACCTTACGCTCCCCGGCTGGCAGTCCGATGTGCAGCACGCCCGCACCTGGGAGGACCTGCCGGCGCCGGCGCGTGACTTCGTGCTGGAGGTGGAACGACAGGCGGGCGTGCCGGTCTGGCTGATCTCGGTCGGGCCGGAACGTCAGCAACTCATCGAGCGCGCGCCCCGGTGACCGCCCTGTCGAGCGGATTGCGGCGGCTGACGCCCGCCAACCTGCTCTTCTTGCTGCTCAACCTGGCCGGGTTAATGGCCTTCCTGTACCCCTTCTGGGCGCCGGCGCAGCCCCTGGCCCCGCAAGCCCGGACGGTGCTGCTGTTGTTCAGTGCGGCGGCTGGGCTGCTCCTGCTGGCGGTGATGGCGGAGGCACAGGAAGGGCTCACCGTGCACACGGTCGCCCTGCTCGGCGCGTTGGTCGGCCTGAACACCGCCTTGCGCGTGCTCGACACGCTGGTGCCGCTGCCGGGCGGTTTCACCCCGGTCTTCGTGCTGATTATCCTGATCGGTTACGCCTTCGGCGCGCGGCTGGGCTTTCTGATGGGCGCGCTGACGATGCTCGTCTCCGGCCCGCTCACCCTGGGCGGCCTGGGCCTGTGGACACCCTACCAGATGCTGGCCGCCGGCTGGGTAGGCATGTGCGCCGCCTGGCTCCCGCGCCCCGGGCGGCCGGTGCGTATGCTGGCGATCTACGGCCTCGGCTGGGGATTCTTATACGGGTTCCTGACCAGCCTGCACTTCTGGCCGTACATGCTCAACGCGCCGGACCTGACCTGGGAGCCATCACTCAGCGCGCTCGAGACGCTGGCGCGCTACGCCCGCTACTACCTGGTGACCTCGTTGGCCTGGGACACAGCCGGCGCCGTTGGCAACCTGGTATTGCTCTTGGCGCTCGGGGCGCCGCTGCTGACCGCACTGACGCGCTTCAAGCGCCGCTCCCGGGTGATCTGGGAGCCCGAGCCGGCGGCGGAGTATAATCCGCCGTCACCCTGACCCGCTGCGTGAAGGCCGACTCGGGCCAGGAACCGTCAGGCCGCGCGGTGACGCGGCTCGGCTTGTCCCCAGCGCCACCGAGGACCTGTGTTGGACCGATCCCCGAAACGCCGCCGATTCCCACGCTGGTTGATCGCCCTGGCGGCGATCCTCGGCTTGATGCTGTTGGCGGTGGCCGTCTACAACCTGCCGCCGGTCGAAGAACGGCTCGCCTGGCGCATCTCCGAGCTGCGCGCCCGCATCAAGTACGCCATCTCGCCGCCGGAGGAGGCAGTCTTCACTCCGGATGCGACGCTGGCCGCGGTCGTTCAGGCGACACTCTCGGCCCTGGCACCCTCCACCTCAGCCACACCCGACGCACCCACCCCGACGCCGGCGGCGACCGCTACGCCAACTCTTGTCCCCACGCCGCTGCCGGCCTCCGCCCTGCTGAGCGGCGTTCGGCACGAGTACGAGAAATGGAACAACTGCGGCCCGGCAACGATGTCGATGGCCCTGTCGTACTGGGGCTGGGAGGGCGATCAGAGTCCGATTGCCGCCTTCGTCAAGCCCAACCCGCGCGACAAGAACGTCATGCCCTATGAGCTCGAGGCGTTCGTCGAGTCCGAGACCGATCTCGAGATGGTCGTCCGCTACGGCGGGACGCTCGACTTGGCCAAGCGCTTCCTGGCCGCCGGCTACCCCTTCATGGTCGAGAAGGGCTATGACTTCCCGGGCGCCGACAAGGGCTGGATGGGCCACTATCAGCTGCTGGTCGGCTATGACGACGAGCAGCAGCGCTTCACCGCCTACGACTCCTATACTGGCGGCCCCAATCTGCCCGTATCCTACAAACAACTCGAGGAGAATTGGCGCGCCTTCAACTACACCTTCTTGATCCCCTACCCGGCCGATCAAGAGGAAGAAGTAATGGCGCTGCTCGGTGACTATGCCGATGAGCAGGCCAGCTTGCAGATCGCGGCACAGAAGGCCTCGGACGAGATCTACTCGCTCACCGGTCGCGACCAGCTCTTCGCCTGGTTCAATCGCGGCACCAGTTTGTATCAGCTGCAAGACTACGGCGGCGCGGCGGCGGCCTACGATGAATACTTCCGGCTGTATCCGGCTCTCGACCCGGAGCTGCGGCCCTGGCGTATGCTCTGGTATCAAACCGGCCCCTACTTCGCCTACTTTTTCACCGGACGATTGGCTGAGGTCATGAATCTGGCTACGGTGACCTTGGTGGCAGCCAATGAGCCGGCACTCGAGGAGAGCTGGTACTGGCGCGCCCGCGCCCGCGCCGACACCGGGGACGCCACCGGCGCTGTGGATGACCTGCGCACCAGCCTCGCCTGGCATCCGGGCTTCTCGCCCAGCCTTTCCCTCCTGCAAACGCTTGGCGTCACGCCCTGAGTCCATGGACGGCTGGAGGCAGCCATTGCTCCACGTGACCGCCGGCCCACCGAAGGTCCGGCCGGCTTCCGAGCTCGCGTTCCATCTTCTTGGCGAAGCGGCAGGTTGAAGCGGTCGAGAATGCAGCCCGACCAGCACCCCGCGCCCGAGAATCGCACCCAGCCGAAACGCACCGGGTTGACGCGGGTTGCCCGGGCCTCGCTGCTCGTCTCGGCTTTCTTCGCCCTCGACAAATTGCTCGGCATGTTCCGCCAGGTGGTTATCGCCCGCCAGTTTGGCATCTCGGCGGAACTCGATGCCTTCAATGCCGCCAACAACATCCCCGATCTGATGTTCGCCTTGATCGCCGGCGGGGCGCTGGCCATCGCCTTGATCCCCGTGCTCACCGAAACGCTGGAGCTCACCGGCCGCGAGGCGATGTGGCGCCTGTTCAGCCGCGTCGCCAACTGGGCCCTGTTGATCACCGCCGCCGCGGCAGTGATCGTCTATCTCGCCGCCGAACCGATCGTGCAGGCCGAGATCGGGGTCGCGCCGGGCTTCACGCCTCAGATGCAGGTGCTGGCCGTCGATCTGATGCGCCTGAATCTGATTGCCACCCTGCTCTTCTCGCTCAGCGGCCTGATGATGGCCGGGCTGCAGTCCAACCAGCACTTCTTCCTGCCGGCGCTGGCGCCGGTGATGTACGACCTGGGGCAGATCTTCGGCGCATTGGTGCTTGCCCCATCCGAGCCGCTCACGCTTGGCCCGATCGCCCTGCCGGCCTACGGCCTGGGCGTGCACGGCCTGGTGTACGGGGTGATCCTGGGCGCCGGACTGCATCTGCTTACCCAGGTACCCGGCCTGATCCGCTTCCGCTTCCGCTGGAGCCCGGTGCTCGACCCGGCCGACACCGGCCTGCACAAGGTTGCCCGCATGATGGGCCCACGCATCCTGACCATCGCCGCCTTCAACGTGGTGTTCGTCGCCACCGACAATCTGGCCTCGCGCCTGGAAGTCGGCTCGGTGACGGCGCTGGTGTACGGCTGGCTGATCATGCA
>JBFYRF010000236.1:0-3232 GCA_041302385.1 Anaerolineales bacterium | reverse complement strand
TCGGTCCTGGTCAACAACTGGATCAATCCGATGGCCGCGCGGCGAAGTGCAAAGGGATCCTTCGTTCCGCTCGGCTGCAGCCCGACGGCGAACAGGCCGACCAGCGTGTCCAACCGATCGGAAACCCCGACGGCCAGGCCCACCCGGCTTGCCGGAAGCTCGTCGTCGGCCGCACGCGGCAGGTAGTGCTCGCGGATGGCTTGGGCCACCTCGGCGGGCTCGCCGGCGCGCAGGGCGTACTTCTCGCCCATCACCCCCTGCAGCGAGGTCATCTCGACCACCATCTCGGTCATCAGGTCGGCCTTGCACAGTTGGGCGGCGCGCATGGCCGAGCGGCGCTCAACGTCGGTCAGGTTCAGCTCGGGCGCAAGCTTGACGACCAGCCTTTCAAGCCGCTGGCTCTTGTCGAGCATCGAGCCGAGCTGGGTCTGGAAGGTCAGCCGCGAAAGCGCCTGCAGATAATGCTCCAGCGGGTGTTCCAGATCCCGCCGCACAAAGTAGGCAGCGTCCGCATAGCGCGCTCGCAGGACATGCTCGTTGCCCTTGACGACGCTCTCGAGGCCGTGCCGGTCACCATTCCGCACACCCAGGAAGTAGGGCAAGAGCGCCCCGCCACGGGAAACCGGGAAGTAGCGCTGGTGCTTCTTCATCACCGCCGTCAGGACCTCCTGCGGCAGTGCCAGGTGCTCCTCGGCGTAGCTGCCCCGGAAGACAGCCGGCGTTTCGACCAGGTGGGTCACTTCATCGAGCAGGCTGTCGTCCGGAGCGACCTCCCCTTTCACCTCGGCAGCCGCTGCCGCTGCCTCGCGCGCGATCTGGGCCCTGCGCTGCAGTGGATCGAGCACAACGCCGGCCTGACTGAGAATGCCCGGGTAGTCGCGGGCCTGCTCCACGTCGAAGGTTTCCGGCGTGCGATGCCGCAAACCGCGCGTGCGCCGCCCGGACGTCAACCCGGCGAAGCTGAACGGGACCACCTGGTCGCCATGCAACGCCACCAGCCAGCGGACCGGACGCGAGAAGGTGGCTCCGCTGCTTTCCCAGCGCATGGCGCGTTCGAACCTGAGGTCGGCGATCAGCCCCGGCAGGCGCTCAGCCAGCACGGCGGTACTGGCGCGCCCTGCCTCACGCACCTCGGCCACGGCGTAGCGCCCGCCGTCGACCTCCTGTACCTGCAGCGCTTCAACGGATAGCCCGCGGCTGCGGGCAAAACCCTCAGCGGCCGCTGTCGGCTTGCCGTCGGGCATGAAGGCCCGATCCGCCGGCGGCCCCTTGACCGTTGTCAGTTGGTCCGCCTGACGCGGCGCCAGTGAATCGATCAGCACCGCCAGTCGGCGCGGCGTCCCCAGCACGCGGATGTCCCCGTGGTCGAGGCGCAGCGTCTCCAGCAGCCCGGGCACCGAGCGTCGCAGTTGGTCGATGGCCGACGACAGGTCAGCCGCCGGCAGCTCCTCGGTCCCAATCTCCAGAACGAAGTCAGCCGGCCCGGCCAAATCAGCGGCAGCGGGAAGGGCCGCGGCGGGCACGGAGGCCCCTTTCTCAAGCCAGGGGAAGCCCAGCGCCGCTCGCTGCGCCAGATAGGCTTCGGCCACGCGGCGCGACAGGTCGCGCATGCGGTTGAACAGTCCGGCGCGCTCGGTCACGCCGACCGCGCCGCGGGTGTCGAGCAGGTTGAACAGATGCGAGCACTGCAGAACGTAGTCATGCGCCGGCAGCACCAGACCGGCGGCCAGGGCGCCCTCCGCCTCCGCCTCGGCGCGCGAGTACATCTCCCATAGGTTGGGGATATCGGCGACCTCGAAATAGTAGCGGCTGCGCTCTTGCTCGGAAGCCAGATTCATGTCACCGTAGGTGTAACGCTCGTTCCAGGGGATGGCCGTGAAATGATCGAGGTCATTCAGGGCGATCAAGATGCGCTCGAGTCCGTAGGTGATCTCGACCGACACCGGGTCCAGCGCCATCCCCCCGGCCTGCTGGAAGTAAGTGAACTGGGTAATCTCCTGTCCGTCGAGCCAGACCTCCCACCCCAACCCCCAGGCGCTCAATGCCGGGGATTCCCAATTGTCCTCGACGAATCGGATGTCATGCAGCGCCGGGTCGATCCCCAGATGGATCAACGACTGCAAGTAGATCTCCTGCGGGTTGCCGGGATCGGGCTTGAGGATCACCTGGAACTGGTAGTGCTGCTGCAGACGATTGGGGTTCTCGCCATAGCGAGCATCGTCGGGACGGATCGACGGCTCGACATAGGCCACGCGCCACGGCTCCGGCCCCAGCACCCGAAGGTAGGTGGCCGGATTCATCGTGCCCGCCCCCACCTGAGTGTGATAGGGCTGCCAGATCACGCATCCCTGGTCGGCCCAGAAGCGCTGCAGATCCATGATCACATCTTGAAGCGTGCGTCGCATCCTGCCCTCATCGTCTTGTGTTGCGCGTTCAATCCAGTTGGCGCACCCGGAGCAGGAAGGCCGGCGTGTTCAGCCGGCGCTCGAGCAGGTGGCTGAGATACGCCTGCAGCAGCCGCTCGACCTCCTGCATCACCTCCGGCCGCACCCGCACGGTGGCCGAAGCCGCGTAGCTGCTGCGCTGGTAGTGACGCACGAGCCGCAGTGCCGCCAGCGACACCGGCAGGGCATCCCGCCCCTGGCCGCCGCAGGACGGACACAGAACACCGCCCCCTTCAGCCGAGAAGAACTGCGCCTCCGGCCGGATCTCCGCACTGCACCCAACGCAGCGAAACAGCTCCGGACGGAACCCCGATAGATCGAGCAGCTCCAGCTCGAAGTGGCGGATGGCCGGCGCCGCCTCCACTCCGGCCGACAGCCGTTCCAGCGTGTCGATCAGCAACCGGTACGGGCGACGCGCCTCTCCATCGGCCACACTGAAGCGGTCAAGCAGCTCGACCGCATAGAAGGCATAGCCAAGGCGCTCCAGATCTCCCGCCGGCAGCGGGTAGGTCTGCAGCGCTTGCGCCTGGGTGATGACATCCAGCTCCCGGCCTTTGGCCAGGAGGAGTTCGACACGCGTTAGGGGTTCGAGATGCCCGGCCTTGCGGGAGGTGGGCCGCCGCACACCCTTGGCGACCAGGCGAAGCTTGCCATATGTCGGCGAGTATACCGTCAGCAGGCGGTCGGCCTCGCCCAGATCCCCCCGCCGCAGAACCACCGCCTCGGTTCGGTAGACTCGCTCGCGGGCGGCCACAGCCCGATTATACCAGCGGCGTCCTGGGAAGCAG
>JBFYRF010000228.1:0-3945 GCA_041302385.1 Anaerolineales bacterium | reverse complement strand
TCGACATACATGGGTTGATGACCAGACGTGGAGGCAGACAGATGATCAGGTATTACATGACGGGACCGATGAACCACCAAGGCAGGTACCGACCGGTGGGCTTCAATGGCGGGCGGCGCATCCCGATGGACATTCACGCCGATGACCAGAGCTACGTGATCACGGCGGTCACACCGGGACTCAAGGCCGAGGATCTGAAGATCGAGATCCTGGGCGATGTGGTCACGCTGCGAGGCGAGATCCGGCAAGAGGAGCAGGAAGGCCAATCGGACTACTTGCTGCGCGAGCTGACCTACGGGGAGTTCCAGCGCACGCTGCAACTGCCCGAGCCAGTGGATGCCGAGAAGGCCGAGGCCAGCCTGTCCAACGGGGTACTAACCATTCGACTTCCCAAGACGGAAGACGCCCGTCCGAAGCAGATCAAGGTCAACGCAAACTAGTCCAGCCAGTCCAGCCGGCGAGGCCAGCTGGCGTGGTCGTCCAAATGGGCTGTCCCAAAAAGGGCAGCCCATTTGGCCTATCTGCAAACAAGGCATACTGGAGCGTGGCCGGTGCTGGCGCGCTGGATCGATTTCCCGCAGCGGGGCTTTCGGACTACAGTTGCAGCATGGAGCTCGCCTGCGCCGGCTCTCCGGATCGGTGGAAGTACGTAGGAGTCTGCGCGCTGGCATTCCTGATCAGCGCCGGCGTTCGGGTTCTGGAGGCGCCGCGCTGGGATGCGCAGCTCCACCGGGTGGATGGGGAATACCTGCTGGCGACGCATGACGCCTACGCCTGGGTGACTGGCGCGGTGCAGGCGGAGGCCTACACCGCGCGATCGCCGATGGCGCTTCTGCTGGCATGCCTGTCTGGCCTGACGAAGATCCGGGCTGCCAACCTGGCCTACTGGCTGCCGGCGGTTCTGGCCCCGCTCAGCGCCATCCCAATCGCCCTCTGGGCAGCGCATCTGGGCGCCAGAGCAGGCGCCTCGCTCGCCTCAGGAGTCCTTGGGTCGCTGGCACCCGCCTTCTACTCGCGCACGCGGCTTGGCTATTTCGATACCGATTGGGCGACGCTCTTCTTTCCGTTGCTCGTCAGTCTGCTGTTGGCGATCTGGATCCGGCCCTACCTGCGTGGTGCCGGCTCAGAGGGTCTGGGGCGGGCCCGGGAGGCTCGACCGCTGCGCCGATCCTTTCCCCTGCTGGTCGTTATCCCGATCAGCATGGTCTGGCATGGCTTCATACCCACCCATGTCCTCTCCATCCTGTGGCTGGCCTTGGCCCTGCTGGTCATCCAGGGGGAGCGGACGTCGAGGGCGGAAGCATTACGCACCCTGCTTGCGTTGTCACTCGCTGCCGGCGCGGGTTGGATCGGAGCGTGGGTGGGGTTGCTGTTCCTGTTCCTTTTTAGCCGTCTCCCGCCTGAATCCCTCAACAGCCCCCGGGGGCTAAGGATCGTACTCCTTCTCTTGCTCTGTCTATTGATCTTCTTCACCGGACTGCAATTCCAGGATTTCCTGACGGTGAGGATTGCGCACTACCTCGGCACGGCCGGCGGCAGTGATGGCGGCCTTGCCTACCCAGACCCAGGCTCATCTGTTCGGGAAGCCCAGGAGGTCAGTCCCACAGCCGTGTTGCAGGGGGCTGCATTCCTGTGGTGGCTGGGAGTCGCCGGCCTGATTGGCTTTGGCCTGCTTGTCATCAAGCGACCGGCCGCAGTGTTCCTCGCTCCGCTGTTGGTCTTGGGGATCCTCTCGCTACGGATGGGTGTGCGGTTTGCGATGTTCGCTGCGCCGGTCTTGTGGCTGGGTGCGCTTGTTCCTGTCGACTGGTTGCTTGCCAAGAGCATCCACGCCGAGCGTCGCGGGGTGTTCGCCTCGAGTGCGCTCTTCATCGCCGCGCTCGCGGTGGTGGTCGCTCTCATCCAACGTGAGTATGCTCGGCTGCCGATTGAGACGGTGCTGACTCCGAGGCATGCGGCTGCGCTGCGTAGCTTGCGCTTGGAACCGGAGTCCGAAGGCCTGGTTTGGACGTGGTGGGACTACGGCTACGCCAGCGAGTACTTCTCGGGACTGGCCTCATTCGCCAACGGGGGCCGCAACACGGGTGAGTACCTTTTCACGCTCGGGCGCGTGCTCGGATCCGACGACCTCGCGTCGACCGCGCGGCTGATGGCATTCAGCGCGGCGCAAGGAGGAACACCGTGGCGGGTGTGGGAAGCGTGGGAGGCCGGGAAGCTGGACTCTTGGTTTGAGCGGCTGCCAGAGGCAGCAGGCGACGCCCAGGCGCCAATTCCTCAGTACTTGATCGCGCCGTGGGAAGCGATCGCGCTCCTGCCATGGGTCCAGTACTACGGTTCCTGGAGTTTCGACGACCGTGTCGGCCAGTTGAGCGACGTCCGGCACTTCTCGCAACCGCTCGAACTCGATCTTGCGCGTGGGACTTTCCTGGAGCGCGGCGGCCAGTCGTTCAGTTTGAGCACCGCCGATCTGCTGGATGAATCCGGGTCGATGCACTATGCCTTTCCACACAACGCATCTGGGCCCCACCTGTTGATGCGTTTGGACTCCTCCGCAACATACCTTCTCGACGACACGGCTTACCGATCCACGCTGGTGAGGTTGCTCCTGGAGCCTGAAGACTCGCTCACCGCGTCGGGCGATTTCGAACTTCTGGTGGATGGGTCCCCGGACGTGAGAGTGTTCCGCCTGCGCTGAGTCTGGGTTTGGCACAGGGTCATTCCCCTGGGGCGGATTGAAACCGGCCTAACCTTCTCCGCTTGGGGTGGTTTCGCGGCAGTGGACCTGAGTCCAGGTTGCATGTCTCGAAAAAACTGCAACAATAGACAAGGTCTCTTATACATGCCGTGAGAGCAATGTCTCCGCGCTCGTCTCAGGTGAGGAACAACTCGCACCCCATCGCTCCGCATCGCTTCGCACTTCCAAAGGAGAAGGACGATGAAATCCGTCTTCTGCTGCACGATGTTGCTCTTGTTGCTGGGGATTGGGTTGACAGCTTGCACTCCCTGTGATGCGACGTTCGTCACGCCAGACAATGCCAGCCCTCCCCACATGTCGATAACGGATAGTGTCCGTCCGGTCCTGACCTGGGATTACCCTGAAGGCTATTGTGATCCCCCAGAATACATCATCAACTTGTTCACCAATTCAACGAATGGGACGCTTGCGCCCTCCGGCCTCGGAGGCCCCACGGGAAGCTCAGCCAGATCGTGGACGTCACCGGTGGATCTGGCGCCCGGAATGGCGTACGTGTGGAGCGTAGCCGCGAAAAGCGCAGCGCTTATTGGCCCGTACTCCGACGAGTGGCAGTTCTATGTGGGGCCGCCCTGCGATTCGGCAGACCTCGTCGCGCCGGTGCGCCAAGCCCCCGGCGATGGCGATGTGGTCGACAGCCTCAATCCGAGATTCGAGTGGACCTACCCCGGTGGAAGTTGCATGCCAGAGGGGTACCATCTCACCCTCTATGACACTCCTGATCTGAGTTCATGGGTTATGAATGCAAACAATCCCACGCTGCCCTACTCTGACTTCCAGGCCGGCGTGCCGATCGATGACTGCATGACTTACTACTGGCATGTGGCCGCCGTCTCGAATGGCGTCGAAGGCCCTTACAGCGATGTGGGCACGTTCTCGGTAGACGCCGCGGGAGCCTGTCCATGTGAACCCTCCGGGTTGGTCCAGCCCGTCCCGGTATGGCCTGCTCCGTATGAGATCGTCCCGGACTTGCTTCCCGTCCTCGAGTGGAGCTTCGCCGGTGCTTGTGAGGTCGGTGGGTACGCCGTGCACCTCTCGCCGATGCTCGACATGTCGGACACCAGCCTGTTCGGTGGCACCGGGTCGCCGTCGACGAGCTGGGCACCCGGGGTGTCGCTGGAACCGGCCACGCAGTATTGGTGGGAGGTCGCAGCGGGGGTGGGTACCGATTTTGGGCCGTACAGTCCGAAACG
>JBFYRF010000189.1:0-4274 GCA_041302385.1 Anaerolineales bacterium | reverse complement strand
TGCGCAGGGCCTCGGTCAACTTCGTGCGCATCTCGTCGTAGGCCTGCTTCTCGACGACCTCCTCCGGGTTTAAGGTGGAGAAGCCGAACTGGGTCTGGCGGTGGATCAATTCCGCCCCGACGTTGGAGGTCATGACGATGATGGCATGGGTGAAGTCCACCTTGCGCCCGCGGGCGTCGCTCAGGTGGCCCTCCTCCTTGATCTGCAGCAGCAGGTTGTGCGCTTCGGGCTGGGCCTTCTCGATCTCGTCGAAGACCACAATCGAGTAGGGCTTGCGTCGAATGGCCTCGGTCAATTGCCCGGCGTCATCGTAGCCGACGTACCCGGGCGGCGCCCCCACCAAGCGGCTGACCGAATGCCGTTCCATGAACTCCGACATGTCGATCTGGATCGTGGCGTCTTCGCTGCCGAAGATGAATTCAGCCAGGGCCTTTGTCAGCTCGGTCTTACCGACCCCTGTCGGGCCGAGGAAGATAAACGAGCCGACCGGCCGGTTCGGGTCCTTCAGGCCGGCGCGGGCGCGCCGCACCGCGCGCGAGATCGCTTCGATCGCCTCGTCCTGCCCGATGATGCGCCGGTGCAGCGCGCCTTCCATCAGCAGCAGGCGCTCAGATTCCTCCTGGGCGATCTGCATCACCGGCACACCTGTCCACATCGAAACCATCTCAGCGATGTCTTCGGCAGTGACCCGCGGCGACTCCTCGCTCCGCTGCCACCCGGCGCGCAGCTGGCTGAGCTTGTCTTCCAGCTCGGCCTGACGCTGCATCAGCTCCTGTGCGTCATCGAAACGAGCCTCGTCGACAGCCTGGGCATGCGCCTGCTTGGCCGCTTTGAGTTCGTCGATGGTCTGCTTGATGGTCTGCGCCGCCGGGTTCTTGTACATGCGTACGCGCGAAGATGCCTCGTCGATCAGGTCGATCGCCTTGTCCGGCAGAAAGCGCTCCGTAACATAGCGCGCCGAGAGGTTGGCAGCCGCCTCGAGGGCTTCGTCGGTGATCACCAGCTTGTGGTGTTCCTCATACGGTCGGCGCACGCCGCGCAAGATGTCGATTGTCTCAGCCACCGAGGGTTCTTCGACCGTCACCGGCTGGAAACGCCGCTCCAGCGCGGCGTCGCTCTCGATGTGTTTGCGGTACTCGTCAAGCGTAGTGGCGCCGATCACCTGCAACTCGCCGCGCGACAGCGCCGGCTTGAGGATATTGGCCGCGTCGACCGAGGAACCAGCCGAGCCGGCGCCCACCAGCATGTGAACTTCGTCGATGAACAGGATCGCCCCGGACGACTTGAGCTCGTCGATCACCCGCTTGAGCCGCTCTTCGAACTGTCCCCGGTACATCGTCCCCGCGACCAGCGAGCCGACGTCTAGCTGCAGCACGCGCTTGCCCAGCAGCGGCTCCGGGGTTTCCCCGGCCACAATCCGCTGCGCTAACCCTTCGACAATGGCTGTCTTGCCCACACCGGGCTCCCCGATCAGCGCCGGGTTGTTCTTGGTGCGTCGGGCCAGGATCTGGATCACGCGCTCGATCTCAGTCTGACGACCGACGACCGGGTCCAGCTTGCCCTCCTCGGCCAGCGAGGTCAGGTCGGTGGCCAGCTGATCGACCAGCGGCGTCTTGCCGCCGGCCTCCTTGGGCTTGGCACCGCTCGGCGCGGCCTGCGGCTGGCGGCGGCTGGGCGATTCCTGCAACACCCGCCGGGTTTGCCGACGCACCTGCTCCGGGGTCACCCCCAGCCGACGCAGCACATCGACGCCGATCCCCTCGGGCTGACGCACCAGCCCAAGCAGCAGATGCTCGGTGCCGATGTAATGATGGCCCATGCGCCGGGCCTCTTCGATCGCCAGCTGGAGAACCTCTTCTGTCCCGGGCGCCAGCTCGATGCGCCCGCCGGTGTGCCGTCCGATCCCGGTGAGACGCTCGACCATCTCCTTCACCCGAGCCGGTTCAAGCCCAAGCTCGCGCAGGACGCGCCCGGCCACCCCGCCCTCCTCGCGAATCAATCCGAGGAGCAGGTGCTCCGTGCCAATGTAGTTGTGGTGCATGCGCTCAGCCTCTTCATGGGCCAGGCTCAACACACGCCGCGCACGCTGGGTGAACCGCTCTAGCTTGTCGGACACGGCAGGTTCCTCCGCACAGACTTCAATTCGGCCAAGTCCACTCTCATTCTACCAAAGAAGTCGACCCCCTCCGGCCAAGTCTGAGCTGGCGTTAAGCAATCAGGCGGCCGGGGGGTCGCCCGGCCGCCTGGGATCGCGCTGCGCATGTGCTCAGGCTTGCGCTTGCGGGTCCTGAGCTGGTGGCTCGTCGGGCTGTGGGAGCTTCGCCACGTCGTCGGGCTGCGAGGGTTCGTCGGGCTGTGGGAGCTCCTCCACGTCGTCGGGCTGCGAGGGTTCGTCGGGCTGTGGGGGCTCCTCCACGTCTTCGGGGATCCCCAGCTGTTCGGCCTGTTCCAGCTCAGCGTCAAAATCCTCGGGCGCCTCGCCGGCCGGCTCCTCCTCAGCCAGGAGCGCCGGGGCGCGCGTCGACGCCTGCCAGTCGATCTCGGCGTACTCCGCCGAGTCCACCCGCTTCAGGCTCAGGCCGATGCGCCGGCGCTCGCCGTCGATCTTGATCACGCGCCTGGCCAGGGTCTCGCCTTCGGTCACCGCTTCCTTGGGATGCTCGATGCGGCGGTCCGACAGCTCGGAGATATGGATCAGGCCTTCGATGTCGTAGCCTTCCAGCCCCTTGATGCTGGCAAAGGCGCCGAACTTCGTCAGCTTGGTGATGGTTCCTTCCACCAGCTGACCTTCGAGCAAGCGCGAAGTGACGGTCTGCCACGGATCGGGCTCGAGCTCGCGCATCGACAGGCTGATCCGGTTGCGGTCCGGATCGATACTCAGCACCTTGACCGAGACCTCATCCCCGACCTTGAGCGCATCCTTCGGGTGAGCAATGCGCTTCCACGAGACCTCGGAGAGGTGCACCAGCCCGTCCGCCCCGCCAATGTCGACGAAGGCGCCGAAGTCCGCCAGGCTGATCACGTGGCCCTGGCGGATGTCGCCCGGTTTGAGCTCGCCGATCAGCTGCTCCTTGAGCAGCTTGCGCGCTTCCTTGGCGGCGGCCCGCTCGGACAGGATCAGGCGGTTGCGGCGGCGATCGACCTCAACCACCTTGACCACCATCGGCTCGCCCACCATCTTGCCCCAGCGCTTATCCGGGGACTCTCCCTCCGCCCGGCGGCGCCGGGACAGGCTGACCTGGGAGGCGGGGACGAACCCGCGCAGATTCCCGAGCTTGACGATCAGACCGCCCTTGTTGTATCCGCCGACGCTGGCGTACAGCGGCTCCTGGGAGGCCAGCAGGCGCTCGGCCTCACTCCAATCCCGCTCCTCATCGGCCCGCGACAGCGACAGCAGCATTTCCCCGTCGTGCCCGCCGGTGCGGATGACATAGACGCTGATTTCCTGCCCGACGACCAACTCGGCTCGGCGTTCCTCGGACAAGTGCTCGAGCTCGCGGGCCTGGATCAACCCTTCGGACTTGGCGCCGATATCGACCAGGATGTCCCCCCCGGACACACGGGCGATTGTGCCGCTGCGAATCTCGCCCCGGCGCGGCGTCTCGAGGTCATAGCCTTCGCCCCCAAGCAGCGCGTCCATCGCCGAGGCCTGGTCCATCGGCTTCTCGCTCTCTGGTTCTCCCCCAAGCTGCGGTTCTGTCGGATCGCTCAAGACGGCTTACTCCACATAAGACTGGATGGCCATTATAAGGGCGAACAGATGCCCTGACAACCATCCCCCACTCTGCAGCCTGCGGGCGGGGTATAATGCCGCGGGAGAGCAGCAACTTGGCCGTCGTCTTCCCCTTCACTTCCATTGTCGGACAAGAGCGCATGCGGCGTGGCCTGGTGCTGAACGCCGTCAACCCGCGCATCGGCGGCATCCTGATCCGCGGCGAGCGCGGCACCGCCAAGTCGACCGCCGCCCGGGCCCTGGCCGCCCTGCTGCCCGACGTGCAGGTGGTCGCCGGGTGCCGTTTCGGCTGTGATCCGGACCGCCCGACGACCTGGTGCACCGAGTGCCGCGAGCGCAGCTCCGCCGGCCAGTCGCTGCCGGTCGAGATGCGCCGCACCTCGTTCGTCGACCTGCCAGTCTCGGCCACCGAGGACCGCGTCGTCGGCACGCTGGACATCGAGGCTGCCATCCAGCGCGGCGAGCGGCGCTTCGAGCCCGGCGTGCTGGCCTCAGCCAACCGCGGCCTGCTCTACATCGATGAGGTCAACCTGCTCGACGA
>JBFYRF010000188.1:0-7156 GCA_041302385.1 Anaerolineales bacterium | reverse complement strand
TACTTGGCCGCCTTCAGATCGGCGGACAGCTTGAGCAGGAACTCAAACTCCTCTTTGGTGCAGTCGAGTTCCTTCAGGAAATTGCGGTTGCGCAGATTGAAAGCCATCTCTCATCCTCCCGGCGCGGGGCAGCGCGTGCCCCGTCGCCCAAGCTCGGCGCCGACCAGCACGCCTGAGGATAGCACGATCATGATGACCACTGCCAGCATGGCTACCAGCGGCAGGACGAAGCGCCACCATACGGCGAAGTTGATCCGTCCGATCGCCAGGGCGCCGGTGACGACGGCGAAGGTCGGGGTGAACAGGTTGAGCAGCCCGGAGGACGACTGGTAGGCCGTGACTACCAGGTGGGTCGGCACCCCGGCGAAGCTGGCCAGCGGCGCCATGATCGGCATGGTGACCGTGGCCAACCCGGAGGACGACGGGATCAAGAAGGACAGCGGCTGGCGGAAGAGGCCGGCCGGCAATGCGTAAGGGATCGGTGGGTGCGGGAGCGTCCAAGCGCGACTCGTTGAGAGCATTAATCGCCCCGGGGTGGCGACCCCGGGCTGATGCCGGATTCGAGCATGGTCGATAGAGTCAGATTCTTGACAAGAGACCGGCGGCCCAGGAGGGCGGGGCAAGAGCAGATCCCTCGCTTGCCTCTCGCTAGTGCTCGGCGCAGCCCGCTCGGTATCAGGCGGCCAGCGCTATGGTTAACCGGGCGCCCACCATGAGTCTCCACCCGTGCCCTCAGGAGCCTCCGGACTGGCAGGGAATTCGGCCCAGGGACCTCTGGGCAACGGACACGGGTCAGGGGGACAAGGATTACACGAACTGCGGTCCCGGGAGCCCGCCTGCTGGGCAGCCCAGCCTCTGCCCACGTGTCAGACCGCCCGGGAATGTATTGCTGTAGAATAGCCTGACAGAGTCCATTCCAGCAGCATGCCCGACCAGGACACCATCCTTCTCCAAACCAAGCTGCACCGGCCGCGCCTGCCGAACGACCTGGTCTCACGGGTGCGGCTGATCGAGCGCCTCAGCCGGGAGGTTGACCAGCAACTTCTCCTGGTCTGTGCGCCCGCTGGCTTTGGGAAGACGACCCTGATCGGCAATTGGCTTGAGCGCATGGCCGCCGTCAAGGACCCGAACGCAACCTCCTTGCCTTCGGCGTGGCTATCGCTGGACGCAGACGACAGCGATCTCAACCTCTTCCTGCGCTACTTCATCGCTGCGCTGCGCACGGTCTACAGTGATGCCTGTGAGGAAACGCACGCCCTGCTCCAGGCGCAGCAGCAACCGCCCCAGGCCGTCCTCAACGCCACGCTGAGCAACGAACTGGCAAGACTTCCCGGCGAAGTCGTGCTTGTCCTCGATGACTACCACACGATTCACAGTAAGGACGTGCACAATCTGATCGGGGAATGGGTGCGCCACTGGCCCCTGCCGCTGCATCTGGTGTTGATCTCGCGCATCAGCCCGCCGATCCCGCTCGAAAGCCTGCGGGCGAAGCGGAAGGTCGGCGAGATTCGCACCCGCGACCTGCGCTTCACATCCGAGGAGACGGCCGCCTATGTGAGGCAGTCGCAGCTCACTCCGCTGGGCGAGAATGCCCTGCCGCTCCTGGAAGAGAGATTTGAAGGCTGGCCCGCCGGTCTCCATCTGGCGGCCCTTTCCCTCCGTTCCGGAGGCAGCCAGGAATCCGTTCTGTCCGCGTTGTCCAGCGAGGATGCCAACATCACCGGCTATCTGCTGGACGAAGTGCTCACCCGCCAGCCTCCGGCGATCCAGGCATTCCTGGTCAAGAGCTCCATCTTGGATCGCTTCTGCGCTTCCCTGTGTGAAGCCGTCCTCGGCGAACCCGACCCTGCCTGGGATGCGCGCGCCTGTCTGGATTGGATCGAGCGCTCGGAGCTCTTCATTACGCCCCTGGACAACCAGCGGAGCTGGTACCGCTATCATCACCTGTTCCGGCAACTCCTACAGCAAAGACTATCCGCCGAGATGACGCCGGACAAGGTTGCCGACCTGCACCGCCGGGCATCCGGTTGGTTCGAAGAGGCCGGGCTCATCGATGAGGCATTGCATCAGGCCCTGGCGGCGGGCGACTTCGATCTGGCGGCGCGCCAGATGGGTGCCGGACTGCGCCAGGTGCTCAACCGCGAGGACCGCCCAACCCTGGAGCGCTGGCTCCGCCTGATGCCGGAAGAGGTGATCCAGCAGCAGCCCCACCTGTTGATGGTCAGGGCGTGGGCCTTGCAGTTCTCGTGGCGACTCAATCTTCAAGCTCAAGCTATCCAACAGGTCGCAGTGCTGCTGGATTCGCAGGACGGGGCTCGATTGCCGGCGAACGACCGGCAGATTCTGCGCGGGCAAATCCTCCTGATCCAGGCCGTGCACGCCTACTTCAGCAACCAGACCACGCGGTCCATCGAGCTGTGCCAACAGGTGCTGACCCTCGTGCCCCCATCGTGGAAGCTCGTGCACGGCGGGGCAATGGTGTACCTGGCCGTGTCGATGCAAGCCAGCGGCCGGGCACTCGAAGCCGAAGAGCTGCTCCTCAAGGAATACCAGGCGCACTCCGACCGGTCCGATCTCTTTGCCCTCTTCATCCTCCAGTCTATGGGCTTCATCTACATGAATGCCGGGTGGCTCGACCGGGCGCAGCAGTCGGCTCAACTGCTGGTCGAGAACTCCTTACACGCCGGCAATCGGCTCATGGGTCATTGGGGGGACTGGCACCTGGGGATGGTCGGCTACCTGCGTAGCGAACTGGAGCCTGCCGCGCAATATTTCGCCCGGATCGTCGACAACCGCTACGCGGCCCACACCTCGCCCTACCGCGACGCGGTCGCCGGGCTGGCACTGATCCATCAATCCAAAGGGGAAAGCGCCAAGGCCTGGCAATTGGTGGAGTCGATCAGCCGGTATGACCTGGAGCAACGCGGCAGCGAAGATCCCCGCACCCAATCCCTGCGCGCCCGGCTGATGCTTCTCGACGGGGACCTGGAGGGCGCTGGCGATTGGGCTGATAGCCTGACCGGCCCACCTCCCGATCGGCCGCTCCAGTGGCTGGAGGAACCTCAATTGACCCGGGCGCGCGTTCTGGTGGCCAGAAGCCTGACCCGAGATCCCGCCCAGACATGGCAGGTGCTGGACTCCCTGCTGGAAATCGTTGAGCGCACCCACAACGCCCGCCACGCGATCGAGCTCCTGGCACTGCGCGCCCTGGCGCTGGAAGCCCAGGGCGAACCCGATCGCGCCGACGCCGAACTGAAGCGGGCGATCGACTTGGCACGCCCCGGGGGATTCGTCCGGCCCTTCGTCGACCTGGGCCAGCCCATGCATAAGCTGCTGTCCAGGGTTGCGGATCAAGGACACGCTGCGGAGAACATCCGGCGCCTCCTGACGGCATTTCCATCTGAACACGAGAGTCCAGTCGCCGCCGCCAGCCCTGCCCCACCGGGTCCCCACTCGGCCGGCAATCTCGCCCTGGCGGAGCCTCTGACCTCGCGGGAGTTGGAGGTGCTGAGCCTGCTGCGCACACCGCTGAGCTTCAAGGAAATCGCCCTACAGCTGCACATCTCCCCCGCCACGGCCAAGCGCCACTCGATTAACATCTACGCCAAGCTTGGCGTCAGCACGCGCTGGAAGGCCGTCGCCAGGGCCGAGGAACTCGGCCTGCTGCCCGCGCTCTGAGCTCAGGCGTCCGACCGGCGATCCTGCGCCCGGAATACACCCTTTCTTCACCCTTCGGTGGCGGTCCGCAACGGACGGATCGGCTACGCTCAAGGCATGGTTATCCCTGCCGCCAGACCCGCACCGCCATTCGATCGTCCCGCCTTCTACCAGATCATCGTCGAGGGCCGGATTGACCCGACCTGGCAGGACCGCCTGGAAGGGCTGGCGATCCAGCCGATCGATCGGGAGACCAGCCCGCCGATCACCACACTGCAGGGCGAGTTGATCGACCAGTCGGCCCTGGCCGGCGTGCTCAACACCCTGTATGAGTTGCACCTGCCAGTTCTCTCGGTCAACCGCCTGGAGGGTTGAATGAACGCCCAGCCGACTCCGACCTGTTCATTTGCGCGGCACGAGCGTGCCGCGCTCCGGGTTGATGCGGCGCAACTGGGCCCTCCGGACCAACACCCTGGCGCTGGTCTTGCTGCTGGGGATCCGTCCGCCTGACGCTGGCATTGTTCGGCGATTTGGCCAACTTCGGCGCAACTGGAACAGCACATCACGGCAAGAAGCCGCAGGGGTTCCCTGACCGCCGGAATTCCCTGCGGACAAGGAAAGAATTCAACAACAGGAGGATTTGAAGATGGTGGACAACAAGCCCACGTCCCTGCCGATGCCGACCTTTGCTGGCGGAACCATGGCGATTACGCTGACCCCGGTTGTCGGCAAGCCGCGGCACCCGTACCCCGGGAATTTCGTTCCGGGTGAAGAGAAGCTCGAGGACGGCGAACTGCGCGTGACGGTACTCGGGAGTGGCAATCCCTGGGTCACGCGCGCCCAGGCCTCGATCAGCATGCTGGTGGAGGTCGGCAACCCGGAGCGAGACCTGCTGGTCTTCGACCTGGGGAGCGGCTGTATCGCCAATTACGCCAGTCTGAAGCTGCCGGTCAACAAGCTGAACAAGGTCTTTCTGACCCACTTGCACGCCGACCACACGGCTGACCTGATCACACTCTCCGGCAGCTACTCCAAGGTGGGACGCGCCGATGGCCCGGTCTACGTCTGGGGGCCCAGCGGGACCGAGCCACGCCTGGGCACGCTACATTTCGTCCAAGGGATCGAACAAGCGCTTGCCTGGGACACCGCAGCCGGCGCCGGCGCCATCAACCCGGACAGCATGAAGATCGTCGCCTCCGAATTCGACTTCAGTCAGACCCAGGTGGTCTACGAGGCCAACGGCGTCAAGGTGACGTCGTTCCCGGTGGTCCACGCCATCAGCGGCGCCGTCGGCTATCGCCTCGACTTCGCCGGGCTTTCCTTCGCCTTCTCGGGCGACACCCGCGCCTGCTGGCCGCTTGTGCGTGCCTGTGAAGGAGGCGTCGATCTGCTGATCCACGAATGCTTCCCGCCGGCGGCGGCGCTGGCCGCGGCCTCGGGCCTGTCCATCGAGCGGGCGACGATCGCCCTCAATGCCGCCCACACTTCGCCACGCGCTGCCGGCAAGGTGTTCGGGCTTGCCAAGCCGCGCATGGCCGGTCTCTGTCACACGCTCCTTTCGCCCCAGGTCATCCAGATGGTCTTTGCGGAGCTTGGCGCGGTGTACAGCGGACCCGTGGTCCAGACTCAGGACCTGACGGTGTTCAATATCACCAAGGAGGCCGTGGTCGCTCGCCAGGCGAAGGTGATGGATCAGTTGCCGCCGATTGCAGGGGAGCAGCGCGTGGCCTTCACGCCGGTCGCGGTGAAGCCCCCGGATTGGTGGGCCGAGGCGCTCCTTCCGTCCGATGACGTCCCGCCAGCCGCCTGAGGCGATCTGGCGGCTGCAAGAACCCGGGGCATGAGCACCGATCTTTGACCGCTGATCCCGGCACAATGGGACTGGCCCGAAGAGGAGACTCAACGCCCCGGGCTGCACCAAAGTGCGCAAGCCCCCCAAGGCGGAGCGCAAAGGAGCATGACATGACGCTCAATGAATTCCTCTCGACATTGGCGGGGATCTCCGGCCTGCTGTTCGTCGTGACCAGCATGTTGGCGATGAGTCTCAGCCTGAGCGCCCAGCAGATGACCCAACCCCTGAAGAACGTTCGCCTCGTCGTCCTGGCGCTGCTGGCGAACTTCGTGCTGGTACCACTCCTGGCCTACGCCATCATCCAGGTGATCCCTCTCGAGCAATCCATGCAGATCGGGGTGATTCTGCTCGGGACGGCCGCCGGCGCGCCCTTCATTCCCAAGCTGGTCCAGGGCGCCAAGGGAAATGTCGCCTACGCGGTGGGGTTGATGTTCCTGATCATGGTCGTCACCATCTTCTACCTACCCCTCGTCCTGCCGCTGCTCCTTCCGGGCGTCGAGGTCAACCCCTGGGACGTCGCCCAGTCGTTGATCGTGACGATGCTGATCCCGCTGCTGCTGGGGATGCTGATCAAGTCGCATTCGCCGGACGTTGCGGACCATTGGGCGCCGGTGATGCAGAAGATTTCCAGCCTGTCCATCCTCATCCTGCTGGTGGTCGGCCTGGGGCTGAATATCTCCAATATCCTTAGCTTCATCGGAACGCTCGGCATCGCGGCGGTCGTGCTGCTGATCGTAGGTTCGCTGGTGATCGGCATGCTGCTCGGCGGGCGTGACCCGGGCGTGCGCACCGCCATGGGCCTGAGCACAGCCAACCGCAACGGTGCGGCCGCCCTGCTGGTTGCCACGCAGAGCTTCTCCGGGACCGACACCCTGCCGTTTGTGCTGGTAGGGGTGGTGCTCATGCTGCTGATTCTGCTTCCGTTCGCGCGACGCCTGGGGATGCGGGCGGATGGGGGCACCGCGGGGGTAGCTCCTGCGAGCGACTGAGCGGATCGGCCGTAGGCCGACGCAAGCTGGGGAGAGCCCGTCCACGACGAGCTGTTCCCGTGGACGACCTCATGCGGGCGCCGTCCTACCAGCGATCGAGATGTCGGTGGCCCGGTGGCAAGCCGAGGAGCCGGGCTACACCCTGAGCTGGGGAGCACGAACTGGCCCTGGCGGCCACAGAGAAAGCGGAGGCTAGAACCGCTGTGGAGACCACCGCAGGACCCCAACCGCGAGGCCTGACGCGCTACCTGCCGGTTCTGGCGTGGCTGCCCAAATACCAGAGTTCCTGGCTGCGCTTCGACGTGATCGCCGGGCTGACGGTGGCGGCCTTGGTGATCCCCGAGGGCATGGCCTACGCCCAGATCGCCGGCGTGCCGCCGCAGACTGCCTTCTATGCTGCCCCGATCGCGCTGCTGGCGTTCGCTGTGTTTGGCACTTCCCGCCAGTTGGTGGTGGGGGCTTCGGCCGCCATCGCCACGATGTCGTTTGCCACTGTCAGCCTGATCGCCGCACCCAACACGTCCGAGTTTATCGTGCTGACGGCTTCCCTGGCGCTGCTGGCCGGGGTGATCTCGATCCTGGCCGGGATCCTCAAGCTGGGGCGCGTGGCGCAATTCTTCTCCGAGTCGGTGATGGTCGGCTTCATCACCGGCCTGGC